>NZ_JAVRFL010000041.1:0-64267 GCF_031845925.1 Micromonospora reichwaldensis | reverse complement strand
GTTGTGGTGGGCTTTATCCGAGCGATGCCCCTTTTGCGGGGGACCACAACTGCATGATCGACGCCGCCCCTTGGGCGGGCGCGGCCGCGTCCAGCGGGGCGGCCCGCCCTTGGGGCGGGGTGGGACCGGGCGGGGCGGGACCGGGCGGGGCGGGACCGGGTGGGGCGGGACCGGGTGGGGTGGGGTGGGAAAGGAGGGGGAGGGTGGTCAGCGGCGGGATTCGGCGGGCTCGTCGGGGCCCACGAAGGCCTCGCTGCGGGCGTCGCCGTCGTCGCTGCCGCCGAAGACCCGCGCGTCGTCGGGCACCTCGGGGTCGTTGAGCCGGCGCACCGGCCGGCGGGGGCGTACCCACTGCCACGCCAGGTTGCTCTCGGCGTCCCCGATCTCGGTACGCATCCGGGGCATGGCGGTCGGCCGGTGGTCCCGGATCCAGGCGACCAGGTGCTCGCGGACCAGGCAGCGCAGGTCCCAGAGGCTGCCGGCGTCGGCGGCGCTCACGAGGGCACGCACCTTGATCGTCCCGCCGGTCGCATCGGTCACCTGGAGCACGCAGACCCGGCCGTCCCACAACTCGGTGCCCTCGACGAGGCGGCGCAGCTCCTCCCGCATGGCCTGCACCGGCACCGCCCAGTCGACGTCGAACTCGGCGGTGCCCAGCACCGCCGCCTCGGTGCGGGTCCAGTTCTGGAACGGCTTGCTGGTGAAGTACGAGGTGGGCAGGATCAGCCGCCGGTCGTCCCAGATCTGCACGACCACGTAGCTGAGCGTCAGCTCCTCGATGCGGCCCCACTCCCCCTCGACCACCACGACGTCGTCGAGGCGGACCGCGTCGCTGAAGGCGAGCTGGAGCCCGGCGAAGACGTTGCCCAGCAGGCTCTGCGCGGCCAGCGCGGCGACCACACCGACCACACCGGCGCTGGTCAGCACGCCGGCGCCGATGCCGCGTACGGCCGGGAAGGTCATCAGCATCACGCCCACCGCCAGCACGACGATCACCGCGATCGTCAACCGGCGCAGCATGACCACCTGGGTCCGCACCCGCCGCGCGTGCCGGTTGTCCGGCACGTCCACCCGGAACCGGGCCAGTGCGGTGTCCTCCGCCACGACGAGCAGCGAGGCGACCAGCCAGGCGACGCTGGCGATCACGCCGAGCACCAGCAGGTGCAGCAGCACCTGCCGCCACTGGTCGCCGACCGCGTAGCCGGTGCTGAACCGCACGGCGAACTGGACGGCGACGACGGTGGCGGCGACCTGGATCGACCGGTGCGCGTGGTCGGTGAGCTCGGTCAGCAGCAGCGAGCGCCGACCGACCCGCCGGATCACGCGGTGCGCGACCTCGACCGCGAACAAGGCGATCGCCGCCGCGGCGAGCGCGGCGACGATCGTCCCGAGGTAGCTCTGCACAGGTTTCTTCCTCCTCCTGGCGCCGGACACGTGCTTCGGGCAAAGGCCCAATAGTGCCCGGCGACGCCGGAATCGACCAGGCTCAGACCTTGCGATACCGGGACTGCAGGAAGCAGAAGACGCCGAAGGCGGCGATACCGAGCGCCACCAGGGTGAGCAGGATCTGGCCGTACGCCTGGTCGCGCAGCGTGCGCAGTGCCGCGTCCAGACCGCGGGCCTTCTCGGGGTCGTAGTTGACGGCGGCCAGGATGATCAGCAGGCCGGAGATGCCGTACGCGACGCCCTTGGCGATGTAACCGGCCATGCCCAGCCGGCGGGTGAGCTGGCGCGTCTTGGCGTTCATCTCACCGGTCTTGAGGTGCTTCTCGAAGCGCTTGATCAGCCCGTAGATCACCAGGCCGACGCCGATCGCGGCGAGCACGAGCCCGGCCAGACCGACCAGCCAGCGGCCGCCGGAGGACTCCATGAGCTTGCCGGTCAGCGCCTCCTGCTGGTCGGCGCTGTTGGAGCCGGCGTCCTTGAAGACCTTGAAGGCCGTCCAGGCGAAGTAGAGGTAGACGACAGTGCGTCCCGCCGAGGCGACCCGCTCCCAGACGCGCTCCTTGCCGCGCTCGGCGCGGTGCCCGACGGCCGCCTCCAGCGCCTGCCAGATCGCCATGGCGAGCAGGCCGACCGCGATGGTGACGACGAGGAACTTGCCCAGCGGCTGGGCGGCGATGGTGCGCAGCGCGCCGGACTGGTCGCCGTCGTCGCCGGCCTTGCCGAACGCGATCTGCAACGCCAGCCAGGCGAACAGGAGGTGCACGATGCCGTAGCCGATGAAACCGACTCTGGCCAACAACTCGAGCCACCTGCTGTTCGCCGTACGGGAGGCGGTGGCTTCGGCATTCCGGGTGAGTGACATGGCGCCTCAATCACCGAATACGAAGATTTCCAAACGTCGGCCACCGCCGCCCCGACGGATCAGTTGCCGGGATTCCTCGACACCCGGATCTTGACCTCCTGGTCGGTGACGCTGTCCAGCGTCACCGCGAAGCCGCCGACCTCGGTGGCCTGCTGGCCCGTCGTCAGCGACAGCTGCTCGCCGGCGACCTCGACGGTGACCTGGTCGCCCTGCGCACCGATCAGCTTGGCCTCCACCCCGAGGATGGTGGCGCTGGCGTCCACGCCCCGGTCGAAGGTGACGGTGCAGGCGTCCAGACCGCAGTCGGTGCTGGCGCCCTCGGAGCTGCAGCCGGCGAGCACGGCGGCGCCGAGCGCCAGGCCGGCCAACAGGCCGGCGGCCCGGCGGGTGGGGGTCAGCGGGAAGGCAACACGTCGGTTCGTCACCCCGCCAAGGGTACGAGACGCGGGCCACTCCGGCAGGGCGTGATCATCCGCCCAGGTGGGGCGCCCGGGGCGGGGCGTTAGGGTCCCGGCATGCCGTTCGACATCGCCCGCACCCGGGCCGCCTACCCCGCCCTCGCCGAGGGCTTCGTCCACCTCGACGGCGCCGGGGGCACCCAGACCGCCGCCGGAGTCGTCGACGCGGTCACCGCCGCCATGCGCGCGGCGGTGGGCAACCGCAGCGCCGCCTTCGCGCCCGGCCGGCGCTCGCTGGAGATGGTGACCGCCGCCCGCTCGGCCGTGGCCGACCTGCTCGGCGCCGAACCCGACGGGGTGGTGCTGGGGCCGAGCGCCACCGCGCTGACGTACACCCTGGCCCGCACCCTGGGTGCCGGCTGGCGGCCCGGCGATGAGGTCGTGGTGTCCCGGCTCGACCACGACGCGAACGTACGGCCCTGGGTGCAGGCCGCCGAGGCCGCCGGCGCGACGGTGCGCTGGGCCGAGTTCGACCGGGACACCGCCGAGCTGCCGACGGCCCGCTACGCGGAACTGGTCGGCGAGCGGACCCGGCTGGTCGCGGTGACCGCGGGCAGCAACACGACCGGCACCGTCCCGGACGTGGCGGCGATCGCCGCGACCGCGCACGCCGCCGGCGCGCTGGTCTGCGTCGACGGCGTGCACTCGGTGCCGCACGGGCCCACCGACATCGCCGCGCTGGGCGCCGACTTCCTGGTCACCAGCGCGTACAAGTGGTCCGGGCCGCACCTGGCCGCGATGGTGGCCGCCCCGGCGACGTGGGAGCGGCTGCGCCCGGCGAAGCTGCTGCCGTCGTCCGACGCGGTGCCGGACCGTTTCGAGTACGGCACCCCGAGCTTCCCCCTACTGGCCGGCGTGGCCGCCGCCGTGGACCACCTGGCCGGGCTGGACCCGACGGCCACCGGGAGCCGCCGCGAGCGGCTGGTCGCGGGGCTGGGTGCCGCGCGGGCGTACGAGGAGTCGCTGCTGGACCGGCTGCTCGCCGGGCTGGCCGCGCTGCCCGGCGTCACGGTGCTCGGCTCCCCCGCCCGGCGCTGCCCGACGGTGTCCTTCCGGCTGGCCGGGCTCTCCCCGCAGCGGACCCAGGAGGAGCTGGGCGCGGCCGGCTTCTGCCTCTCCGCCGGCGACTACTACGCGTACGAGTACTTCCAGGCGATGGGGCTGCGCGACAGCGGCGGGGCGGTGCGCGCCAGCCTCTACCACTACAACACGGCGGAAGAGGTGGACCGGTTGCTCGGCGAACTGGACCGGCTCGCCGGTCGCGGGGGCAGAATGGCCGGGTGAGCACCCTGGTCGAGGACAATCCCGCCAAGCACCGGTTCGAGATCCTGGTCGACGACGCGCTGGCCGGGTTCACCGCGTACCTGCCGCGCGGCGAGGTGCTGGTCTTCACCCACACCGAGGTCGACCCGAGGTTCCAGAACATGGGCGTCGGCGCGGCCCTGGTCCGGGGCACCCTCGACCAGCTGCGCGAACGCGGCACGACGGTGGTGCCGCGCTGCCCGTTCATGGCGGCCTTCATCGGCCGCCACCCCGAGTACGCCGACCTGGTCACCCCCGAGCCGTAGCCCGGGGGCACCGGTCGGGGGCGCAGGAGCGGTCAGCGACCCGTCAGCAGCCCGACGGCGGCGTGGGCGGCGGCCCGGGTGGCGCCGTGGGTGGCGACGTGGACCGCGCCGGTGACCAGCTCGGGCACGCCCAGCTCGACCACGACCGCGTCCGGACGGGCGGCCAGCGCACGGCTCACCGACGCCCGCATCCAGTCGTGCCGGTGCAGGTCGCGCACCACCAGCACCACGCACCGGCCGGCCGCCCCGGCGGTCGGGTCGGCGGGCACGTCGGCCTCGGCGTAGCGGACGGTGGTGGTGCCGGCGAGCAGGTCGGCCAGCGGGGCGGCGAGCCCCCACGGGGTCTCCGGACCGATCGCGATGTTGCGCGGCGGCTCGAACTCGACCACGTGGACGGGACCGGTCAGCGGCAGCGCGCCGACGCCGGCGGGCGCGGTGGTGACCCGCAGCGCCCGGCGGGCGGCGGCCAGCCCGACGGCCGAGCCGGCGGCGCTCGGGCGGGACCGGGACGGCCGCTCGGCCCGGGCGGCCACCGTCCAGGCGGCGAGCTCCCCCACCCGCTTGGCCGCCTCGGCGAGGCGCTCCTCGGGCAGATCGCCGGCGACGACCGCGGCGACGATGGCGTCCCGCAGCAGCCGGGCCGTCCCCTCGTCGGCGCGCTCCCCGCCGACGCAGATCGCGTCGGCGCCGGCGGCGAGGGCGCGCACGGCCGTGGCCGCGAAGCCGTACCGGTCGGCGACCGCCCGCATCTCCACCGCGTCGGTGACCACGACGCCGGAGAAGCCCAGCTCGTCGCGGAGCAGCCCGCCCAGGATCCGGTTGCTGAGGGTGGCGGGCAGCTCCGGGTCCAGCGCCGGCACCAACAGGTGGCCGGTCATCACGGCCTGCACCCCGGCGGCCACGGCGGCCCGGAACGGGGCCAGCTCCACGGCGTCGAGGCGGGCCCGGTCGGCGCCGATCCGGGGCAGGTCGTGGTGCGAGTCGACCTGGGTGTCGCCGTGCCCCGGGAAGTGCTTGGCGCAGGCGGCGACCCCGCCCGACTGGAGGCCGCGTACCCAGGCGGCGGTGTGCCGGGCGACCAGCGCCGGCTCGGCGCCGAAGGCGCGTACGCCGATCACCGGGTTGGCCGGGTTGGAGTTGACGTCGGCGTCGGGGGCGTAGTCGAGGGTGATCCCCAGCGCGGCGAGGTCGGCGCCCAGGTCGCGGGCGACCTCCTCGGTCAGCGCCGGGTCGTCCACCGCGCCGAGGGCGAAGTTGCCGGGCCGGGAGCTGCCCCGGGCGGACTCGATCCGGGTGACGTCGCCGGCCTCCTCGTCGATGGCGACGACGACGTCGGGGCGCTCGGCGCGCAGGGTGGCGGTGAGGGCGGCCACCTGCTCGGGGTCGACCACGTTGCGGGCGAAGAGCACCACGGAGCCGAGGCCCTCGCCGAGCCAGCGGCAGATCCAGGGTGGCGGCGTGGTGCCGACGAATCCCGGCTGGAGGACGGCGGCGGCCAGGGCCGTCAGGCTCCCGTCGCGCCCGCTCACGCCGGCCCGCCGGTGTGGTGGCTGATGTGTCGCTCGCTCATGCGGTCGTCGTACCCCCGTCTTCTCCGCGCCCGGCGGCCCGCCACCGGCGGCGGTGCTGACATGGTCACACCGTGCGAGGAAATAGTCAATAAACCTTACAGTTGCCGTCGGGCGCGGCGCTGGGGACAGTTCGGGGATGGATCCCCTGCTGCTGGCCGACGCCACGAGCCCGGCCGACATCCCCGGCGTACGCCTGCTCGGCCTGGTCGTCGGTGGCCTGTTGCTGCTCGCCGCGATCCGCGCGATGTTCCGGCGCTGAGGCGCCGCCCGGCGCCGGCACCGCGGTTCGACGGCGGCCGTCGGGGTACCGCCTGCCTCGTTGGACCGGTACGACACGGCAAGGGGGAACGATGAGGATCGGCTACTTTCTGTCCACCGAGGAGTACACGCCGGCCGAGCTGCTGGAGCAGGCGCGCAGCGCGGAGCGGGCCGGCTTCGAGGCGCTCTGGATCTCCGACCACTACCACCCGTGGACGGACGCGCAGGGGCAGAGCCCCTTCGTCTGGTCGGTGATCGGCGCGCTCAGCCAGGTCTGCCAGCTCCCGGTCACCACCGCCGTGACCTGCCCGACCGTGCGCATCCACCCGGCCGTCCTGGCGCAGGCGGCGGCCACCAGCGCGGTCCTGCACTCCGGGCGGTTCGTGCTCGGGGTGGGCAGCGGCGAGGCGCTCAACGAGCACATCCTCGGCGACGCCTGGCCGCAGGCCGACGTCCGGCTGGAGATGCTGGAGGAGGCCGTCGAGGTGATGCGCGAGCTGTGGCGGGGCGGCTTCGTCAACCACCACGGCAAGCACTACACCGTCGAGCACGCCCGGATCTACACCCTGCCGGACACTCCCCCGCCGGTCTACGTCTCGGGCTTCGGCCCCAAGGCCGTCGACCTCGCCGCCCGCATCGGCGACGGCTTCGTCAACACCTCACCCGACGCCGAACTCGTCCAGCGGTTCCGGGAGAACGGCGGCGGCGACAAGCCGTGCCAGGCCGGCTTCAAGGCGGCGTACGCCCAGACCGAGGAGGAGGGCGTGCGGATCGCGTACGAGCGCTGGCCGAACGCCGGGGTGCCCGGCGAGCTGTCCCAGGTGCTGCCCTCGCCGCGACACTTCGAGCAGGCCGGCCAGCTGGTCCGCCCCGAGGCGATGAAGGACGCCTTCGTCTGCGGGCGGGACACCGACGCGCATCTGGCGAAGATCGACCAGTACGCCAAGGCCGGCTTCGACGAGGTCTACGTGGCCAACACCGGCCCGAACTGGCAGGGCCTGCTCGACCTCTACCAGCGCGAGGTGTTCCCCCGCGTACGCTGACCGCCACCTCAGGTGTAAGGAAGGGCCCCTTCCTATCGCGTACGCGATAGGAAGGGGCCCTTCCTTACACAACGGAGCGCGGTTTCGGCGCTGATCGCCGGGGGTACCTCCGGCCCTCGATGAAACTGTCCACGCACTCCACGACACTGCGCCGCGCGGCCAAGAGCCTCTTCGGCTGGACCGCACTGCGGCCCCACCAGTTGGCCGCCATGCGGGCGGTCATGAAGCGCCGTGACGCCCTGGTGGTGCTGCCCACCGGCGCCGGCAAGTCGGCGATCTACCAGATCCCGGCCAGCCTGATCCCCGGCCCGACCGTGGTGATCTCCCCGCTGCTCGCCCTTCAGCAGGACCAGATCGCGGCGCTCAACGAGCGGCAGCGGCCGGAGCTGCGTGCGGTGCGGATCAGCTCGAACGAGTCGGCCGCCCAGCAGTCGCAGGCGATCACCGAGATCCGCGAGGGGCGGGCCGAGTTCCTCTTCATCACCCCGGAGCAGCTCGCCAACCCGGACCGGATGGCCGAGGTGAAGTCGCTGAAGCCGGCGCTGGTGGCGATCGACGAGGCGCACTGCATCTCCGCCTGGGGGCACGACTTCCGCCCGGACTACCTGGCGCTGGGTCACCTCATCGACGGCATCGGCCGGCCTCCGGTGGTGGCGCTGACCGCCACGGCCTCCCCGCCCGTACGCGACGACATCATCGCCCGGCTGCGGCTGACCGAGCCCGAGGTGGTGGTCTCCGGGCTGGACCGGCCGAACCTGTTCCTCGAGGTGGCGCACTGCCCCACCGAGGACTACCGGTGGCGGCGGCTGCTCGCCCTGCTGAGCGACGACACCCGGCCCGGCATCATCTACGTGCCCACCCGGCGCTCCGCCGAGGAGCTGGCGGCCCGGCTCTCCGACGCCGGTCACCCGGCCCAGTACTACCACGGCGGGATGGCGTCCGGACCACGCGCCGAGCTGCACGAGGCGTTCCTCGCCGACCAGGTGCCGATCATGGTCGCCACCTCGGCGTTCGGCATGGGCATCGACAAGCCGAACATCGCCTGGGTGGTCCACATGGCGCTGCCGGACTCGCCGGACAGCTACTTCCAGGAGATCGGGCGGGCCGGCCGCGACGGCGCCCCGGCCCGGGTGCTGCTGCTGTGGCAGGGCGAGGACGTCGGGCTGCAACGCTTCTTCAGCGGCGGCCTGCCGAACGCCGACGAGCTGCGCGACCTGTCCGCGCTGCTGCGCAAGAAGGCACGGAACAAGAAGGAGCTGCGCGAGCTCACCGGGCTCGGCCCGCGCAAGCTCGGCCAGTACCTCGCCCTGCTGGAGCAGGTCGGCGCGGCCGAGCCGAGGGCGAAGCAGCGCATCGGCGCCCCCCGCTACTCCCCCGCGCCCGTGGACGCCGCCGCGGCGGCCCTGGCGGAGGCCGAGCGGCAGCAGACCGTGACCCGCTCGCGTACCGACATGATGCGGGCCTTCGCCGAGACCACCGCCTGCCGGGGGCAGACGCTGCTGGCCTACTTCGGTGAGCAGATGACCGAGCTCTGCGGGCACTGCGACAACTGCCACGCCGGCACCAGCACCCCCGACGACGGCGCGGTCGGGCCATTCCCCGTGCACAGCCAGGTCCGGCACCCGGAGTGGGGGCACGGCCTGGTGCTGAGCTACGAGGAGGACCGGATGACGGTTCTCTTCGACGAGGTGGGGTACAAGACGCTGTCCGTCAGCGTGGTGTCCGAACAGGGCCTGCTGACCCTCGACTAGCCTGAGCCGGGCACCGCTGGCCGGGGCCGTGGACGACGAGCGACATCAGTGCGGAAAGGGGCTTTGCCGTGATCGAGCAGCCGGCGTACACCGGATTCGGTTTCTCCGACGAGGAGTGGGGGCTGTTGGTCGGCCTGCCGCAGTCGGTGCTGACCGCGGCGAGCGCCGCCGAGTCCGACGGCACCCGGCGCACCATGGCCGAGAACGCCGCCGGGCTGGAGACCATCGCCGCCGGCCGGGAGTCGGCCAGCCCGCTGGTCGTGGCCGTGGCCGGCGAGATCGTCACCCGGGTGGGCGACCCGGAGGCTGGCGAGGAGATGCCGGTCATCGCGCCGTCCGACCCGCGCGCCTACCTGGAGGACGTGCTGGGCCGGGCCAGGGAGGCGGCGGTGCTGCTGGCCGCCCGGACGGACGAGGGCGAGGCCGGCGCCTACAAGCACTGGCTGGTGGAGATCGCCGAGCAGGTGGTGGGCGCGGCGTCCAGCGGCGGCATCCTGGGCCTCGGCGGGGACGTCGTCAGCGACTCGGAGCGCCGCTTCCGCGACCGGCTCTCCCAGGTGCTCAACGACTGACGCGACGACGACGGCGGCACCGGACGGGGTCCGGTGCCGCCGTCGCGCGTGCCGGCGACCGGGTGACCGAGCGTGCCGGCGACCGGGTGACGATGGCCGGTGGCGGCGGTCGTGACCGGGCGGTGGCGGCGGGCCGGTCGGCCGGTGGCGGTCAGGCCACGCGGCGGCGGAACAGCACGGCGGTCAGGGGCACCGAGACGGCCAGGACGCCGAGGCACCAGGCCACCGCCAGGGCCGGGGCGTTGCCCGTCGGGGTGCCCAGCAGCAGGGCGCGCAGCGTCTCGATGACCGGTGTGACGGGCTGGTGGTCGGCGAAGCCGCGGATCCAGCCCGGCATCGTCTCCACCGGCACGAAGGCGCTGCTCGGGTACGGCAGGAACATCGCCAGGAAGGTGAAGCCGCTGGCGGCCTCCGGGGTGCGGGCCAGCAGGCCGAACGCGGCCGACAGCCAGGACACGGCGAGCAGGAAGAGCAGCAGCACCCCGAACGCGGCCAGCCAGCGCAGCGGATCCACGGCCGGGCGGAAGCCGATGGCGACGGCGAGGGCCAGCACCAGCACGGTGGAGACGGTGTTGCGGGCGATGCTGGCGGCGACGTGCCCACCGAGGATCGCGGTGGCGCTGACGTCCATCGTGCGGAACCGCTCGATGATCCCGTTGGTCAGGTCGGTGGTCACGCTGACGGCGGTGGTCGCCGCGCCGAAGCTGGCGCAGAGCAGCAGGACGCCGGGCACGACGTAGGTGACGTAGCGGGTGCCGGTGTCGATCGCGCCCCCGAACAGGTAGACGAAGAGCAGCATCAGCAGCACCGGCAGCAGCAGCGAGGTCAGCAGCGCGTCGACGTTGCGCCGGGACAGCCGTACGCAGCGCGCCATCATGACGAGGGCCTCGCCGGCACGGGTCGGTCGCAGGGTCAGCTCAGACACCGGCCGCCTCCCGTCGGGCGGGCACCGGGTCGCCGGTGAGGGTGAGGAAGACGTCGTCCAGGGTCGCCTCGCGGACGGTGAACCGGGCGAGCCCCTGCCGGTCGGGATCGACCTCGTCGAGCAGGTGGCGGATCTCCGGCGCGCCACCGTCGGTGGCGACCGCCAGCTCCAGCCGGGCCGGGTCGCGGTGCGTGACACGCCCGCCGAGGCGGTGCGCCGCCTCGGCGAAGCTCCGCGCGTCACGCAGCGTCAGCTCCAGCCGGTGGGCGCCGAACCGGCGCTTGAGGTCGTCCGCGCTGCCCTCGGCGGCCAGCCGGCCCCCGTGCAGCACCGCGATCCGGTCGGCGAGGCGGTCGGCCTCCTCCAGGTACTGCGTGGTGAGCAGCACGGTCACCCCGGCGCCGGCCAGCTCGGCGACCACCTCCCACAGCCCCTGCCGGCTGCGCGGGTCGAGGCCGGTGGTCGGCTCGTCGAGGAAGATCACGGACGGCTGGCCGACCAGGCTGGCCGCGAGGTCGAGCCGGCGGCGCATCCCGCCGGAGTAGGTCACCACCCGACGGCCGCCGGCGGCGACCAGGTCGAAGCGCTCCAGCAGGTCCGTGGCGCGCCGCCGGGCGGCGGCCGGGGCGAGCCCGGCGAGCCGGGCCATCATGTGCAGGTTCTCCGCGCCCGTCTGCTGGTCGTCGAGCGCCGCGTGCTGGCCGGCGAGGCTGATCGCCCGCCGGACCCGGCTCCGGTCGCGGACCACGTCGTGGCCGTCCACGCGGGCCACGCCCCCGTCGGGCGTCGTGAGCGTGGCCAGGATCCGGACGGTCGTGGTCTTGCCCGCCCCGTTCGGGCCGAGCAGGGCGTGCACGCTGCCCCGGGCGACCCGCATGGTCAGGCCGTCGAGCACCGCCACCCCGCCGTAGGACCTGCGTAGGTCGACGGTCTCCACCGCCGCGTCTGTCACTCCCATCGCCCCTCACTCTCCGTTTTTTGCGTACGCCATACGCTGCTCTGCGTGCACCATACGCAGAAGCTAGGATGGCGGTCAACAGCGCGTACCGGGAGGTGAGGATGAGCGACGCCGACGTCGAGCTGCCGGAGAGCATCGAGCTCGCCTGGGGCCTGCGGGAACGACCCGGCAAGGGACCCCGGCGCAGCCTGACGATGCGGCAGGTGGTGGCCGCCGGCATCCGGGTGGCCGAGGCCAACGGGCTGGCGGCGGTGTCGATGAGCCGGGTCGCCGGCGAGCTGGGCGTGGCGACCATGTCGCTCTACCGCTACGTCTCCGCCAAGAGCGACCTGCTGGACCTCATGGCCGACGCCGCGTACGGGGACCCGCCCGCGCCGCGCGGCCCGGACGAGGGCTGGCGGCCGGCGCTCGCCCGCTGGGCGCTGGCCAACATGACGGCGATCCACCGCCACCCGTGGATCCGGCAGATCCCGATCAGCGGCCCGCCGTTGGGCCCCAACCAGGTGCGCTGGATGGAGCAGGGGCTGGCCGCCCTGCGCGGCACCGGCCTGCGCGGCATCGAGCGGCTGTCGACGATCATGCTGGTCAGCGGGTACGCCCGGAACTGGGCCACGCTCACTGCCGACCTCGACGAGGCCGCGGCGCGCGAACAGATCGACCCCGACGACGCCGGGATGCGGTACTGGCACCAGCTCGCCCTGCTGACCCGGCACGGCGCGTATCCGGCGATCCGGGAGCTGCTGGCGGAGGACGCCGAGGGACAGCAGGACGAGGTGTTCGACACGGAGTGGCAGTTCGGCCTCGACCGGATCCTCGACGGCGTCGAGGTGCTGATCCAGGGCCGGACGGCCACGGCCTGACCCGGGGCCGGTCCCGTCGACCGGGGGCCCGGGGCGGGGCGGGAGCCGGGGCCGGAAACGCGCTGGGCGGGGCGGGCGCCCACGATGGACAATGGGCACCGGACCGGCGCGAGGACGGGGGAGCGGATGCTTCGGCGGACCGTCGTCGACACCGAGCAGGTGCCGGCGGCCGAACGCTTCGACATGTGGCTCGACCTCGTGGCGCGGACGGCCTCGCCGCTGCGGATCCGCACGGAGCACGAGCACGACTTCACCGCCCGGGCGGAGATCGTCGAGCTCGGCCCGATCCAGGTGGTCAACTACCGGTACCCGTCGCTGGAGGGCGTCCGGACGCCGAGGCTGGGGCGCGAGTCGGCCCCGGAGATCTACACGCTGGCGCTCACCGTCGACGGGGACGGCGCGGCCAGCCAGGCCGGCCGGAGCAGCGTGCTGGGGCCGGATGAGTTCATCTTCTACGACGGGTCGCGACCGCACGGGGTGCGGCACCTCGGCGACGACGACGGCCGCCATCCGGCCCGGTCCGTCGTGGCGCTCATCCCGCACGCCGCGCTGCCGCTGTCGCCGGACCGGCTGGCGCCGCTGCTCGGCGGCCGGATGTCGGGCACCGAGGGGATCGGCGCGCTGCTGGCCCAGTTCCTCCTCCAGATCGCCCACCATCCCGAGCAGTACCACGCCGCCGACGCCGCCCGCCTCGGCGCCGTCGGGCTCGACCTGGCGTCCACCATGCTCGGTCGGCACCTGGTGGCCGAGGACGTGGTGCCGACCGAGGTCCGCAGGCGCGCCCTCGTCGCCCAGATGCGGGCGTACATCCAGCGGCATCTCGGGGACGCGACGCTGAGCCCGCAGGTGGTGGCGGACGCGCACCACGTCTCGCTGCGTACCCTGCACCGGCTCTTCGAGGCCGAGGAGTCGACGGTCGCGTCGTACATCCGCGACCTGCGGCTGGCGCGGTGCCGGCACGACCTCGCCGACCCGGGCCTGCGCGGCCAGCCGATCCAGGCGATCGGGGCCCGCTGGGGCTTCCCCGACAAGGCCCACTTCAGCCGGATCTTCCGCAAGGCGCACGGCGTCGGGCCGCAGGCCTGGCGGGCCGGCCAGGCGGAGTGAGCGCGGCACGGAGAGTCAACCCGGCGGCGTCCACGGTCAACCCGGTCGGGGCAGACTGACGTCGAGGTGTCCGACCCCTGCCTGCCCCCGGCGCCGGCCGGGATCGGACCGCCGACGGGGGCCGTGGCGAGCCGCCCGCCGCCACGGGGGAGGCGGGCGGCCGCCCGGTGACCCGGCCCCGGCCCCGGCGCCCCCGCCCAGGAGCGGCGCCGGGGCCGCCTCAGGCGTCCTCCAGCAGTTCGAGCACGATCCGCTCGGCCTTCTCGCGGGGCGTCGCGGGGTCGACCGGGGCCACCACGCCGTCGTGGAAGAGGTCGACCACGCGCGGGTCGACGTAGGAGGTGCGGGCCACGGTGGCGGTGTTGCCGAGCAGTTCGGCGACGTCACGCATCACCGCCGCGACCGCCCGCCTGCCGGCGGTCGCCGAGCGCGGCGGGCCCACCGTCGCCAGCTCGGTCGCCGCCCGCACCGTGGCGTGCCAGGTGCGGAAGTCCTTCGCCGTCATCTCCCCGCCGCTGGCGTCCCGCAGGTACTCGTTGACCTCGTCGCTGCGCACGTCGCGCCAGTCCCCGCCATCCCGGTAGCCGAACAGCCGGTCGGCCGACCGGCGCTGGCGGCGCAGGTTGACCAGCACCCGGCACAGCTCCGGGTCCTCGATGCGACGCACCTGCTCGATGCCGCCCTTGGCGGGGAACTCGAACACCACGCAGCCGCCCCGGGACCGGGCGTGCTCGGGGCGCAGGGTCGACACCCCGAACGTCGGATCGTCGCCGGCCGCGTACTGGTCGCTGCCGACCCGGAACGTGCCCATGTCGAGCAGCCGGGTCACCGTCGCCAGCACCCGGTCGCGGTGCAGTCCGCGGCCGGACAGGTCCCGCCCGACCCGCTCGCGCAGCACCGGCAACCGGCGGGCCACCTCCAGCACGTGGTCGAACTTCGCCTCGTCGCGCCTCGCCCGCCATGTCGGGTGGTAGAGGTACTGCTTGCGCCCGGCCGCGTCGATGCCGGTGGCCTGGATGTGCCCGTTCGGGTACGGACAGATCCACACGTCGCGCCAGGCGGGCGGGATCACCAGCGCACGCAGCCGGCCCAACCGGTCGGGGTCGCGGACCGGCTGCCCGGACGGATCCAGGAAGAGCCAGCCCCGACCGCGCCGGCGTCGCCCGTACCCCGGCCTGCCCGGATCACTACGCCGCAACCGCACGACAGACCCGCACCGCCCGTTCCACCTCGTCCACGGCGGCCACCACCTCGTCGACCCCGATGGCCGCCAACGTCGGATGGCTTCCCGCCCCGTCCCACCTGGGCCGACCCTGTCCACCCGCCCACAGCACCCGGTGCCGGGGCCGGCCCGGCGGCGGCCCCCACCGCGCCGGGGAGACCGGGCCGAAGAGCACCACCGACGGCGTGCGGTAGCCGGTCGCCAGGTGCGCCACGCCCGTGTCCCCGCTGACCACCAGCCGGGCGTACGCCACCAGCGCGGCCAGCCGGCCCAGGTCCGTCCGGCCGGCCAGCACCGCGTCGGCGGACAGCCCCGCGGCGTCCGCGATCCGCTGCGCGGTGGCCCGCTCGTCGGGGCTGCCGGTGAGCACCACCCGGTGCCCCCGGGCGGCCAGGTCCCGCGCCAGCGCGGCGAAGCGTCCGGGCGGCCAGCGCTTCGCCGGGATCTTGGAACCCGGGTGCAGCACGGTCACGCCGGTCGGGACGCCGCCGGGGGCCGGGCGCCGCAGGTCCAGGTCGGTGCGGTCGGCGGGGATGCCGTACCAGTCGAGGAGCCGGCACCAGCGGTCGACCTCGTGTTCGTCGTCGCGCCATTCGGGGCCGTCGTGGTGGCCGGCCTCCGGGCTGGCGTAGGCGAGCAGCCGACCGGGACGGGTGCCGGCGAGCATCCGGTGCGACTCGGGCCCCCGGCCGTGCAGGTTCACGGCGACGCGCGGCGTCCGCAGGGCCGGGTCGGGGCGACCGAGCCCGTCCGTGGGCACCAGCCGGTCGACGCCGCCGACCAGGTCGACCAGCGGCGCCAGCCAGCCGGGTGCCGCGAGGACGAGGTCCCGGCCGGGGTGGGCGGCACGCAGGGCGCGCAGGGCCGGGACGGCGGTGGCGAGGTCGCCGACGCCGAGGGCGCGCAGGGCGAGGATCACGGGTAGGAGGTCTCCTGGTCGGCGCAGACGACCATCTCGCGGACGGCGCAGCCGGCGGGTTGGGACAGCGCGAACATGACGGCGGCGGCGGTGTCGGCGGGGTCGTTCAGGACGGCGTCGGGACCGGGCTTGTACGCGGCGTCGCGCTCGTCGAAGAACGCCGTGCGCATGCCGCCGGGGATGAGCAGCGTGACGCCGACCCTGCCGGCGAGTTCGGCGGCGAGGGCCCGGGTGAAGCCGACGACCCCGAACTTCGCGGCGCAGTACGCCGTCGCGTCGGCCACGGCCTTCACCCCGAGCGTGGAGGCGACGGTGACGATGCTCCCCCGGGAGGTCTCCAGGAAGGGCAGGGCGGCCCGTACGACGGCCGCGGTGGCGAGCAGGTCCACGGCCACGATCCGCTCCCAGGTCTCGCCAGGGGTGTCCGCCAGCTTCCCGGGCACGTCCATCCCCGCCGCGGTGACCACCGCGTCCAGCCCGCCCGAGCGCTCGGCGAGCTGCCGGGTGGCGGCCTCGGCGGCGCGGGTGTCGGCCAGGTCGCACTCCACCCACGGCACCCCGTCGGCGGGCGCCTGCCGGTCCAGCACCAGCGGACGTCCGCCGGCCCGGGCCACGGCCGCGACCACGGCGGCGCCCAGGCCGCTCGATCCGCCCGTGACCAGCACGGTGCGCCCCGCGCCGGGCGACCCGGCGCTCATCGGGTGCCCTCCGTCGTCGTCGGTCCCGCGAGGCCGGCCCGCGCCCGTCCGGGCTCGCCGCCGGGTCTCGCCGACGCGCCACCGGGAGCGGGACCGGCCGGCGGCACGGTGTCGGTGAGCGGCGGCCCGTCGAGCGGCCCGGCGGTGCCGGTGGAGCGGGCGGCGGCGATCAGCCCGGTCGTGGAGCGGCCGTCCAGGTACGGCACCACCACGGCGTTGCCGCCCCAGCGGCGCAGGACCTCCGCCTCGGGCAGGGCGGGCTCGCCGCCGTCACCGGCGTAGTCGCCACCCTTCACCCAGACGTCCGGCCGCAGCCACGACAGCGCCGCGTGCGGGGTGGCCTCGTCGAAGATCATGACCGCGTCGACGCAGCTCAGCGCCGCGAGCAGCCGGGCCCGGTCGCCCTGCGGGATCACCGGCCGGTCCGGGCCCTTCAACCCCGTCACGCTCGCGTCGGAGTTGAGGCAGACCACCAGGCAGTCGCCGAGCTGCCGGGCGGCCTGCAACGTCGCCACGTGCCCGGCGTGCAGCAGGTCGAAGCAGCCGCCGGTGGCCACCACCGTCCCGCCGGACGCGCGTACCGTCGACACCACGCCGGCGGCCGCGGCCACGCCGACGCGCTCGCCGCCGGGGCCGGAGACCGCCGGCGGCAGCGGACGCACCGCCCGCGGCAGCGCCGTCGCCACTCCCCCGCCGGCCACGTACGCCGACGCCTCCGCGACCGCCTCCTGCACCGCCTCGGAGACCAGCGCCCCCCGCGCCAGAGCGAGGCTGGCGGTGGCCGCGAACCGGTCACCGGCCCCGCAGGTGTCCCCCTCGGCGACGGCGGGGGCGGACACCACCATCGGCGTCGCGCCCGCGTGGCAGAGCAGCGCCCCGTCCCCGCCCAGGGTCACCGCGACCGCGCCGGCGCGCCAGCGCTGGCGCAGCCCCTGGGCGCCCCGCGCCGCCGTCGCCAGCCGGGTCGCCCCCGGCGTGACCGTGACCAGCTCCCGCACCTCGGACTCGTTGGGGGTCAGCAGGTGCACCCCCGCGACCGCCGCCGGTCCCCGTGGGTGCGGGTCCCAGACCACGGGGGCCCGGGTGGCGGCCAGTGCCGCCCGCAGCGCGGGCTGCCGGGCGACGCCCCGGCCGTAGTCGCTGACCAGCACGGCGGAGGCCCGGGCGATCACCCGCAGCGCCGCCTCGGACGGCTCGCCCGGCGTACCGGCCGCGCCGCCCCGGTCGTGGCGCAGCAGCACCCGACCCCGGGCGCGCAGCCGGACCTTCTCCGGCGTGCCGCCGCGCAGCCCGAGGGGATACACCTGCACGCCGGCGTCGGTGAGCAACGAGGCGAGGCGGGCACCCCCCGCGTCGTCCGCCAACGCGGTCACCAGCACCACGTCGGCGCCCTGCGCGGCGGCGAAGACCGCGGCCAGCCCGGCGCCGCCGGGCCGGTCGACGTGCGCGGTCTCGTCCAGCACCGGCACGGGCGAGTCCGGGCAGAGCCGGTTCACCACCCCCTCGACGTCCCGGTCCAGCAGGGTGTCACCGACCACCACGACGGGTCCCCTCACGCTTCCCTCCTCATCACGCCTGGACCTGCTGACCTGCACCGCCGTCGAGCACCACCTCGACCCCGGTCCGTACGGGCGCGGCGGGTGCCACCGGCAGCGCCCGCTCGACGTACTCGCAGAGGAGGTGGCTGGTCACGAGGTGGAGTTCCTGCACGACCTGACTGTCGACCGAGCCGACGGCGAGCACGTCGTGGCACAGCTCCGCCAGGGGGTTGGGGGCGGGGCCGGTCAGGGCCCAGCAGGTGAGCCCGCTGTCGCGGCCGGCCCGGGCGGCGGCGAGCAGGTTGGCGCTGGTGCCGCTGGTCGACAGCAGCAGCAGGACGTCGCCGGGGCGGCCGTGGGCGCGTACCTGGCGGGCGAAGACCTCGTCGTAGCCGTAGTCGTTGCCGATGGCGGTCATCGCGGAGGTCTCCGCGTGCAACGCGATGGCGGACAGGGGCTGGCGGTCGTCGCGGAGCTTCCCGACGAGTTCGGCGGTGAGGTGCTGGGCCTCGGCGGCGCTGCCGCCGTTGCCGGCCACCAGCAGCCGGCCGCCGTCAACCAGCCGACGCGCGAGGGCCTCCCCCCACCGGGCCAGGAGCGTCTCGTGCCGCCGGAAGGGCGCCAGCGCCGCCGCCAGGTTCGTCAGGTGCGCGTCCAGCGGCGTGGGTGCCGCCATCAGGCCACCACCCGGGTCGGCCGGTGGACCGCCACGTCGCCGTAGACCTCCACCAGCCGCTCCGCCGTGGCCGCCCAGGAGTACCGCCGCCGGGCCCGTTCCCGCGCCGCCGTCGCGTACGCGAAGCGGCGGATCCGGTCGTCGAGCAGCCCCTGGATCGCGGCGCCCAGCGCACGCGGGTCCCGGGCCGGCACCAGGTCGCCGGTGACGCCCTCGACCACGGTGTCCTTGATCCCGCCGACGGCGGTGCCCACCACGGGCACGCCGCACGCCATCGCCTCCAGCGGGGTGAGTCCGAACGGCTCGTACCAGGGGGCGGCCACCAGGACGTCCGCCGAGCGGTACCAGCGGCCCATCTCCTCGCGGGGCACCGCGCCGACCAGTCGCACCCGGTCGGCGACCCCGCAGCTGACCGCGAGGGCGCGCAGCCGGCGGGCGTACGGGTCGGTCTCCAGCAGGCCGGCGGGCGGGCCGCCGACGACCACGCACTCGGCCTCGGGCACGTACGCCATCGCCCGCACGACGGTCTGGAAGCCCTTGCGCTCGACCAGCCGGCCGACGGTCAGGATCCGCGGCCGGCCGTCCTCCCGCTCGGCGGCCGGCCCCAGCGGGGCGAACGTGCCCAGGTTGACCCCGGACGGCACGACCGTCATCCGGGACCGGGGCACGCCCATCCGGACCAGCTCGCCGACCTCGTCGCGGCACTGGGCGATGACCCGGTCGACGGCCCGGCCCAGCTCCCGCTCGTAGCCGATCCGGCGGGCCGGGCTGGTGTCCTGCACGCCCTGGTGGCGCCGCTTGACCACCCCCAGGGCGTGGTACGTCTGCACGACCGGAACGCCGGTCTGCCGGCTGGCGGCCAGCGCGGCGAGGCCGCTCATCCAGAAGTGCGCGTGGATCACCTCGGGCATCCAGTCGCCGCCCCGCCACCGGTCGACCAGCCAGCGGCTGAACTCCCGCATGTGCGGCAACAGGGCGTCCTTGGCGACCGGCTCGGCCGGCCCCGCCGGGACGTGCACCACGTCGTAGCCGTCGGCGCTGCGTACGGTCACCGGCAGGTCCACCGCATCGCGTCGGGTGTAGACCCGCACCTCGTGTCCGGCGGCCGCGAGCGCGGCGGAGAGCTCGGCGACATGCGTGTTCTGACCGCCGGCGTCCTCGCCGCCCAGGATGGCGAGCGGGCTGGCGTGCTCCGAGATCATCGCGATGCGCATACTTCCTCCTCCAGCAGCCGGTCCCAGTCGGCGAGGAAACGGTCGAGGCCGTAGCGGTCCCGGGCGGCGGCGCGGGCCCGCTCCCCCGCCCGGCGTGCCTCCGCCGGTTCGTCGACGAACCGGCGGGCGGCGTCGAGCAGGGTGTCGAGCCGGGTGGACAGCGCGCCCGCCCCCGATGGCACCGCCATCGCCGCCTCCGTGGCGGCCAGCGCGACCACCGGCATCCCGATGGACATCGCCTCGATCAGGCTCAGCCCCAGGGAGGTCCACCGGCACAGGTGCAGGTACGCCCGCCGCCGCCCCAACTCGGCGTGCATCCGGTGCTGGGGCAGGTCGTCGTGGCTGGTGAGCCGGTCGGCGGGCAGGCCCAGGTGCTCGGCCAGCCCGGCCACCTTCATGCCGAAGACGTCCAGCGGGGCGATCTCGGCGAAGCGGGGCAGCAGGTCGGTGCCGGTGACCCGCCCCCGGCGTACCGGCTCGTTGATCACCACCGCCAGCCGCTCGAGCTCGCCCGTATACTCCGTGGCGGGAGGGACGATGCCGTGGTCGACCACGGTGGTGCGGGTGGCGCCGGTGTCCCAGAACAGCTCGTTGAACCCGGTGACGTGCGCGACGAGCAGGTCGTCGCGGTCGGCCATGGGGTGCCGGCTGTTGGGCACGTCGCCGTCCTTGGGCGTGTTGTGCTCGACGTAGACGGCGGGTACGTCGCGGCCGGGCCGCCGGCCGAGCCACCGCTCGGCGAGGTCGATCTCCTCGGGGCGTTGCAGGACGACCAGGTCGACGTCGGCGGTGCGCAACTGCTCGGGGGTCACCTCGACGGCCGTGTCGGGCCACGGGTAGGTGCGGGCGCGGCCGAGGCCGTAGGGGCCCCGGTCCGGGGTGACGGGCACCAGGTACCGGTGCTTGCCGTGCACGAACGACGTGGTCCAGGAGCCGTGCACGTGCCACAGGAGCAGGTTCATCCGCCGCTCCCGCCGATGGTGGCCAGCGTCGGCCCGCCGGCGGACGGGCTACCGGTGGGCGGCCCCGACCGAGCTGACGGGGTCACCCCGAGCAGTCGCAGCGCGTCGACGACCTCCTCGGGGTCGACGTTGCTGAGGCAGGGGTGTCCGGGCACCGGGCAGCGCGCCGCCCGGGTGTCGCGGCAGGCGGCCTCCGCGTCGCCGAGGCGCACCGTGGGCACCCGCCACGGCCCCCACTGCCCGAACGGCACCGTGGGGGCGAACAGGCTGACCACCGGCACCCCGTGGGCGGCGGCGAGGTGCGCGGGGCCGGTGTTGCCGACCACGACCGCGCCGGCGCCGGCGACCGTCGCGGCCAGCCCGGCGAGGCCGGTCCGCCCGCCCAGGTCGACGGCGACGCCGCCGGCCACCCGCGCGGTCAGCTCCTGCTCGTCGGCGCCGCCGGTGACCACCACCCGGTGGCCGGCGGCCGTCAGGGCGCGGGCGACCCGCGCGGCCAGCTCCGGCGGGCAGCCCCGGGCCTGCGCCGCCGAGCCGGGGTGCAGCACCACGTAGCCGGACGCGCCGACCTCCGGCGGCGGCGCCTGCGCCGGACGCAGGCGCAGGGCGGGTCCGTCGTGGTCGGCGAGGGCGAAGCCGGCGGCGGCGGCGAGGGAGAGCGCGCGTTCCGGTTCGGGTACGCCGGCCGGCACGCGGTGCCGTACGTCGAGCAGGCTGCCCGGGTAGTCGTCGCTGATGGCGCTCACGCGTCCGACTCCGGCCAGGCGCAGCAGCAGGGCCAGGGGAAGGGGCGACTGGTGGAAGCTGGTGAAGACGACCGCCTCGTCGGCGTGCACGGCGGCGAGCCGGTCGGCGAGCTGACGCATGTCGGCGGGGTCGACGGGGTCGGGCGCGGGGTCGATCCAGGGCAGCCGGTGTTCGACGATCTCGTCGACGCCGGGCAGGAGTTCCGCCGCGGCGCGTCCCCGGGGCCCGCACAGCAGCACCACCCGCTCGGCGTGGGCGGCGACGGCGCGGATGGCGGGCCCGGTCACCAGCACGTCCCCGGCCGAGTCGGCGCGTACCACCAGCACCGTTCCCGCCCGGCGCCGGCCGCCGCGTCGTGCGGTGTCGGTGCCGGTGCCGGCCTGCCGGTAGGTGGCCGGGTCGACCGCCGCCTGGCGGCGCAGGATCTCCGCCACCGCCGCCGGGAGATCGGGGGCCACCTGCGGGGCGGCGGCCACCTCCTGCGGGCGGGTCACCGGCGTGGGCACCAGGATCCCCGACGCGCCCGCGGCCGACGCCGCGATCATGTCCCGGCCGATGTCCCCCACCAGCACGCACCGCGCCGGCACGGTGCCCAGCTCCCGCGCCGCGGCGTGCACCAGCCCCGGCGCCGGCTTGCGGCACCCGCATCCGTCGCCGTCGTCGTGCGGACACACCAGCCAGGCGTCGAACGGCCCCAGCAACCGCTCGACCCGGGCGTGCACCGCCCGCATCTGCGCCCCGGTGAACAAGCCACGGGCCAGGCCGGACTGGTTCGTCACCACCGCCAGCCGCAGGCCCGCCGCCCGCAACCGGTCCAGGGCGGCTCGCGCCCCCGGCACCGGCCGTACCTTCTCGGGGTCGCCGTTGTACGGCACGTCCTCGATCAGGGTGCCGTCGCGGTCCAGCAGCACCGCGTCGAACAGGACGGGCCCGGACCCCGCCGCGCCAGCGCCGGCAAAAACCCGGGCTGACCTGCGCTGATCCGGCTCCACCTGGTCCTGTCGCACAGCCGGCGGGTTCCCGGCGCCCCGGGGAGTAAACGTCGTCCCGGACGCGCCCGCCGCGTCGTACGCCGGCGGCGCCGACACGCCGGCCCGCAGGTGCCGTTACCCGTCGCCCGGGAGAAGCTAACCCGTCGGCACCGTTAGCCCCGACCGCACCCGGGGTATGGGAGCGCAGTGGCGATTGTGGAGAAAGTGATCAAAGCTTCCCCGCAGCAGGTCTGGGCGGTGCTCGCGGACGGGTGGACGTACAGCGACTGGGTCGTGGGCACGGTGCACGTGCGCGACGTGGACGACGCCTGGCCCCGGGTGGGCAGCCAACTGCACCACAAGGCCGGGCCGTGGCCGTTCTCCCTGCACGACGTCTCCACGGTGCTGACCTGTGACCCGCCGCGCCGGCTGGTGATCCGCGCCGGCCTCTGGCCGGCCGGGGAGGCCATCGTGGTGTTCACCCTCGAAGCGGTCGGCGCGGACGCCACCCGGGTACGCCTCGGCGAGGACTTCGCCGCCGGTCCGCTGCACTGGGTGCGCAACAAGATCAACGACCTGGTGCTGCACCAGCGCAACAAGGAGACCCTGACCCGGCTGGCCGACATCGCCAGGCGGCAGAAGGCGGACGCATGACGCAGACCGTGGTGGTCACCGGTGCGAGCGCCGGCGTGGGACGGGCGGTCGCCCGCCGGTACGCCGAGCGCGGCGCCCGGCTCGCGCTGCTCGCCCGCGGCGAGGCCGGGCTGGCGGCCGCCGAGCGCGACTGCCGGGAGCTGGGCGCCTCGGAGGTGCGCACCTACCGGGTGGACGTGGCCGACGCCGGGGCGGTGCAGCAGGCCGCCGACGACGTGGTGCACCGCTTCGGCGGCATCGACGTATGGGTGAACAACGCGATGGTCTCGGTCTTCGCCCCGGCGTGGGAGATCCCGGCCACCGAGTTCCGGCGGGTCACCGAGGTCAACTATCTCGGCACCGTGCACGGCACCCTCGCGGCGCTGCGGCACATGCGGGCACGTGGGCGGGGCGCGGTCGTGCAGGTCGGCTCCGCGCTGGCCTACCGCGGGATCCCGTTGCAGTCGGCGTACTGCGCGAGCAAGCACGCCGTCCAGGGCTTCAACGACTCGCTGCGGGCGGAACTGCTGCACGACTGCCCGGGCGTGAAGCTGTCGATGGTGCAACTGCCGGCGATCAACACCCCGCAGTTCTCCTGGGTACGCACCCGGCTGCCCCGGCACCCCCAGCCCGTACCGCCGATCTTCGCACCCGAGGTGGCCGCGAAGGCGATCGTCTGGGCGGCCGACCACGGGCCGCGCGAGCTGAACGTGGGTGGCCCGACCTGGCGCGCCCGGCTCGGCGACGTCCTCGCCCCCGGCCTGCTCGACCGGAAGCTGGCCCGCGACGGCTACGACAGCCAGCAGACCGAGACCCCGATCGACCCGGCCGCCTGGCGGGACAACCTGGACCGTCCCGGGGACGACGAACGGGACCGGGGCGCGGAGGGCGTGTTCACCGACCGGGCCCGGGGCCGCTCGGCCGCCCTGTGGATCGGTACGCACAAGCCGGCCGTCTCCGGCGCCGCCCTGGCGGGCCTGGCGGTGGCCCTCACCGCGCTGGCCCGCCGCCTCCGCTGACCCGGAACGGGCCCTCGTCGGGGCGGAAGACGGGGCGGTAGGGGTGGCCTTTTCGACCCGGATGTGGCAACTGGCTACGCTCTGAGGGAGCCCTGTCCGCCGACCGAGGATGTCCGACATGATCGAACCCGTGCAGTTGCCCGTGCCGTGGCGGGACGCACGCCTGACCGTCGTGGTTCCCACCTACAACGAGGCGGGCAACCTCCCGGTGCTGGTCGAGCGGCTGCTGGCCCTGCCGCTGCCGGGCCTGAAGATCCTGGTCGCCGACGACAACTCGCCGGACGGCACGGGTGAGGTGGCGGACAAGCTGGCCATCGAGCACCCCGACCGGGTCGAGGTCGTGCACCGGGCCGGCAAGGAGGGCCTCGGCCGGGCCTACGTGGACGGCATCGGACGCGCCCTCGAGGGCGGCGCGGAGTACGTGGCGCAGATGGACGCCGACCTGTCGCACCCGCCGGAGGCGCTGCCGGGCATGCTCGGCGCGCTGCTTTCCACCCAGGCCGGCGTCGTGATCGGCTCCCGCTACGTGCCGGGCGGCGAGCTGGACGAGAACTGGCCGCTCTACCGGCGGGCGCTCAGCGGCTGGGCCAACCTCTACGTGCACACGCTGCTGCGGGTCCGGATCCGCGACCTCACCGCCGGCTTCAAGATCTGGCGGGCGGACGCGCTGCGCGACATCGGCCTGGAGCGGGTGCAGTCCAACGGCTACAGCTTCCAGGTGGAGATGCACTACCTGGCCACGAAGCTGGGGCACACCATCCTGGAGGTGCCGATCCGCTTCGAGGAGCGGCGCGACGGCGCGTCCAAGATGACCACCGCGACCAAGATCGAGAGCGCGCTGATGCCGTTCAAGCTCCGCAGCAAGCACCGCAACATCGAGCGCTGACCCGACCCGAACCCCCGCCGTGCCGCCCCGCCCTGCCACGCTGCCACGCCACGCCACGTCCTGCCCTGGTCCCGGGTTCCGTTCAGCGGGCCGGGCCCGGGGCGGCAGGCGAACGGCGGAGGACGACGGACGGGTGGGGCAAGGGCCAAGGCGAGCGGTAGAGGCGGCGAGCCGGTAGCGGCAGCGAGCGGCGGACGGGCGACCTTGGCTCCCGGCCGTCCGCCGCGCGGAACGTCCGACACCCGGCACCGCGATTTCGGAGCGTAACCCTCACCTTCCGTGACCATCGGCCCCGCACAGGGATCGCCGCTCTCCGCCCTTTGCTCTGCAGCCACGGACGCACCACGTCGCTGACCTGGGGCTGACTCGCCGTCGGTGCGGCGGACTCGCCCGCACATCGTTACCCGCAGCAACCGTTGCGTATATGGATGCAGAGCAAAGGGTGCGGCGAGCGACCCGCGCGGCCAGCACTCCCCTTACTGTCCGTCAACGACTTCGCCCACAATCCGCTGGCGGGCACGCGCCCGGCGCACGGCGCACGGCGCGAGCTTGTCGCCTTCGCCGTGCTGGCGGTCAGCGGTAGATCGCGCGGTGCGCGGCGTCGATCCCGGCCGCGTACAGCGGGCCGGTGAGGGCGCGGTCGCGGGCCAGGGCGGCGCGGGCCGCGTTCGCGCCGGGGGCGCCGTGCACGCCGCCGCCCGGGTGCGCCGACGCGCTGGCCAGGAAGAGCCGGTCCACCGGGGTGTCCGCGCGGCCCAGGCCGGGGATCGGGCGCAGGAACAGCTGCTGGTACGCGGCGGCGGTGCCGCCGCCCAGCGCGCCGCCGACCAGGCTCGGGTCGCCCGCCTCCAGGTCGGCCGGCCCGGCCACGTGCCGCCCCACGATCAGGCTGCGGAAGCCTGGCGCGGCCTCCTCCAGGACCTGCTCCATCCGCTCGACGTGCGCGGCGATCTCCTCGGCCCGCCACTTCTGGCGGAACGGCAGGTGGGTGTACGACCAGAGCGACTCCGTACCCGGCGGCGAGTGGCTCGGGTCGGCCACCGACATCTGTCCCAGCAGCAGGAACGGATCGCGCGGGATCTCCTTGCGGGCCAACGCGGCGGCGTAGCTGGTGAGGCCGTCCAGGTCTGCCCCCAGGTGCACGGTGCCGGCGGCGGCGACCGCCCGGTTGGTCCACGGCACGGGGGCCGACAGCGCCCAGTCCACCTTGAGCGTCGAGCCGTCCCAGCGGAAGTGCGCCAGGTCCTCCACCAGCCGGGGCGGCAGCGCCGCCGCGCCGACCAGGTCCAGGTAGAGGGCGGGCGCGGGGACGTCGGCGAGCACCGCGCGGCGGGCCCGCCAGAGTGCGCCTCCGGCGGTACGCACGCCCATCGCCCGGCCGCGGGCGGTCAGCACCCGGTCGACGTGCGCACCGTAGAGGATCCGGCCACCCCGCTCGGTCAGCCGGGCCACCAGCGCGTCGGTGATCTTCTGGGCGCCGCCGTCGGGCACCGGCCAGCCGACCTGCTGGCCGAGCATGGCGAGCAGCCAGCCGTACACGCCGGAACCGGCCTCCTCGGGCGACAGGTCGGTGTGCAGGGCACAGCCGGCCAGCAGCACCGGGCCACCCTCGCCCTCGAAGAGTTCGTCGCCGAGCTTGCGCACCGGCACCACCAGCCGCCGGGCCAGTCGCAGCGCCCCCGACACGCGCAGCCGGCGCAGCAGGGTCAGGCCCCCGCGCACCGGCGGGAACGGCCTGGTGATGCTCTCCAGCATCGGCTCGGCCACCTGGCGCCAGTCGTCGTACGCGTGCAGCCAGCGCTTGCCGTCGCCCGGGGCGAACGCCTCCAGCGAGGCCGCGGTGGCCTCCGGGTCGCGGTTGAGCACCGCCGCCCGGCCGTCGGGCAGCAGGTGGGCCAGCACGTCCGGGGAGTGCCGCCAGCGCAGCCCGTACCGGTCGAGCCCCAGCCCGCGCAGCACCGGCGAGGCGTAGCCGAGGGGGTAGAAGGAGCTGTAGAGGTCGCTCAGGTAGCCGGGGGCCGTCACCTCGGCGGAGCGCACCGCCCCGCCCGGGGTCTCCGTGGCCTCCAGCACCAGCACGTCCCAGCCGGCGTCGGCGAGCAGATTGGCGGCGACCAGGCCGTTGTGGCCTGCTCCCACGATGACGGCGTCCGCGCTCTCCGCGCCGGGCGAACTCATCCGATCCGCCTACCCGGCCAGCAACCGGGCGAAACGCGTTTGCCGCGCCGGGGCCGGGGCATGCACTGCCATGTACACGGTTGCGCAGCTCATAGGCGGAGTGTGGGGCGCGGGCGGCGAGGGTGGCGAGTTGGTCGTACACGATCCGGCCGACGGCTCCCCGGTCAGCTCGGCGCCGGTGGCGACGGCCGACGAGGTCGGCAAGGCGGTGGAGGCGACGCGCGGCGTCGCGGCGGAGTGGGCGGCGACCGCCCCGGCGGAACGGGCGGCGGCCCTGCACCGGGCGGCGGACGCCGTGGCGGCGGTGGCCGACGACCTGGCCCGGGCCACGACGGCCGAGATGGGCAAACCCCTGTCGGACGCCCGGGGCGGTGTGGAGGCGGGGATCGGCACGCTGCGACAGTACGCGGAACTCGCCCCCGTGCGCGGCGGGCGGACCCTGCACGGCGCCACCCACGCCCTCGACTTCATGACGCCGCAGCCGCGCGGGGTGGTCGCCGCGATCACCCCGTGGAACGACCCGGTGGCGGTCTCCTGCGGGCTGCTCGGCGCGGCACTGGTCACCGGCAACGTGGTGCTGCACAAGCCGAGCGAGCGCACCCCGGCGACCGGCTGGCTGCTGGCGAAGGCGCTCGACTCCGCGCTGCCGCCCGGGGTGCTGTCGCTGCTGACCGGCGGCCCGGAGGTCGGGGCGGCGCTGGCCGCCCAGGAGGTGGACGTCGTCGCCCACGTCGGCTCCACCGCCACCGGGCGGGCCATCGCGGCCGCGGCGGCACGGACCGGGGCGAAGGTGCTGCTGGAGAACGGCGGCAGCGATCCGCTCGTCGTGGACGGCGACGTCGACCCGGTGTGGGCGGCCGGGCAGGCGGCCCTCGGCGCGTTCGCCAACGCGGGGCAGATCTGCGTCGCGGTGGAGCGGATCTACGTGCACCGGGACGTCGCGGAGGACTTCGCGCTGGCGCTGGTGGAGCGGGCCACGGAGCTGCGGACGGGCCCGGGCGGCGACCCGCGTACCCAACTGGGGCCGCTGGTGGATCGGCGGCACCGCGACCACGTGCACGGGCAGGTGACCGCGGCGGTGGCGCAGGGCGCGCGGATCCGCACCGGCGGCACGCTGCCCGACGGACCGGGGGCGTTCTACCCGGCGACCGTGCTCACCGACTGCCGGCACGACATGACGGTGGTACGCGAGGAGACGTTCGGGCCGGTCGCCCCGATCGTGGCCGTCGACTCGTTCTCCGAGGCGCTGCGGTGCGCCGCCGACTCCCCGTACGGGCTGGCCGCGACGGTGCTGACCGGATCGATGAGTCACGCCCAGCGCGCCTGGCGGGAACTGCCGGTGGGCACCGTGAAGGTCAACGCGGTGTTCGGCGGGGCGCCGGGCGGTGCCGCGCACCCGCGCCGGGGCAGCGGGCACGGCTTCGGCTACGGGCCGGAACTGCTGGACGAGTTCACCGCGACGAAGGCGGTGCACATCGAGGCACCCGGCGGCGGACACTGGTGAGACACGCGCGGGGGGCTGTCCGCGCCCGGACAGCCCCCCGCGTCGCGTACCCGGAAGGTGGCCTCAGCGGCCGCGGGCCCTGGCGGTCTGGCGGTTGTTCGCCTTCTCGATGGCCTTGACCAGTTCGGGCTTCGTCATGGTCGAACGGCCGGGCACGTCCAGTTTGCGGGCCACCTTCATCAGGTGGTCCTTGGTGGCGTTGGCGTCCACCCCGCCGGCGGTGGGCGCCCGGCGCTCCGGTCCGCCGCCGGCCGCCTGGCGGTCGCTCGGCCCCTTGCGGCCCTTGGGCTCCCAGTGGTCGCCGACCTTCTCGAACTCGTGCTTGACGGCGGCGAAGGCGGTGCGGTGCGCCCGCTCCCCCTCGCCGTACGTCTCCACGGCCGAGTCGTGCGTCTTCTCCCAGGTGCGCTGCGCCTTCTTGGGGGAGCGTCGCAGCGTGCTGGGCAGTACCTCGCGCCCGGGCATCTCGTCCTCCTCCGCGTCGATGGGTTCCCCCTGACCGTTCCCCCGCGTCCGGTCGGCAAACCGGAGGTCGGGTTTGTCGATTTCCGGCCAGGGGTACCGGCGGGCCAGGCGAAGCCGGATGCACCGGGCCATCCGGCGGCCGGGGCGCAGGGAGCGGGCATGACGACGACGGAACCCGGCGCGGTGCCCACCGGGGAGCGGCGACCGCGGATCCCCCGCCGGGTACGGCAGCTGAGCTGGCGCACCTGGCGCGGAGTGCTGGTGCGCAGCGTGCGCAACTTCGTCAAGGACAACTGCGCGGACTGGGCCGCCGCCCTGACCTACTACGGGGTGCTCGCGCTCTTCCCGTCCACGATCGTGGTGGTCGCCCTGGTCGGGCTGGTGTCCAACGGCGAACAGACCGTCGACACCGTGCTGGACCTGGCCCGGGACATGGGCGCCGGCTCGGTGGTGGCGAACGAGGGCTTCGTCGGCGTGGTGCGGGGCGTGGTCGACCAGAACGACTCGGCCAGCGCGCTGCTGAGCTTCGGTCTGCTCGGTGCCCTCTGGTCGGCCTCCGGCTTCATCGGGGCGTTCACCCGGGCCTCCAACGCCGTCTACGGGGTCGAGGAGGGGCGGCCGGTCTGGAAGCTGCGGCCGGTGCAGATCGGCCTGGCGGCGATCTCGCTGGTGCTGTTGGCGATCGTCGCCACCGGGCTGATCGTCAGCGGGCCGGTCACCGACGCGGTGGGCGACCTGATCAACGCCGGCGGGCTGGCGCGTACGGCGTGGAGCGTCGCCAAGTGGCCCGTGCTCGCGATGATCATGATGGTGCTGCTGAGCCTGCTGTTCTGGACCGCGCCGAACGTCCGGCAGCCGCGGTTCCGCTGGCTCACCCCGGGCGGCGCGGTGGCCCTGGTCGCCTGGGCCCTCGCCTCCTTCGGCTTCGGCCTCTACGTGGCCAACTTCGGCTCGTACGACGCCACGTACGGCAGCCTCGGTGCGGTGATCGCGTTCCTGGTCTGGCTCTACCTGTCCAACTCGGCGCTGATGCTCGGCGTGCAGATCAACGCGGAGCTCCAGCGCGGCCGGGTGCTCCAGGCCGGCGAGCCGGACCCCGACGAGCCGGTCCTGCCCCCGAAGACGCCGGCCACCACGTGACCCGTACGGGTTTACCGGCCGCGACGCCGGAGCGCCCGTTTACCGCCGGTGCCACCGGGTAGCGCAGAAGGCATGGAACGTGGCAGCAGCAAGCACGGACCGAGGGTCGACGAGCAGATGAGCCGGGAGGTCAGCGGCCTCGTGCAGGGGCCGGGGACCGGCGGCTCGCGGGTCGACGAGTCCCGTGTGCCGGAGCCGGCGGGTGAGGACCAGCCGGAGCCGACCACGGCCCCGGCCGGCGAACTGCGTACGGGCGCGCCCAAGGGGATGAGCTCCGAGGACGTCGAGCGACGCAGCCGGCTCGGCCGGTTCATCACGATGGCCGCCCTGCCCGGTGACCGGGAGACGCTGATCGCCAACGCCCGGGACAACGAGGCGCCGGCGGACATCGTCGCCGAACTGGAGCGGCTGCCCGAGGGCACCCGCTACCAGACGATCTCCGAGGTGTGGGCGGCGCTCGGCCACAAGAACGAGACGACCCGTTGGTGACCGGATCCCCGCACGATCCGGCCCGTCACCGGCGGACGAAGGAGGATGCCTTATGAGTGGCGTTACCGAACACGTGGACGTCTCCGTCCCGGTCCGCACCGCGTACGACCAGTGGACCCAGTTCGAGGACTTCCCCCACTTCATGGAGGGGGTCCAGGAGGTCCGGCAGCTGACGGACACGATGACCCACTGGACGGTGGAGATCGCCGGGGTGAAGCGGGAGTTCGACGCCGAGATCACCGAGCAGCTCCCGGACGAGCGGGTCGCGTGGCGCTCCACGGGCGGCACCCAGCAGGCCGGCGTGGTGACCTTCCACCGGCTGGACCAGGACACCACCCGGGTCACGCTCCAGCTCGAATTCGAACCGCACGGCGTGGTCGAGCAGGCCGGCGACAAGCTCGGCGTCGTCGACCGGCGCGCGAAGGGCGACCTGGAGCGGTTCAAGCAGTTCATCGAGCGACGCGGTCAGGAGACCGGCGCCTGGCGCGGCAAGGTCGACCGCCCGCAGCCCTGATTCCCCGCCCCCGGGTGCGAACCTCCGATGGCCGCCGGTTCCCCCGGCGGCCATCGTCGTTTGCGGGGACCCGGCCGGGGTACCGCGATTGGCATGACGGACGACGACAAGGTGTGGCGGGACGAGGAACGGACTTCGCTCCAGGAACTGGACCGGGCCGTCGCGCGGTCGACCCTGGACGGCCAGGCCGACGACGTGACGGCGAACGACGCCGGCGAGGAGGCGGCCTTCGGGCACGGCCCTCAGGCGGCGGACCGGGGCGGGCAGGGCGCCGGTGCGGGCCGGGAGCCGACCGACCCGGACCGGGCGTACCGGCCCTCGACGACCGGCCGGACCGGACCGGACACGATGTGAACCGCACGGCGCGGCGGGCGGGCCCACCCGGGTCCGCCCGCCGCGCCGCTAGCGGGGCGTGGGGGCCGGCCGGCGGGTGCCGGCGGCGTGCAGGGCGATCAGGCCCAGCGCGAGGACGACGAGCGCCGGCCCGAGCAGCTCGACCGAGGTGTTGCCGAGCAGCACCCCGATTCCGGCGGGCACCAGCGCGCCGCCCAGCCCGGCCGCGGCGATCTGGAGCCCGATGGTCCGGTCCGCGTGCGCCGCACCGACCCGTTCGGCGGTGGTGAGGGTGAGCAGCGGGAAGACCGGGGCGGCGGCGAAGCCGACGACGAACAGCCCGGCCACGGCGACCCAGGCCGGTGCCGGCAGCGCGATCAGGACCGCCCCGACGGCCATCCCGGCGAGGCTGCCCCGCAGCACCACCGTCGCGCCCAGCCGTTCGGCCACCACGCCCTGCACCACGCGCCCGACGAACAGGCTGCCCCAGTAGCCCGAGACGCAGACGCCGGCGACGGCCGCGCCGAGGCCGCGTCCCTCGGTCAGCAGCAGGAACGCCCAGAGCCCGGCCGCCACCTCGATGGCCACGTAGACGGCGAAGGCCGACGCGCCGAGCCAGACCGCCGGCAGGCGCAGCGTCTCGCGTACCCGGGTGACGGTCGGTGGGGCGACGGCCGTCTCCCCGGCGGCGGGTCCGGCGGGCTCGCGGGCCGGGGCGCGGTCCCGCCAGGCCCGCACGGTCAGCGCGAACGCGGCGGCCAGCGCGAGCTGGGCCCCCGCCACCAGGCCGTAGCCCCAGCGCCAGGAGAGCCCGGCGCTGAGCGCGCCGGTCATGATCAACGGCCCGAGCGCCACGCCGAGGCCGAAGAACGCGTGCATCCAGTTCATGTGCCGGGGGCCGAAGGCGCCGGCCGCGTACGCGTTCAGGCCGGAGTCGATCGCGCCGGAGCCCAGGCCGAGCACCAGCGCGCAGCCCACCATCAGGGCGAGCCCGGGCGTCGACGCGTAGCCGGTGAGCGCGAGGCTGGCCAGCAGCGTGCTGCCGGCGAGCAGCCAGCCGACGCCGAGCCGGGCCAGCGTGAAGCCGGCCAGCACGCTGGAGGTCAGGTAGCCGGCGGTGCCGGCGGTGAGCACGAGGCCGACGGCCTCGGTGGGCACGCCGAAGTCGGCCCGGATCGAGGGCCAGCCCACGCCGATCAGGCCGTCGGGCAGGCCGAGGCTGACGAAGGCGAGGTAGGCCAGCAGGAGCAGCGAGGCGCGGGGCGGGGCGGTGGACACGGAGGACCATCCTGCCCTGAGTCGGCGGAGGCACCAGTCCGCCTCCCCCGGTGGGACGAAGATTACGGTCCGGACGGGCGGTAAAACGGACAGCTCATCCAGAATCGGCCGTTCGGCTGACGGCAAGCGCCGGGTCGCGCGCAAGACTTTCGGGATGCATCAGGGCTCCGGCATCCTCTCCACGCGTCAGCGCCGCCTGGCATGGCTCGGCTTCCTCCTCGCCGCGCTGCAGGCTCCCGTCTCCGCCAAGCTGGCATCGGACGACTCCTGGTTGTTCAGCCTCTGCGTCGCGCTGATGGTGGCGACCGTGATCATCGCCGACGATGCGGCCCGACGCCGCCCGGCGGACGCCCGCTCCATGGAGTGACGCGGCAGCCGGCGCGACGGCATCCCGCCGCGCCGGCCGGATCATCCCGGCTTGACCGCGATCGCGCCGTCGACGGTGCGCAGGATCAGGCGCAGCACCTCGTGCCGGGAGGCACCGGTCTCGGCCAGGTAGGCCCAACCGGCGTACAACTGGGACCAGATCAGGCTCTGCACCCACCCCGCCGGCAGCTCCGGGTCGATGGTGCCGTCGCGGTGCCCGCGTTCGACCATCGCGACGAAGTCCGGGTCGCACCCGCCGTCGATGGAACCGGCACCGGTCTCCGGCTCGGTGAAGATCAGCGAGAGCAGAGTGCCGAGGTCGAAGTACTCCTGGCAGAGCCGGCGCACGGCTGACGCACCGGTGCCCTCGGCGATCCGCGCCTGGGCGGTCGCCCGGTCCAGCCGGGCGCCGGCCTCGGCGCCGACCGCCCCGAACAGGTCGGCCCGCTCGGCGAAGTAGCGGTGCAACGTCGTACGCCCCACGTCGGCGGCGGCGGCGATGTCGCCGAGGGAGGCGGCGGGGTTGCGCCCCCACACCTCGATCGCCGCGTCGACGATGGCCTGGCGGGTCCGGGCGCGACTGCCGGACACCTGCTGGTCGGTCACGTCGGCGAGGATACCAACACGTCCTTTCGGAATACCGATTGACCGCACTGGAACACCAGTGTTCCATTCAGGGCATGACTCCTTCCGCCCCGGCGTTCTCCCGGTTGCGCACGCTCACCTCGTTCCTCGTCCCGCACCGGCGGACGATGCTCCTCGGTCTCGTGCTGGGGCTCGCCGCCAACGCGGCCGGGCTCGCGACGCCGATGGTCACCAAGTGGGTCCTGGACACGCTCGGCGCCGGCGAGTCGATGGCCCGCCCGATCGGCGCCCTGCTGGCGCTCGTCGTCGTCGGCGCGGCCGTCTCGCTGTGGCAGTGGCGGCTGCTCGGAACGCTGGCCGAGCGCGTCGTGCTCGACGCGCGGGCCTCGATCGTCCGGCACTACTTCCGGGCCCGCGTCGGCGACCTGCAACGCCGCCCCACCGGCGAACTGGTCACCCGGGCCACCTCCGACACCCAGCTGCTACGCGAGGCGTCCGGCAGCATCGTCGGCCTGGTCAACGCCGGCATCGCCCTGGCCGGCACCCTCGTGCTGATGGGGGTGCTCGACCTGTTCCTGCTCGGCTGCACCGTGGCCGCCGTGCTGGTCGTCGCCGCGGTCATGGGCGCGCTGATGCCCCGCATCGGGCAGGCACAGGCCGCGGCGCAGGAGTCGACGGGCGCGCTGGGCGGCGTCCTGGAGGGGGCGCTGCGCGCGATCCGCACGGTCAAGGCCAGCCGGGCGGAAGCCCGGTTGACCGAGCGGATCGTCGCCGACGCCCGGCAGGCGGCGACGCACAGCGTACGGGCCGCGCGGGTGACGGCGTCGGTCTGGACGATCGCCTGGACGGGGATCCAGCTCGCGGTCATCGCGATCCTGGGCATCGGCGCCTGGCGGGCCCAGCACGGCCTGCTGGAGATCTCCAGCCTGATCGCCTTCCTGCTGTACACGTTCCAGCTGATGGGGCCGATCACGGAGCTGACCCAGAACACCACGGCGTTGCAGGCGGGGATCGCGGCGGCGGGACGCATCCGCGAGGTCGAGACCATCGCGACCGAGCCGGCGGGACCGGCGCCCGCCCCGGCGGAACGCGCGCCGATGCCCGACGCGGAACAGCCGGTGCTCGTGTTCCGCGGGGTCACCGCCCGGTACGGGCCGGAGGCGCCCCCGGCGGTGCGGGACATCGACCTGGCCGTCCCCCGGCGGGGGCACACCGCGATCGTGGGGCCCTCGGGAGCCGGCAAGACCACGCTCTTCTCGCTGATCCTGCGCTTCCTCGAGCCCGAGCGGGGGCAACTGCTGCTCGACGGCCGCCCGTACGCGGCCCACGGGCACGACCAGGTGCGGGCCCGGCTGGCGTACGTCGAGCAGGAGACGCCGGTGGTGCCCGGCACCATCCGCGACAACCTGCGGTTCACCCATCCGGACGCCACGGAGGAGGAGATCCGGGCGGTGCTGCGCGCCGTCCGGCTCGACGACAAGATCGACTCACTGCCGGACGGACTGGACACGTCGCTGTCGTCGACGGAGGTGTCCGGCGGGGAGCGCCAGCGCATCGCCCTGGCCCGGGCCATGCTGCGCACCCCCGACGTGCTGCTGCTCGACGAGGCGACCGCGCAGGTCGACGGGCTGACCGAGGCGGCGTTGCAGGAGTGCGTCCGGCAGCGCGCGGCGGTCGGCGCCGTGCTGACCATCGCACACCGGCTCTCCACGGTGCTCGACGCCGACCGGATCGTGGTGCTGGAGCACGGCCGGATCCGGGCCCAGGGCACCCACGCCGAACTGCTGGCCGGCGACGACCTCTACCGCCGCCTGGTCGAGGCGCTGCGCATCGCGGCCGAGGAGCACCCGGTCGCGGCGCGCTAGCTGTCCCTGGGCCGTACAGCTAGCCCACCCGCCGACGCGGCGGGCCGCCCGTCGCGCGCGGCGGGGGCGCACGCGGCTAGCCTCCGCCGTCGGGGCGCGCCTCGTGACCGGGGCGGCCCCGGCTGCGCCGCCGCTCCTTCATCTCCGCCTCGTAGAGGTGCCGGCGACCGCCGACCAGCTCCTCCCGGGCGGCCCGGTCCAGGTCGCGGAAGAGGGCGTAGTAGTTGTCGTCGAAGTCCTCGACGATCTGGAACGTCCACCGTCCGGCGATCACGTTGCGGCCCAGCAGGTCGGTGTCGATACGGTCGGCGATCCGGTCGTGCCCGGCGGCGCGGAACATCTCCACGGCGTCGTCGAGCATCAGGTCGGCGTGCCCCACCAGCTGGTGCAGCGAGTAGAGGTGACCGCGGACCCGCTCGACGCACTCCAGCGCCTCGCTGAGCTTGCCGAGCGCCGCCACCGTCTCGTCGCTGACCCCGGCGGGCCTGCGGTGCCGTTCGTCCGGCCCGTCCTCGTGTCGTCCCATCCGTTCCTCCAGGTCTCGGCTGTGCCCGTCCGGGCGGTTCTCCTCTGCCCCGCCCGCGTCGGATCAACCCCCCGCGCCGCCCGCTGACCGTTCGGGGGAGGGTGAAAAACCCGCCGACCGGCCGAGGTCGACCCTGGTCACGGCCGGATAGCCTCGGTCACCATGCGTGTGCCGTTCACCCGGGTCGAGGCCCGTTCCGCCGCCAGTTCGGCGCGAGCCACCCTCGCTGTCCTGTCCGCCTCGGTCGGCGCCGAGGGACTGGCCGCCGCTGCCGCGCGTCCGGGCCTGCTCGCCCTGGTCGACCAGCACGCCGCGGCGGTGCGGGAGAGCCTGGACGGCGACCGCCGGCCACTGAGCGCCGCCGCGCTCGCCGGCTATGCGGAGGGCGTCCGCGCCGCCGCGCTGGAGCACGGCTGGCAGCCGCCGGCGGCCCCGGTGGACTGGTCCGCACCGGACTGGCTGCTCACCCGGCTGCTCGCGGTCTGCGCGCTGACCCGCTCGCTCGGGACCCCGGCGACCGCCCCGCTCCCGCTGGTCTGAACCGCGGCCCCGGCAGGCCGCCCCGGTCGCACACGCCGGAGGGGCGCCCGCACGTCCGCGGACACCCCTCCCCGTTCCGCTCACCGCCAGGTCAGCGGCGGAACTGCTGGGTCTCGTCGCTGACGTTCCCCGACTGGTACGTGCCGCGCCCGCCGGCCGTCGCGGACTCCTGCCCGCGGGGCATGACCTCGGTGCGCTCGGCCGCCGTCCGGTCCGCCATCTGCCGGCCGACGTCGGTCTGACCGGCCTCCCGGGCCCGGCGGTGCTCCTGCACCGCCCGCGACTCCTCGGCCATCCGGTTCAGCCAGCCTTCCCAGCGGTTCTGCATCGGCCGCACCAGGCCGCCGCCGACACCGATGATCAGGATGCCGGCCACGGTGGCGAGCACCGCGATCAGCACCGGTGTGGTCACCGTGGTGGCGATGCCCACCTGGTTCAGCGCGGCGATCACACCCAGCGCGAGGATGAAGACCGCCACCAGGTCCGCCAGGACCTTGCCGTACGCGAGCCCGCCCAGCGCCCCGGTGACCAGATCCCGGACGGCGTTGGCGATCGCGGCGGCCACGACGATGATCACGATCGCCACGAAGGCGCGTGGCAGCCAGGCGACCACGCCGCTGATCAGGTCACTGATCGCGTTGGGTCCCCACACCCCGAAGGCGAACTGCAGGGTGAACAGCAGCACGGCGTAGTACGCGAGTCTCGCCAGGATGTCGCTGGCGTCGTACTTGGTGCGTTCCAGCGCGCGCTTGATGCCGCCCCGTTCCACCGCCCTGTCGAACCCGACCCGTTCCAGCGCCGTGTCCACGATCTTGAGCACGGCTCTGGCGATGAGCCATCCGACCACGAGGATCGCGATGAACGCGATGGCCCGCGGTATGAACAGCAGCACCGACCTCCACATGTCGGCCACGGCGTCGCCGATGTCGACCTGCCTGACCGCGAGGCTTTCCGGCATGATGTCCCTCCTGTCGCATGGACTGCGCCGCGCGCTTACCCGGTCGCCGACGCGGCACGCCGTCCCGGTCCCCGAGTTTTTCCCGACATGTCACCGCAGAACGGCCCTGAACTGCCCGAACGTTCGGCCCCGGCGTGGTGCGGGGCATGATCGGAAACAGCCGACGGACCCTCCGGCTAGGCTGCGCTCATGCCAGGAACGGTCGGACGGGTCCCGAACCCACCAGCCCCGGTCTCGGGAACGCCCTCCGCGTCGGGCATGGCGGCCGCCGTCCCGCGCCACGACTGGGGTGGCACCCCGCTCGGTGCGTGGCGGACGTGGGACCCGGCGGTCCGGGCCGCCACCGAACTGCTCCTCGCCTCGCCCGTACCCATGGCCCTCACCCTGGGCGACGAGCACCTGCTCGTCTACAACGACGCGTACGCGGAGCTGATCGGCGACCGGCACCCCGACGCGGTGGGCCGGCCGGCGGCCCAGGTGTTCGCGGAGTCGTGGCCGCTGCCCGGCGTCGGGGACGCCATCGCGCACACCTACCGCTCCGGGGAGCCGTTCCTGGAGAAGGAGACGACGCTTCCGCTGCACCGCCGTCCCGGCCTGGTCGAGCAGTCGGTCTTCACCCGGGGCTACTCCCCCGTGCGCGACAGCGCCGGGCGGATCGTCGGCGTGCTGACCGTGGCCGCGGAGACCACCCAGGTCACCCAGCAGTTGCAGAGCCTCAGCGACTTCGCCGCGGCGCTCGCCGGCACCCTGACCCTGGACGACGTGGCCCGGGTCGCGCTGCGCTACGCGATCACCGCGTTCGACGCCGACCGGGTCTCGTTCGCCGTCGACGAGGGCGGCGGCGGCTGGCGGATGGTCCGGCGCATCCGCGGCGAGCTGATGGACGAGGCCGACGAGCGGCTCCCCCCGCTGTGGCGGCGCGTCCCGCCGGACTGGCTGGGGCCGGTGGTGGCCTCCGCCCGCAGCGGCGTGCCGCACTTCGTCGACGACGGCCAGCCGCTGCGGGACATCGCGGTGGACCGGCACGACCAGAAGGTCCGCTCGCTCGCGGCGGTGCCGCTGCGGGCCTCGGTGGTGCGCGGCGGGCTGACGGTCGGCTACCACGTCCCGCACGTCTGGTCGGCCGCCCGGCGCGCGCTGCTGGCCGCCTCGGCCGAGCTGGTCGGCCAGGCCGCCGAGCGGGCCCGCCGGTTCGAGACCCAGCACGGCACGGCCCAGCTGCTGCAACGCAGCATGCTGCCGGAGCACCTGCCCGACCTGCCCCGGATGCGGATCGCCGCCCGCTACGACCCGGGCGTCGACGGCAACGCCGCCGGCGGGGACTTCTACGACGCCTTCCTGCTGCCCGACGGCGGCCTGGGGATCGTCCTCGGCGACGTCGCCGGCCACGACGTGCAGGCCGCGGCCCGGATGGGTCAGGTCCGCGCGGCGCTGCGGGCGCTGGCGCTGACCGACCCCCGCCCCGACGCCGTGCTGGCCGGGCTCGACCGGTTGGTCACCAGCCTGGGCGCCGAGGGCGACACGCACGAGCTCTTCGTGACGGTGGTCTTCGGGGTCGTCGACGCCGACCGGCGGCGGCTCACCCTGGCCAGCGCCGGTCACCCCGCCCCGCTGATCCGCCGGTGCGCCCCGGACGGCGACCCGGTCGCCGCATACCTCGACGTGCCCGCGGGCGCTCCGCTGGGCCTGGGCTGCCGGCCGCGCACCGTCACGGTGCCCTTCGCCCCCGGCGACACGCTGCTGCTGTTCAGCGACGGTGTGGTGGAGCGGCGCTGGCAGGACCTGACGACCGGCCTGGACGCCCTGGCCGTCGCCGTGGCCGGCGCGGGCAGCGGCGACCCCCGCGCGTTGTGCGCGGTGGCCACCGCGGCGGTGCCCGGCGCCACCGAGGACGACGTCGCGGTGCTGGCGGTGGAGCACGCGCTGCGGCCGTCCCGGTCGACGAGCATGGAGGTGCCGGCCGAGCCGACCGCGCCGAGCCGGGTACGGCACTGGATGACCGCGCAGCTCACGGAGTGGCAGGTGCCCGAGTCGATCATCGGCGGGGCGGTGCTCTGCACCAGCGAGCTGACCACCAACGCCCTGCTGCACGCCGGCACGGCCGCCCGGGTGGAGATCGACCTCAGCCCGGAGCGGCTGCTGGTGTCGGTCGCCGACTCGGGCACCCGGGGCACGGTGACGCGCGCGCAGACCGACACGCTCAGCAGCCGGGGGCGGGGACTGGGGCTGATCGAGGAGCTGAGCGACGCGTGGGGGACGGACCCGACCGTACGCGGCTCGACGGTCTGGTTCGAGATCCTCATCCCGCCCGCGTGAGCGGTGGCGTCAGCCCGGCCCGACGGGGTAGGAGGACCGTATGCCCACCGACAAGCCCACCGGTGTCCTCTTCGACGTGGACGGCACCCTGGTCGACACCACCTACCTGCACACCGTGAGCTGGTGGGAGGCGCTGCGCCAGACCGACCGGCCCGTACCCATGGCGACGATCCACCGCGCCATCGGGATGGGCTCGGACAAGCTGCTCGACCACCTGCTCGGCCCGGAGCGCGACCGGAGCGCGGACCAGAAGCTGCGCGCCGCCCACGACACCCTCTTCGCCGAGTACTGGGAGCGGCTGGTCCCGCTGCCCCGCGCCGCCGACCTGCTACGCGCCTGCGCGGAGCGGGGACTGCGGGTGGTGCTGGCGACCTCCGCCGCCGAGCACGAGGTGGTCGCGCTGCGCCGGGCGCTGGCCGCCGACGACGTGATCCACACGATCACCAGCTCGGCGGACGCGCGGGAGAGCAAGCCGGCGCCGGACATCCTGGTCGCCGCGCTGGAGCAGTCCGGGCTCGCCGCCGAACGCGTGGTCTTCGTCGGTGACTCGGTGTGGGACGTCGCCGCCGCCGGCGAGCTGGACATCCCCTGCGTCGGTCTGACCTGCGGCGGCACCGGCCGGGGCGAGCTGGCCGGGGCCGGTGCGGTGGCCGTCTACGAGGACCCCGCCGCGCTGCTCGCCGCCCTCGACGACTCGCCGGTCACCCGGGCGGGGTGACCGCCGCCGGCTCCGCCGCTCCGAAGAGGAATACGAGAAGTCTTCCGGGGGCAAGGACTTGCACCACCTGCCCGCACGCCGTGGGCGAGGCGGAGAGGTGGGGTCGTGGAGCCGGTAGACGTGGCGTTCGCGGTGGTCGGTCTGGGCGCGCTGCTGGCGGGGATCCTGCCCCGCGTGCTCGAACGTCGACCATTGTCCATGCCGATCGCCTTCCTCGGGCTGGGCATGCTGGTCTTCCTCCTCCCCGTCGGGCTGCCGGACCCTGATCCGCTCGCGCACCCGGAGATCGCCACCCACCTCACCGAGATCGGCGTCATCGTCGCGCTGATGGGCGCCGGGCTGAAGATTGACCGGCCGTTGAGCTGGGCCCGCTGGTCGTCGACCTGGCGGCTGCTGGCCATCGCCATGCCGCTGTGCATCGTGGCGGTGGCGGTGCTCGGCTGGTGGTGGGCCGGGCTGGTGCCGGCCGCCGCGCTGCTGCTGGGGGCGGCCCTCGCCCCGACCGATCCGGTGCTCGCCGCCGACGTGCAGGTCGGCGAGCCCACCGACGTCGAGGACTCCGAGGACGAGGTCCGCTTCGCCCTCACCTCCGAGGCCGGGCTGAACGACGGGCTGGCCTTCCCCTTCGTGTACGCGGCCATCGCCATCGCCACCACCAGCCTCGCCCCGGGCGACTGGCTGGGCCACTGGCTCGGCGTGGACGTGCTCTGGAAGGTGGCGGCCGGGGTGGCGGGCGGGTGGCTGGTCGGGTGGCTGCTCGGCAAGCTCTTCTTCCGGGCCCCGAGCAAGCTGCGGCTGGCCCGGCACTCGGAGGGCTTCCTCGCGCTGGCCGCGACCTTCCTGGCGTACGGGCTGGTGGAGGTCGTCAGCGGGTACGGCTTCCTGGCGGTCTTCGTGGCCGCGCGGGCGATCCGGGCCGCCGAGCGCACCCACGAGTTCCACTCCGTGCTGCACGACTTCGCCGAGCAGGTGGAGCGGCTGCTCACCGTGCTGTTGCTGCTGCTCTTCGGCGGCGCCGTGGTGGGTGGCCTGCTGGGCCCGCTGACCTGGCCGGCCGCCGCGGTCGGGCTGGCGCTGGTCTTCGTGGTCCGCCCGCTGCTCGGCTGGTTGTCGCTGCGGGGAGCGCCCGGCCGGCCGGCCGAGCACTGGGTGATCGCCCTGTTCGGCATCCGGGGCGTCGGCTCGTTCTTCTACATCGCGTACGCGACCGCGAAGACCGACTTCCCCCAGGCGGACCTGATCTGGGCGACCGTCGGCCTCGTGGTGATCGTCTCGGTGGTGGTGCACGGCATCGCGGCGACCCCGGTGATGCAGTTGCTGGACCGGGCGGGGGAACGCACGTCCGACCCGTCCGAGCGCCACCGCGCCGGCGAGCCCGTCACCGCCGGGGGTTGACCGCCCGCCCCGCCGGTGTGCGCAGGGGCCCCTTCCTCGTCACCCGCGCAGGCGGGTGACGAGGGCGCGGCCGAGGTCACGGCCGGAGAGCCAGGCGCTCTGCACCCTGGGCTTGCCGAAGGCGTCGCCGGCCAGCCCCACGCCGTCGGCGTCGAGGTGGTACGTCCCGCCGGGGCCGGCGGTCGGCTTCGCGTACGTCCAGCGGTGCACGTGCACGTGCTCCGCCGCTTCGGGCAGCCCCAGCAGGTCCCGGACGGCCTCCTCGATCGCCGGGCCGGCCCCGGAGGGCTGGGCGAGGTGGCCGGCGGCGAACTCGGGTGTGGTGTGGGCGACCAGCACCGGCGCGTCGTCGCCGCGGCGGTCGCCGTCGTCGCAGACGAGGTTCAGCAGCGGGTGGTCGTTGACGAAGGCGCCCCGGAAGGTGGCCCACCGGCGGGCCGGTAAACGCAGCACGGCGGCCAGGGACGGCGACCAGCGTTGGACCTGCGTGGCCCGGGTGGCGTCGGCCAGGGCCGGGTCGAGCAGCAGGGCCGCCTGCGGCCCCGGCATGGCGAGCGCCACCGCCTCGCAGGGCCGCCCGTCCACCACCGGCCCCAGCGTGACGCCGAGCACGAGCCGGTCCACGGTCACCGGCAACTCCCGGGCCAGGTGCTCCACCAGCGAGCGCAGCCCCCGGGTCGCCGCCCACCGCATCGGGCCGGGCGCCGCACGCCGCCCGTCGGCGCCGTACGCGACGAAGGTGTCGGTCCACTCGCGGGCCAGACCGGCCGAGCGCCACCCCTCGGCCACCTCGGCGAAGTCCGGATCGCTGACCGTGAAGTATGCGGCGCCGGTGTCGGCCGGCCGGCCGTCGAAGCGGCGGCTGGCCATCCGGCCGCCGGCCACCCGGGCGCGCTCGCGGATCTCCACCGGGATGCCGGCGCGGGCCAGTTCCGTCGCGCACGCCACTCCGGCGATGCCCGCGCCGACCACCACCACACCCGCCCGCTGCGCCGCCGTCATCCGGTGATCGTATGCGCGCCCGCGTCGCGTGGACGTCCGGAGACACGCCCGGCGCGTCCGGCGTACGACGCGCCGGAGATGCGGCATGGATCGGCGCCGCACGGGGTATTGGCACGTCTGTTCGAAGGAAGGTGGAGACCATGACGGACCGCAGCAGCAGCCAGGTCGACCCGCAGGGCGCCATCAAGGACCCGGACGAGTGGGTCACCGGCGAGGAGCCGCCGACCGCCGCCCAGGAGTCCTACCTGGCGACCCTGGCCCGGGAGGCCGGCGAGGAGCCGCCGGAGGGCCTGACGAAGGCCGAGGCCTCCAAGCGGATCGACCAGCTCCAGGAGGAGACCGGCCGCGGTCAGTGACCGGGCGGGCGGCGCGGTGGCAGGCGGTGCAGTTCGACCTCGTCGAGCCGTCCCGCCGCCACCCGCGCCGTCAGGTACGTGGCGTACGGCTGGGCCCGCCGGTCGGTGGGCGAGCCGGGGTTGAGCAGCCGCAGGCCGCCCGGAGCGACCGTGTCCCAGGGGATGTGCGAGTGGCCGAAGACCAGCACGTCGGTGTCGGGGAAGCGGGTCGCGCAGCGGCTCTCCCGCCCGGTCTTCGGGCCGGTCTCGTGCACGACGGCGATCCGCAGCCCGTCGAGTTCCACCCGGGCGATCTCCGGCAGCCGGGCGCGCAGCGCCGGCCCGTCGTTGTTGCCGTACACCCCGACCAGGCGGCGGGCCCGGGCGGCGAGGGCGTCCAGCAGCGCCTCGTCGACCCAGTCCCCCGCGTGCAGCACCACGTCGGCGGCGTCGACCGCCGCCCAGAGGGGCTCCGGCAGGTCCCGGGCCCGCTTCGGCACGTGGGTGTCGGCGGTGATCACCAGGCGCATCCCGCCATTCTCCCCGCGGACCGCGCGCTGGTGGTCGGCACGCCGGCCGGACGCCCCGGAAAGTCGCGACCTCGACGCGGACCCTTCACATCGCCGCAATCAGCACGTAGTTTGACGGCGATGCATGGGAGCGCTTCCAGCGGTGCTCCTCGATGGAATGGAGATCCCGTGAGAAGCAGACCCGCACTCGCCGCGCTGAGCGCCGCCGCGGCGCTCACCGTCGCCGCCACCGTCACCGTCGGCATCGTCCGCGCACCCGCCGCGGCCGCCGCCGACTCGGCGTTCTACGTCGACCCGGCGACGGCCGCGGCGGCCTGGGTCGCCGCCAACCCCGGCGACCCCCGGGCCGCCGTGATCTCCGGCCGGATCGCGAACGTTCCCCAGGGCCGGTGGTTCACCCGGACCAACACCTCGACCGTACGGTCCGAGGTCGACGCCCTGGTCGGCGCGGCGGCGGCCGCCGGCAAGGTGCCGATCCTGGTCGTCTACAACATCCCGAACCGGGACTGCAGCGGAGCGAGCGGCGGCGGCGCGCCCGACCACGCCACGTACCGGCAGTGGGTCGACCAGGTCGCGGCCGGCCTGGCCGGGCGGCCGGCGACCATCGTCCTGGAACCCGACGTGCTGCCCCTGATGACGAGCTGCCAGAACGCGGCCCAGCAGGCCGAGACGAAGGCCTCCATGGCGTACGCCGGCAAGAAGCTCAAGGCGGGATCGGCCGCCGCGAGGGTCTACTTCGACATCGGGCACTCCGCGTGGCTCGCCCCCGGCGAGGCCGCCTCCCGGCTGCTCGGCGCGGACGTCGCCAACAGCGCGGACGGCATCTCGCTCAACGTCTCCAACTACCGGCGCACCGCCGACGAGGTCGCCTACGCCAAGGCCGTGATCGCGGCGACCGGGGTGTCCCGGCTCAAGGCGGTCGTCGACACCAGCCGCAACGGCAACGGGCCGGCCGGCTCCGAGTGGTGCGACCCGGCCGGGCGGGCCATCGGCACCCCGAGCACCACCGCCACCGGCGACTCCGCCATCGACGCGTACCTGTGGGTGAAGCTGCCCGGCGAGGCGGACGGCTGCATCGCGCCGGCCGGCCAGTTCGTGCCGCAACGGGCGTACGACCTGGCCCTGGCCGCCGGCCCGGCCCCCACCACCGCCCCGCCGACCACCGCCCCGCCCACGACGGCGCCCCCGACCACCGCCCCGCCCACGACGCCCCCGCCGAGCACTCCCCCGCCGACCGGCGGCTGCACGGTGTCGTACACCCCGAACTCGTGGTCCGGTGGCTTCACCGCCGAGCTGCGGGTGACCAACCACGGCACCGCGCTCACCGGCTGGACCCTCACGTTCGCCCCCGGCGCCGGGGTCCGGCTGACCAACGGCTGGAACGGCGACTGGACCCAGTCGGGCGACCGGATCACCGTGCGCAACGCCGCCTGGAACGCCGGCCTGCCCACGGGCGGCACGGCCTCGCTCGGGTTCCAGGGCACCTGGCCGGGCGGCGCCCTGCCCACCCCGACCGGGTTCACCCTCAACGGCACCGCCTGCTCCTGACCGCCGCGCCTCGCCCGTCCCGCACGGGGCGGGCGAGGCCCGGGGCCGTGCCGTGCGGCGCGGCCTAGAATCGGCGCGTGGGCGTGGCCGTGGCGGCGCAGGAGCGGCGGGCGCCGGTCGGGGCGCTGCTGCGGCAGTGGCGCCGGCGCCGCGGGCTCAGCCAGCTCGCCCTCGCGGTCGGGGCGGAGATCTCCACCCGGCACCTCAGCTTCGTGGAGACCGGGCGCTCCGCGCCCAGCCGGGAGATGGTCCTGCGGTTGGCCGAGCACCTCGACGTGCCGCTGCGCGACCGCAACCGGCTGCTGCTGGCCGCCGGGTACGCCCCCGTCTACTCCCACGCCCCGCTGGACTCCCCCGAGCTGCGACGGGTCCTCGACGCGGTACGCCGGGTCCTGCGGGCGCACGAGCCGTACCCGGCCGTCGCGGTGGACCGGCGCTGGAACCTGGTCGCCGGCAACGCCGCCCTGCCGCTGCTCACGGAGGGTGCCGCCGCGCACCTGCTCCGGCCGCCGGCCAACGCGCTGCGGCTGACGCTGCACCCCGAGGGCATGGCGCCCCGGATCGCCAACCTCGGCGAGTGGCGGGCCCACCTGCTCGGGCGGCTGCGCCGGCACCTGGCGCTGGCCGACGATCCCGAACTGGGCGCCCTGCACGACGAGCTGCGCGGCTACCCGGGCGGGCCGGCCGACCCGGACGCGGGCCTGCCCCGCGCCGGGGACGTGGTCGTGCCCCTGCGACTGCGTCACCCGGGCGGCGAGCTGGCCTTCCTCAGCACCGTCTCGACCTTCGGCACCCCGCTGGACGTGACGGTCGAGGAGCTCTCCATCGAGTCCTTCTTCCCCGCCGACGAGGCCACCGCCGCGTACCTGCGTGCCGCCGTCCGCTGAGCGTTACCTCGCGACGGCGGCGGGAACGCGGGCGGTCGACGAAGGAGGAACTCATGACCACACCGTCGAGTCCCACCTCGGCATGGCGGCCCGGGATGCCGGGCGGCGACACCCTCCCGTCCGGTCCGGCCGGCCGCCCGAGCGGCCCCGGCCACGACGGGCACGGCCCACAGACCGGTCCGCCCACCGTGACGATCGGGTCGTACCCGGACTATCCGTCCGCCCAGCGGGTGGTCGACTACCTGGCGGACAACCGGTTCCCGGTCGAACACAGCGCCATCGTCGGCACGAACCTCACCCTGGTCGAGACCGTGCTCGGCCGGATGACGACGGGGCGGGCGGCCCTGGCGGGGGCCGGCACGGGCGCCTGGTTCGGGCTCTTCATCGGGCTGCTGTTCGGCATCTTCACCACCGGCAACTGGGTCGCGGCGATCCTGGTCGGGCTCGTCGTCGGCGCGATCTGGGGAGCGGTGTTCGGCGCGGTCGCGCACGCGATGACCGGCGGGCGGCGCGACTTCACCTCGGCCAGCTCGCTGCGCGCCGGCCAGTACGCCGTGATCGTCGACGCGCAGTACGCCGAGCAGGCGCGTCAGCTGCTCGGCCGGATGCACATGGCGGCGTCACCGCCCGCCCGCTGAGGCCCTCGCCGGGTCGTCCGCCGGCCGCGACCGGCCCGGGCCCCTCGCCCGGCAGCCGGCGACCCGCTCCGGCGGACGCCGGCGCCGGCTGGTCCGGGCCGGCGGCGACCCCGCCCCCGCCCGGAAGCCCCCTTCAAAGCTGAACGACGCTGCCGCGTCGCGGGTGACCGCGCTCACGGGACACTAGTTAAATTTTGAAATAGTGCTACTGTCATGGCGTGACCGAGAGCCTGGACAGTGCCCGACTCGCCGCCTGGCGCGCCTACATCGAGGCCAGCCAGCGGCTCTACACGCGGCTGGAGGACGACCTGCGCGCCGACAGCGCGCTCAGCTTCGCCGACTACCACGTGCTCGTCCTGCTCTCCGAGGCGCCGGGCCAGCGGCTGCGGATGGGCGAGCTGGCGAGCCGCCTGGTCTTCTCGCCCAGCCGGCTGACGTACCAGATCACCACCATGCAGCGGCGCGGCCTGGTCGCCCGGGAGTCCTGTCCCGACGACCGCCGCGGCAGCGAGGCCGTGCTCACCGCCGCCGGGCTGCTGGCCCTGCGCGAGGCCGCCCCGCACCACCTGCGGTCGGTGCGCGCCCACCTGATGGACGACCTCGACGACGCCGAGGTCGCCTGCCTCACCCGGATCTTCGAGCGACTCGGCCGGCGCCTGCGCGCGGACCGCGACGCGTCGACCGCCCACCCGCACAGCTGAGGAGCCCCCGATGCCCGCCATCACCGTCGACAACGTGCTCGTCCTGCCCCGCCTGCCCAAGCTCGACGAGTCCACCGCGTTCCGCCCGGTCCGCCGGCTGACCACCGCGCCCAGCGGCTACGAGGGCGAGGGCTTCCCGGTCCGCCGGGCGTTCGCCGGCGTGCCGGTGAGCGAGCTGGACCCGTTCATCCACCTGGACCAGATGGGCGAGGTGGACTACGCCCCGGGCGAGCCGAAAGGCACGGCCTGGCATCCGCACCGCGGCTTCGAGACGGTGACCTACATGATCGACGGGATCATGGACCACCAGGACTCGCAGGGCGGCGGCGGCACGATCACCAACGGCGACACCCAGTGGATGACGGCCGCGAGCGGCCTGCTGCACATCGAGGCGCCGCCGGAGCACCTCGTCATGAGCGGCGGGCTGTTCCACGGCACCCAGCTCTGGGTCAACCTGCCCCGGGCCGCGAAGATGAACCCGCCCCGCTACCAGGACATCCGGGGTCGGGAGGCGGCCCTGCTGACCACGCCGGACGGCGGCGCGCTGATCCGGGTGATCGCCGGCGAGATCGCCGGGCACCGGGGGCCGGGCACCACCCACACCCCGATCACCATCACCCACGTGACCGTGCAGCCGGGCGCCCGCGTCGACCTGCCGTGGCGGCCGGACTTCAACGCCCTGGTCTACGTGCTGGGCGGGCGCGGCACGGTGGGCACCGACGGGCGGCCGGTGCACACGGGCCAGCTCGCCGTGCACGGCCCCGGCGACGCGCTGACCTTCACCGCGGACGCCAGCCAGGACGGCCACACCCCGACGCTGGACCTCTACATCATGGGCGGCGAGCCGATCCGGGAGCCGGTGGCGCACTACGGCCCGTTCGTCATGAACACCCGTGACGAGCTGCTCCAGGCGTTCGAGGACTTCAAGGCCGGCCGGCTCGGTGTCGTCCCCGCCGAGCGGTTGCCGCACACCGACGGCCAGGCACCGAGGCCCTGATCCCACGCGCGGGCGGTGGGCGCCCCCGGCACGGCCGGGTGGCGCCCACCGGCGCGTCGGGACATGGCGCCCACTTGGCGCGTCAGAACATGGCGCCCACCGGCGCGGGACGTGGCGTCAGGAGACGGCGAAGATGCCCGCGACTCCCAGGATCACCATGAGCAACACCGTCACCAGCGCGCCCCGCTCGCTTTCGACCGCCTGCTCGCGGTACTCGGTTACGGGGTTCGTCGTCTCGCCGGGCATGGTGTTGCCTCCTCGGTGTTCGCGTCGTGATCGGGCGGGCTGTCGGGGGCCGTCCGACCGGTCACCGGAGTGCCGGCCGGGATGCGGACCCGCGACACGGGTCCTACCGTGAGGACGTTGTCGACCTCGGGGGGCTGGAACGGTGGCACCGCGCAACTGGTTCCTGAGCGCAGCCGAACGCGCCAACCCGGTGTCAGAGTTACCCGTCTGGAGCAGCGGAAACCTTGCCGAGCCGTTAATTCACGGTGCCGCGTACTTCGACCGGCTGGTCGACGAGGTGCAGGCGCTGGAGGCCGGCGACCACCTCTTCTTCACCGACTGGCGGGGTGACCCGGACCAACGGCTGCGCCCGGACGGGCCGACCGTGGCGCAGCTCTTCGCGCGCGCCGCGCAGCGGGGCGTGGTGGTCAAGGGCCTGATCTGGCGCTCCCACCTCGACCTGCTGGCCTACAGCGAGGCGGAGAACCGCAACCTGAGCGAGACGGTCTCCGCCGCCGGCGGCGAGGTGCTGCTCGACCAGCGGGTCCGCCGGGGCGGCTCGCACCACCAGAAGCTGGTGGTGCTGCGGCACCTGCGCGCGCCGGAACAGGACGTCGCCTTCGCCGGCGGGATCGACCTGTGCCACAGCCGCCGCGACGACGCCGCGCACCGGGGCGACCCGCAGGCGGTGCAGATGTCCGCCCGCTACGGCGACCACCCGCCCTGGCACGACGTGCAGCTCGCGGTGCGGGGGCCGGTGGTGGGCGCGCTGGACACCACCTTCCGGGAGCGCTGGACCGACCCGATGCCGCTGGACTCGGAGAATCCCCTCGCCTACCTGCGCGACCGGCTGCGCGGCGCGGACCTGCGGCCCGACCCGTTGCCGCCGCAGCCGGCCGACCCGCCGCCCTGCGGCCCGCACGACGTCCAGGTGCTGCGCACCTACCCGGCGGTCCGGCCCCGCTACCCCTTCGCCCCCGACGGCGAGCGCACGGTGGCCCGCGGCTACACCAAGGCGGTCCGGCGGGCCCGGCGGCTGATCTACCTGGAGGACCAGTACCTGTGGTCCAGCGAGGTGGCCGACCTGTTCGCCCGGGCGCTGCGGGAGAATCCCGACCTGCACCTGGTCGCTGTGGTCCCCCGGTTCCCGGACGTGGACGGCCGGCTGGCGCTGCCGCCCAACACGGTGGGCCGCGAGCAGGCGCTCTCGCTCTGCGAGCGGGCGGCCCCCGACCGGGTGCACGTGCTCGACGTGGAGAACCACGCCGGCACCCCGGTCTACGTGCACGCCAAGGTGTGCGTGGTTGACGACGTGTGGGCCAGCGTGGGCAGCGACAACTTCAACCGCCGGTCCTGGACGCACGACAGCGAGCTGTCCTGCGCGGTGCTGGACGGCACCCGGGACGACCGGGCGCCGACCGACCCGGCCGGCCTCGGCGACGGCGCCCGGGTCTTCGCCCGGGACCTGCGGCTGCGGCTGTGGCGAGAGCACCTGGACCGCGACCCCGACGGCGGCGAGGACGCCGACCTGATCGACCCGGCCGACGCCGTGGCGGCGATCAGCGCCGCCGCCGACGCGCTGCAACGGTGGTACGACGCCGGGCAGGCCGGTCCCCGGCCGCCGGGCAGGCTGCTGCCGCACCGGGCGGAACGGCTGCCCTGGTACACCCGGGCCTGGGCGCTGCCGGCGTACCGGCTGGTCTACGACCCGGACGGCCGGCCGCTGCGGGCCCGTCGGGCGGGCACGTGGTGAGCGCTCCGGCCTGACCGTCAGGCGGGTACGAAGAGGGCGTCGGCCCGGCTTCGGGCGGGCTCGGCCTGGACGGCGTCGGCGTCGGCGGTGTGCACCGTCAGCCCGCCGGGATAGGCGAACGAGGCGCGCGGGGAGTAGAAGCCGAACCCGATCGTCAGCGGGTTCTCCGGGCGGAGCGCGTAGATCGGGTGGGTCGGCTCCAGGAACTCCACCGACTCGATCACGAACGGGTCGACCGGTTCGGCGACGTACGGGTAGACGGCGTCGAGCAGCTGCCCGTCGCGCGCCGTGAAGTAGCGGTGGTGGCCGCTGCTGATCGCCCGGCCCGTCTCGCCCACCTGGCAGCGGGCCCGGATCACCGGTACGCCGTCGATCTCCGTCTCGGCGACGATCTCCCCGTCGTGGTGCTCGATGCGGGTCCGGCCCACGACGGCGGGCGCCCCCCGCGCGGCGGCGTAGGCGCGGACCCGTGCGCTACAGGTCACGTAGTCCGTCCACCAGCCGCCGGGATTCCTCCCGCCCGGCGCGTCCACCCCCGCCAGCGCCACCCCGAGGTAGGTCAGCGAGTACGCGCCGAAGCCGGAGGTCTGGCTCTCGTCGTCGACCACGTACTGGTTCATGAAGACCAGGCGGTCGGCCGACGGGCGCAGCCCGGCCGGGACCAGCGCCGCGACCGCGTCCGGGTCCGCCGGCAGCCAGCCGAAGAAGAGCGTGCGGCTGTTGACGACGAGATGGGGGGCGGCGGGGTCGAGCACGGCACCTCCGGAGCGGGGCGGGTACCCGCACGCTACGGCCCGTCCCGTTGACGGGACAACGACGGAAAGCCGACATTCGGCGCCGGTCATCCGTGGGCCGTGACCGCTCGGCCTGCTGGTCCGGGCCGCCCGGATGCAGCGATGTCGATGTCCGGCGTGGCCGCCTGACCATACGTCCGAGGTAAGCCGGCTCACAATCCGAGGCCGCTTTGCCCGATTGGCGTCGTCCATGCCGGAAAATTACTTAAGTACATCGTACTTTCGGCTAGATTTCGGCAGACCGATCGGGCTAAGGTGACTCCCGAACGGACATCTGAACTTAAACCTAAGCGTCACGTCTTTCATCCGCGGACGAGGTGCAGGGAGGACCACCCATGACCGCGCCAACGATCAGCGAGCCGGCGACCACGACAGCGCCGAGCACCGCCCAGAAGCTCGACCCGCGTGCGCTCACCGACAGCGCCGCGGACCTGCTCAACGCGATGGCCGCGCTGCCGGCCGGCCACCCGTCCCGCGCCGCCCTGCGCGACAAGGCGATCGAGGCCTGGCTGCCGCTCGCCAACCACCTCGCCCACCGCTACAGCGGCCGGGGCGAGCCCACCGACGACCTGGCCCAGACCGCCGCGGTCGGCCTGATCAAGGCGATCGACAAGTTCGATCCGTCCCGCGGTGTCGACTTCGCCGGCTACGCGATCCCCACCATCATCGGTGAGCTCAAGCGGCACTTCCGCGACCGCACGTGGGACATCCGGGTCCCCCGCCGGCTCCAGGAGCTGCGGCTGGCCATCTCCGACGCCAACAGCTCGCTGTTGCAGACCCTGGGCCGTTCGCCCACGGTGGCCGACATCGCCGCCCACCTCAAGCTCACCGAGGAAGAGGTGCTGGAGGGCCTGGAGGGCGCCCGCGCCTACAACGCGGTCTCGCTCTCCACCCCGACCGGCGACGGCGACCGCGCGACCGAGCTGGGCGACATGCTCGGCGGTGTGGACGGCGAGTTCGAGCTGGCCGAGCTGCGGGTCGCCCTCGGCCCGGCGCTGGCCACGCTCGACGAGCGGGAGCAGAAGATCCTCACGCTGCGGTTCTACGGCAACCTGACGCAGTCGCAGATCGCCGAGCAGATCGGCGTCTCGCAGATGCACGTGTCCCGGCTGCTGGCCCGCGCGCTGACCAAGCTGCGGGGGCAGCTCGACGGCACGTACTAGGGGTGGTGGGCGATGGCCGGGCCGGCGGGCCCGGCCATCGCCGTGTCCAGGGCGGGCGCGGCGCCACCGCGGCACGACGCCCGGGTCCCCCTCCGCGAGGGAGACCCGGGCTTCGCCGCTCGGGCGGGTGGAACCGGGCGCCGTCGTTCAGGCGGGCTCCCCGCCCGCCGTCGCCGCGCGGGCGGGCTCCCGCCACATCGGCCAGAACGGCGTGCCGTCGGGCAGGTGGAAGGGCTCGGCGACCTGGTAGCCGTGCCGCGCGTACAGGTCGCGACCGGTCTCGCTGGCCGCCTCCAGGTAACCGGGCACCCCCTCGGCGTCGAGCACGGCGTGGTGGTGCCGCAGCAGCGCGCTGCCCAGCCCCTGCCCCTGCCGGTCCGGTGCGACGGCGAGGAACGCCAGGTGGTGGTGGTCGGGGTGCGGGTGGTGGGCCTCGAAGAGCTTGTCCAGGTGGGCGAACCGGTCGGTCCACTCCCCGCAGGCCGCGGCCAGCCGGGCGTCGTAGTCCGCCGGCGGCGGGGCCGGGTCGCCCACCGAGGGGAACCAGACGGCGACCCCCGCCCGGTCCGCGGTCGCGTGGACGAGGCCGTACCGCATCGCGTGGTCCACCAGGATCGCGAAGTTGCCGGCCAGCACGGACTGCCGCCGCCCGGCGTCGGGCACCAGCCACCGGGGCGCGTCGAGGGCCATGAACGCCTCGGCGATCCGGCCGGCCACCAGCGACGTCTCCCGCGGTCCGAGCCGCTCGATGCGCACCCCGCTCACCGCCGCGCCGCCGTCCCGCTCGGGACGGGCCCGCCGAGGTGCCCGGTCGGCGGCGCCGACACCGCCACGCTCTCCGCGCCCAGACCGATCCGGGCGTACGTGTCGGGGCGGCTGCCGCGCAGCACCAGCGCCCACAGCAGGCCGAGCAGCGCGGCGACCGGGTAGACCGCCGGGACCGCCCAGCGCAGGGGCGAGTCCGGGGCCACCCCGAGCAGGTCGGCGAAGTTGACCACCGCGAGCAGGACGATCACGGCCAGGGCCACGGCGGCGAGTCCGGGGGCGACCGCGCGCCGCCACAGCGTCTCGTTGACTCCGTCGCGGGCGAAGAAGGCGATCACCGCGACCGAGGTGGTGGCGATCAGCAGCAGCACCCCGAAGCCCCCGGCGGTGCCGACCCAGTAGAACAGCTGCACCACCGGGTCCCAGCCGTTGAGCGCGTAGAGCAGGATCACCACGAGGCCGAGCGCGCTCTGCGCGAGAGAGGCGGCCCGGGGCGAGCCGGTGCGCGGCGAGGTCTGCCCGAACACGGCCGGCAGCACCCGCTCCCGGCCGAGCGCGAACGTGTACCGGGCGGTGGTGTTGTGGAAGGAGATCATCGCGGCGAGCACCGAGGTCAGGAAGAGCGCCTGGCCGATGGTGACGGCGGTGCCCCCGAGGTGCGCCTCGGCCAGGTTGAAGATGAGTCCGATGCTCTGCTCGCCCGCCTCGGCGGCGATCCGGTCCGGCCCGACGGCGACGGTCATGCTCCACGACGACAGCGCGTAGATCCCCGCGATGATGGCGATGGAGAGATAGGTGGCCAACCGCACCGTCCGCCGCGGGTCCTTGCTCTCCTCGCTGAACACCACGGCGGACTCGAAGCCCACGAAGCCCAGGATGGCCAGCACCAGCACCGCACCGGCGCCGGGCACGACGAGGTTCTCCGGTGACAGCGCGGCGAAGCTGACGTCCCCGCCGGCCGGGTGGGTCAGCTGCCCGAGGTCGAAGACCACGATCACCACCATCTCGGCGACCAGCAGCGCCGCCAGCACCAGGCCGTTGAGGTCGATGCGGAGCAGACCGAGCACGCCGACCGTCGCCCAGGCGACCAGAGCCACCACCCACCACGCCGGGGCCACCCCGAACAGGCGGCCCAGCACCGGTTCCGCGGCGGCGCCGATGGTGCCGTAGAGCCCCACCTGGAGGGCGTTGTACGCGATCAGCGCCACCCAGGCGGCGCCGACGCCGGCCGGGCGGCCCAGCCCACGGGCGACGTAGGCGTAGAACGCGCCGGCGTTGGCCATCCGCCGGGCCATCGCCACGTACCCGATGGAGAAGAGGGCGAGCACCGCGGCCACCGTCAGGAAGGCCAGCGGGATGCCGAGCACCCCGACGACCCCGTACCCCGTGGTGACGACGCCGGCCACCACGGTCAGCGGGGCGGCGGCGGAGAGGACGAAGAAGATCACCGACGGCACGCCGAGCCGGCCACGGGCCAGGGCCTCGGAGACGTTGCTCGGTCGGTCGAGCGTTGGTGTCGACATACGCGGACTCCGGTTCGAGGGGAGGGAGGGGTGGAGGGCGTCAGCCGACGCCGCGCAGCACGGCGGCGCCGACGGCGGCCTCGGTGTGCGCCACGAGTTCCCGCAGCGGCGGGGGCAGCGCCGGGATGAGCACGCCCAGCCGGTGGTGCGCCCGGGGGCCGGCGCTCCACAGCACCTCGCGGCTCAGCCCGGCGGCGACGACCAGACCCAGCAGCGTCCCGTCGGGCACGCTCGGCGGTTCCGGCCGGTCGAGCAGGGCGCGCAGCCGGGTGGCCGGCCAGGCCACCGCGTTGACGTCGATCGGCAGGTAGCTGACGGTGGTACGGAGCAGCCGCCGGCTCTCCTGCCGGCGCAACACTCCCGCCCTGACCAGCCGCTCCCCCACCGAGGTGGTGGCGGTCTGCGCCAGGAAGCTCAGCCAGGTACGCACCGGGTGCTGCTGCGTCTCGCCGACCAGCTGGTCCAGCACGGTGTGCGCCAGCGCGTCGGCCGGCGGGCGACGGTCGAGCACCGTGACGAGCCCGGCGGAGACGGTGACGTGTCCACGTAGGACCAGTTCACCGAGCAGCCCTGCGGCGAGGCCGAGGCCGGTCGCCGTCGGGTGCAGCTTCGCCTTGCCCCGACTGTCGTTGTGGGTGATCAGGAAGAACTCGTCGGCGATGTGCAACCGGTCCTCCCGCACGGGTTGTCCACAGTGTTCGCAACCGGGCAAGGATGCACCGGCCGTGACTGCAACGCAACTCCCGTTTATGGAAGTTGCACTCCGTGCTGGCCCCACCTGCGGATCTTGCCGTGACAGACTCGGAGGGTGACCGCGAGCCCCACCGTCCGCCGCCGCCGCATCGCCCGGGAACTCCGCCAGCTGCGCGAGCGCGCGGGCATGACCCTGGACGTCGCCGCCCGGCAACTGGACATGTCCAAGAGCAACCTGTCCCGCATCGAGAACGCCCAGATCGGCATCAAGCCGCGCGACGTCCGGGCCGCGCTGGCGCTGTACGAGGTGACCGGGGCCGACGCCGAGGCGCTCATCGAGATCGCCCGCGGGGCGCAGCAGCGCGGCTGGTGGCAGAAGTACAGCGACGTCCTGCCGGAGTGGTTCGAGTTCTACGTCGGGCTGGAGGCGGAGGCGGCGAGCCTGCGCACGTACGAGGTCGAGGCGGTGCCCGGGCTGTTGCAGACCGAGGCGTACGCGCGGGAGGTCTTCCGGCGCACCGCGGGTGAGGACGGGATCGAGCGCAAGGTCGCCGCGCGGCTGCATCGGCAGAACGTGCTGCACCGCGACAACCCGGTCGAGTTGTCCGTGGTGCTCAACGAGGCGGTGCTCTGCCGCCCGGTCGGCGGCAACGCCGTGATGGCCGACCAGATGGCCCACCTCGCGAAGGTCTCTCAACTACCGAACGTGATTCTCCAGGTACTTCCGTTCTCCGCTGGCGGGCACCCGGCGATGAACGCGCCGTACGTCGTGCTGACGTTCGCCGACACCGCCGACGCGGCCGTGGTTTACCTGGAAAACCTCACGATGGGGCTGGCTCTGGAGGAGGCCGGACAGGTGCGCGGGTATAGCCTTGTGCACGAGGAGATGTGCCGGATGGCACTCGGTCCGGAGGCGTCCCTGACCCGCCTGACGGAAGCTTCTCGTCACTTTGCGTGACCGTTGACGCGGCGCGCCGGCACAGACGGGGGTACCGCGATGAGCGCGCTCGACCTGACCCGCGCCCAGTGGCGCACCAGCAGCCGCAGCGTGGGCAACGGCAACTGCGTGGAGGTCGCCGCCGCCGGGGACCGGATCGCCGTCCGGGACAGCAAGGACCGGCCCGGCCCCGTGCTGGCCTTCCCGGCGTCGGCCTGGCGCGCCTTCGTCACCGGCGTCGACGGGGTACGCCCCGGCTGAGCCGCTCCCCGGGCGGTGCGAGACTGGGCCGTGCTCTCGGACGTGCCCCTCGACCTGCCCGTACGCCCGGTGCTGCCGGAGCTGGTCGCGGCGCTGCGCGGCGCCGGCGCCGGGGTGCTGGTCGCCCCGCCCGGCACCGGCAAGACGACCCTCGCCCCGCTGGCCGTGGCCGACGAGGTCCCCGGTCGCGTGCTGGTCGCCCAGCCGCGCCGGGTGGCGGCCCGCGCGGCGGCGCGCCGGATGGCCGCGCTGCTCGGCGAGCCGCTCGGCGAGCGGATCGGGTACGCCGTGCGCGGCGAGCGCCGCAGCGGACCGCGGACCCGCGTCGAGGTGGTCACCACCGGGCTGCTGGTGCGGCGGCTGCACCGCGATCCCGAGCTGGCCGGCACCGGCGCCGTGCTGCTCGACGAGTGCCACGAGCGGCAGCTCGACGCCGACCTGGCGCTCGCCTTCGCGGTGGAGGCCCGGGCCGCGCTGCGCCCCGACCTCTGGCTGCTGGCGATGTCGGCCACCCCCGAGGCGGACCGCTTCGCCGCGCTGCTCGGCGGCGACGGCGCTCCCGCGCCGATCGTCCGGGCGTCCTCGGCCCTGCACCCGGTGACCCGGATCTGGGCGCCGCCACCCCGGCCGGTGGCCGCGCCGGGGGCCGGCCCGGTCGACCGGGGCCTGCTCGACCACGTCGCGGCGACGGTGCGCCGGGCGCTGCGCGAGTGCGCCGGTGACGTGCTGGTCTTCCTGCCCGGGGCCGGCGAGATCGGTGCCGTCGCGGGCCGGCTGGCCGACCTGCGCGACGCGGTCGCCGTCCTGCCGCTGCACGGCCGGCAGCGCGGCGCCGACCAGGACGCGGCGCTGCGCCCGGCCGACCGGCGGCGGGTGGTGCTGGCGACGGCGGTGGCGGAGAGCAGCCTGACCGTGCCGGGCGTCCGGGTGGTGGTGGACGCCGGGCTGTCCCGGGTCGCCCGGATGGACCTGGCCCGGGGCCTGGGCGCCCTGGTCACCGTCGCCGTGTCCCGGGCGGCGGCCACCCAGCGGGCCGGCCGCGCGGGCCGGGAGGCGCCCGGGCACGTCTACCGCTGCTGGTCGGCGGCGACCCACGAACGGCTGGCCACGCAGCCGGAGCCGGAGATCGCGACCGCCGACCTGACCGGCTTCGCCCTGGAGCTGGCCGCCTGGGGTTCGCCGGACGGCGCCGGGCTGGCCCTGCCCGACCCGCCCCCGGCGGCGTCGATGACGGTGGCCCGCGACACCCTCGCCACCCTCGGCGCGCTCGACGCCGACGGGCGGATCACCGACCGGGGCCGGGCGATCGCCGCGGTCGGGGCGCACCCCCGGCTGGCCCGGGCGCTGCTCGACGGGGCCGCCCGGGTGGGGGCGGACCGGGCGGCGGAGATCGTGGCGCTGCTCGCCGAGGACACCGCCGCCGGGCCGGGCGACGACCTGACCGCCGCGTGGCGCCGACTGCGCGCGGGCGCGGACCCGGGTGCCACCGCCCGCTGGCGTTCGGAGGTACGCCGGCTACGCGCCGCCCTGCCCGACGCGCAGTCGGGACGGCCCGACCGGGGCCGCCCGCCCCTCGGCTCCGACGCGGCGACGGCGGGCGGCACCGGCCGGACGCGCCCGACCCGGCACCCGGCCGGTGAGCCGCCCGCCGTGCACCCGCCCGGGCGCGGCCACCCGGACCCGGCCGGGGACGCGGACCGGGGCCGGTTGACCGACGACCTGGCCGCCGGGCTGCTGGTCGGGCTGGCCCACCCGGAGCGGCTGGCCCGGGTGCGGCGGCCGGGCGGCTCGGCGTACCTGATGAGCGGCGGGACCGCGGCGGAGCTGGCGCCCGGGTCGGGGCTGGCCGGCGCCGACTGGCTGGCGGTCGCGGTGGCGGACCGCTCCCCCGGCGCGCCGACCGCCCGGGTGCGGCTGGCCACCCCGCTCGACGAGGCGACCGCCCGGGAGGCGGGCGGGCCGCTGCTGCGCACCGAGCGGGAGGTCGGCTGGGCCGGCGAGGACGTGGTGGCCCGGGAGGTGCTGCGGCTGGGCGCGATCGAGCTGGTCGAGCGGCCGCTCGCCCGGCCCGACCCGGCGGAGGTGGAGCGGGCCCTGCTGACCGGCCTGCGTCGTACCGGCCTCGGCCTGCTGACCTGGACCCCGGCGGCGCGGGCGCTGCGCGAGCGGCTGGCGTTCTGCCGGCAGTCGCTCGGCGGCGACTGGCCCGACGTGGGCGACGAGGCGCTGCTCGCCGACGCGCCCGCCTGGCTGGGCCCGGAGCTGGCCCGCGCCCGCCGCCGTGCGGACCTGGCCCGCCTCGACGTGGCCGGGGCGCTGCGCCGGCTGCTGCCGTGGGCGCTGGCGGCGCGGCTGGACGAGGTGGCGCCCGAGCGGATCGCGGTGCCGAGCGGGTCACGGATCCGGCTCGACTACGCCGATCCGGCGGCGCCGGTGCTCGCGGTGAAGCTCCAGGAGACCTTCGGCTGGCGGGACGCGCCGCGCATCGCCGACGGCCGGGTGCCGGTGCTGCTGCACCTGCTCTCGCCGGCCGGGCGGCCGGTGGCGGTCACCGCCGACCTGGCCTCCTTCTGGCGCACCGGCTACCCGCAGGTACGCGGGGAGCTGCGCGGGCGCTACCCGCGCCACCCGTGGCCGGAGGACCCGACCACGGCCCCGCCCACCCGGCACGCCACCCCGCGCCGGCGCTGAGCGGGCTCATGTCGTCGCCACGAGGCTCACAGCGCTGAACCGGCTGGTTCGCTCGCGACGCCCGCTCACTCCTGCACGACGTCGGCGACGACCACCGTGACGTTGTCGGGCCCGCCGGCGCGCAGCGCCAGGTCGATGAGCCGGCGGGCGCAGTCCGCGCGGTCGGGGTGCTCGGCGAGCACCTCGGCGAGGGTGTCCGGGCGGACGACGTTGGACAGCCCGTCGCTGCACAGCAGCCAGCGGTCCCCGGCCCACGGCACCATCGTCGCGTACGCCGGGGAGACCTCCTCGCCCTGCAACGCCTGGGTGACCACGGCCCGGCGGGGGTGGCTGCTGGCCTGGTCGGCGGTGATCACCCCCTGGTCGACGAGCATCTGCACGAACGTGTCGTCCCGGGTGATCTGCTTGAGCACGCCTTCGCGGAACAGGTAGGCGCGGGAGTCGCCGACGTGGGCGAGGGCCAGGCAGCTGCCCGTCCGGGCGAAGAGCAGGGCGGTCAGCGTGGTGCCCATGCCCTGCCGCTCCGGATCCTCGGCGACCGCCTGGTGGATCCGCTCGGTGGCGAGCTGGATGCCGCTCTGCAGTGCGGCCACCAGCGCGTGCTCCGGGGTCTCCACGTCCAGCGGAGCGACCGCGTCGATGGCGATCGCGCTGGCCAGGTCGCCGGCCGCCATCCCGCCCATGCCGTCGGCGACGGCGACGAGCCAGGTGCCGGCGTGCAGGGCGTCCTGGTTTCCGCTGCGGATCAGCCCACGGTCGCTCGTTCCCACGGAGCGCAGCTTCAGGGTCATGGGTGGCAGCCTGCCAGGCGGAGGGCTCAGTTGTCTCTAGGAGATCAGGACCTCGGCGCGTCGCGCGGCGAATCTCACTGTCCCGGGGGTCCGTCGGGCGGGTCCACGCCATCCAGTCGGATCGATTGACAGGGCGCGGGAGGCACTGGAACCATCGACAGAACCTGGGAGCGCTCCCAGGTCGCCTACCGCCATCCCGTCCCCGCAGTCGTCCGGAAGGAACACCCGTGACGCCATCCCGACGTCGCCTCGCACTGCTCGCGACCGCGACCGCCATCGCCCTGACCGGAGCCACCGCCGGCACGGCCCACGCCGAACCACCCCCCGACGCCCCCGAGCAGATCGACAACGGCGACTTCAGCGCCGGTGTGTCCCCCTGGTTCTCCTACGGCACCGGCCCGCTCGCGGTCACCGACGGCCGGCTCTGCGCCGCCGTGCCCGGAGGGCTGGCCAACCCGTGGGACGCCGGCATCGGCCAGGACGGCGTGCCGCTGGTCGCCGGGGCCGAGTACACCCTCGGCTTCGACGTCTCCGCCACCCCCGGCACCGCCGTCAAGGCGGTCCTGCAACTCGGCACCGCCCCCTACACCACGTACGCCAGCGTCGACGCCACCGCCAGCGGCACCGCCCAGCGGTTCGAGAAGACGTTCACGGTGCCCGAGGCGAACCCGGCCGCCCAACTGATCTTCCAGGTCGGCGGCAACGCGGCCGAGCAGACCGTCTGCCTCGACGACGTCTCGCTGCGCGGCGGCGACCCGCCCGCGCCGTACGTGCCCGACACCGGGCCACGGGTGCGGGTCAACCAGGTCGGCTACCTGCCCGGCGGGCCGAAGAACGCCACCGTGGTCACGTCGGCGACCGACGCCCTGCCCTGGCAGCTGCGCTCCGCCGCCGGCACCGTCCTGGCCAGCGGCAGCACCACCCCGCGCGGCGTCGACGCCGCCTCCGGGCAGAACGTGCAGACGCTGGACTTCTCGGCGTACCGGACCCCGGGGGCGGGGCTGACCCTGACCGTCGACGGCGAGACCAGCCACCCCTTCGACATCTCCGGCACCCTCTACGACCGGCTGCGCGCCGACTCCCTCCAGTTCTTCTACGCCCAGCGCAGCGGCATCGCCATCGACGGCGACCTGATCGGCGCGGAGTACGCCCGCCCGGCCGGGCACCTCGACGTGGCGCCCAACAAGGGCGACACCAACGTGCCCTGCCAGCCGGGCGTCTGCGACTACTCCCTGGACGTGCGCGGCGGCTGGTACGACGCCGGCGACCACGGCAAGTACGTGGTCAACGGCGGCATCGCCACCTACCAGCTGCTGAACACCTTCGAGCGGACCCGCACGGCCGCCACCGCCGGGCACGGCGCGGCCCTCGGCGACGGCACGCTGCGGGTGCCCGAGCGCGGCAACGGCGTACCGGACGTGCTCGACGAGGCCCGCTGGGAGCTGGAGTTCCTGCTGCGCATGCAGGTGCCGGCCGGCAAGCCGCTCGCCGGGATGGCCCACCACAAGATCCACGACAGGAACTGGACCGGCCTGCCGCTCGCCCCGCACGACGACCCCGAGCAGCGCGAGCTGCACCCGCCGTCGACCGCCGCCACCCTCAACCTGGCCGCCGTCGCCGCCCAGTGCGCGCGGCTCTTCGCCCCCTACGACGCGGCCTTCGCGAAGCGCTGCGACACGGCGGCGAAGACGGCCTACGCCGCCGCCAAGGCCAACCCCACGCGGTACGCCAGCCCCGCCGACAGCACCGGCGGCGGCGCGTACGACGACACGAACGTCACCGACGAGTTCTACTGGGCCGCCGCCGAGCTCTACCTGAGCACCGGCGAGCAGCCGTACCTGGCGGACCTGACCGCGTCGCCGCACCACACCGGCAACGTGTTCGACCCGCGCGGCTTCGGCTGGCAGGGCGTCGCCGCGCTGGGCCGGCTCGACCTGGCCACCGTGCCGAACGGGTTGCCGGCCGCCGACCTGGCCCGCGTGCGCGCCTCGGTCACCGCCGCCGCCGACGCCCACCTCGCCGAGGCGGGCCGGCAGGCGTACGGGCTGCCGATGCCCGGCGACCCGGACAGCTACTTCTGGGGCGGCAACGGCAACCTCATCAACAACGCGGTCGTGCTGGCCACCGCCTTCGACCTGACCCGCGACGCGAAGTACCGCGACGGCGCGGTGCAGGCGATGGACTACGTCCTCGGCCGCAACGCCCTGAACATCTCGTACGTGACCGGGTGGGGCGAGCACGCGGCCGAGAACCAGCACAGCCGGATCTTCGGCCACCAGCTCGACCCGGACCTGCCGAAGCCGCCCGCCGGCTCGCTGGCCGGCGGCCCGAACGCCGCCCTCCAGGACCCGTTCGCCGCCAAGCTGCTCGCCGGCTGCAAGCCGATGTTCTGCTACGTCGACGACATCAACTCGTACGCGACCAACGAGGTGGCCATCAACTGGAACTCGGCGCTGGCCTGGATCGCCTCGTTCCTGGCCGACCAGGGTGACTCGAAGGCGGTGCCGGCGCCCACCTGCGCCGCCACGTACACCAACTACGGCACCTGGCAGGGCGGCACCGGGTTCACCGCCCAGGTGACCATCCGCAACACCGGCACCAGCGCGATCGACGGCTGGGCGGCCCGCTTCGCCTTCACCGGCGACCAGAAGGTACGCGAGGCGTGGTTGGCCAAGGCGACCCAGGCGGGGGCCACCGTCACCGCGAAGAACGAGTCGTACAACGCCAGGATCGCCCCGGGCGGCACCGTCACCTTCGGCTTCAACGCGGTGACCGGCGGCGGCGCCAACCCGGCGCCCGGCCTGATCACCGTCAACGGCGCGGCCTGCACGCTCTCCTGACCGACCCGTGGTCCGGTGCGCCCCGGCGATCCGTCGCCTCGACCGCACCGGCCCGGATCGTCCCAGGTGACGAGCGCGCCGCCCGCGTAACGGCCTCCCCCGGGTCCCCGGGGGAGGCCACCACCGGGTCCAGCCGCGACGCGGGCCGTGCGGCCGGCAGCCGCCGAATCCGGTGGACGGCAGGCGGGGCGTACGACAGGGTTGCCGGCATGGACGACGCGGAGCGGCGGGTCTGGTCGCGACTGCCGGACGACACCCGGAGCGCCCTGGCCGGCCTGAGCCCGGCGGACCTGCGCACGCTGCTGCTGGCGGTGGCCCGGGACCGGGCGGCGGCGGTACGCCCCGCGGACCTGGTCCGCCGCTGGCGCACGGACCGCTTCACCCGGCCGGCGGCGGCCGACCCCCGCGCGCTGGCCGCCGTCGAGGCCCGCCTGTGGGAACTGCTCCCGGCGGAGTTCGCCGGCGTCGACCTCTCCCCCGTCGCGCCGCTCGGCACCTGCTCGGTCGTCACGCCGATGAGCCAGAACCGCATCGTCACCACCTTCCGCGCCACCGAGGTGCTCAGCGACCCCACCAACGCGCTCGCGATCGAGGCCGCGGTACGCCGCCGGGAACAGCCGGCCGGCGGCACCGTGCACCTGGCCGCCTGCCACCGGGTGCTGCGGGCGCAGGACTTCGGGCCGACCTGGTCGGCGCACTTCCGGCTCTTCACGCTGGTCTCCAGCGCCCGCGACACCGGCTCGGGGCGCACCGAGGCACGGCTGCTCACCCTGCACCTGGCGTACTGGCACACGGTGCTCGCCACCCTGCTGCCGCCGTCGGCGGCGGCCCGGGTACGCCTGACCGTGCTGGACAGCCCCGTCATCGGGGAACGGATCGCCGACACCGTCCGGCCGGCGCTGGGCCCGTCGGGCGTACCGCTTGTGGACGAGCCGGAGCGCCGACGCGGCCGGGGCTACTACGTCGACGCCGCGCTGCGGATCACCGCCGGCGACGGCGCCGACGAGGTCGAACTCGGCGACGGCGGCTTCACGGACTGGACCGCCAGGATAACCAGCGACGCCAAGGAACGCTGCCTGACCTCCTGCCTGGCGACGGAGCGCCTGACCACCCTCACCCCCTGACCACCCTCACCCCTCCCTCCCGCCCTCCCGCCCTC
>NZ_JAVRFL010000040.1:0-66675 GCF_031845925.1 Micromonospora reichwaldensis | reverse complement strand
CGCGGCGTAGATCATGCGGTTGCTGGGTCACGCGTCGTTGGCGTCGTCGCAGACGTACATCGAGGTGACGGCCGGACAACAGCGCGACGCGGTGCGGTCCAACCGTACCAATCGGGCGTTGGCGGGGAAGACCGCCGGGTCGACGTCGGGGGCCCGGGTGAGGTCGAGCGCGGTCAGCTCCAGCCCGGCCGGCAGCGCGCAGACCAGGTGCGGGTTGCCCACGTCCACGGCCGTGCCGGGCAGGGTCAGCCCGCCGAGGGTGGCGGTCGCGGTGTCGTACAGCCGGGGGCGGCGCATCTCGACGGCGATGGCGTCGGCCGTGACCAGCGCGCGCACGACGCCGGCCCGGGTGGCCACTGGCAGCGCGCCTTCCGCCGGCTCGGCCAGCCCGGAGGCGACCAGGTAGCGGACGAAGACCCGGGCGCCGTTGCCGCACATCTCCGCGAACGACCCGTCGGCGTTCCAGTAGTCCATGAACCACTCGGCCTCGCCGGCCGTCGCGGCGCCCTCCGGGTGGGCGGCCGCCCGGACCACCCGCAGCACGCCGTCGCCGCCGAGGCCGCGCCGCCGGTCGCAGAGGGCCGCGACCAGCCCCGGTGTCAGGTCGAGCCGGTTGTCCGGATCGGGGAGGATGACGAAGTCGTTGCCGGTGCCGTGGCCCTTGGTGAACTGCACGCCCCCATCATCGCGCAGCGGCGGGGAGCAGGCGCAGTGCGGCCGGGATCAGCTCCGGCGCCGCCGAGTCCAGCCAGTGGATCCGCGGGTCGCGGCGGAACCAGGACCGCTGCCGCCGGACGAAGCGCCGGGTGGCCCGGACGGTCTCGTCGTGCGCCTCGGCCTCGGTCAGCTCCCCGGCGAGGAGGCGCAGCACCTGCTGGTAGCCGAGCGCCCGGCTGGCCGTACGCCCCTCGGGCAGGCCGCGCCCCACCAGGTCCCGGGTCTCGGCGACCAGCCCGTCGGCCCACATCCGGTCCACCCGCAGGGCGATCCGCTCGTCCAGCAGCGCGGTGTCCAGGTCCACGCCGAGTTGCACCGAGGGGTAGTACGGGGTCGGTTCGGGCAGCGCGGCGGTGAACGGCGCCCCGGTCAGCTCGATGACCTCCAGGGCGCGCACGATCCGCCGGCCGTTGCCGGGCAGGATCCCCGCCGCGGCGGCCGGGTCGGCCTCGCGCAGCCGGGCGTAGAGGGGCGCGGGGCCGACCTCGGTCAGCTCCCGTTCCAGCCGCTCGCGCACCGCCGGGTCGGTGCCGGGGAACTCGAAGCGCTCCAGCACCGCCCGCACGTAGAGGCCGGAGCCGCCGACCAGCAGCGGCACCCGGCCACGGGCCAGGACGTCGTCGACGGCGGCGCGGGCCAGCCGCTGGTACTCGGCGACGCTCGCCGGCTCGGTGACGTCCCAGATGTCCAGCAGGTGGTGCGGCACCCCCTCGCGCTCGGCCGGGGTGAGCTTGGCGGTGCCCACGTCCATGCCCCGGTAGAGCTGCATCGAGTCGGCGTTGACCACCTCGCCGTCGAGGGCGTGCGCGAGGGCGATGCTCAGCGCCGACTTGCCGGCCGCCGTCGGCCCGACCACGGCCACGACCGTCCCGGCCGGTGGGCGGGTGGTCACGCCGGCGTCCAGGACGACACGAGGTAGGCGACGCCGTACGGCGCCGAGTGGTGGCGCAGCTCGCCGCGCCAGTCGCCGCCCGTCGCCCGGACCGCGCCGGCCAGCACCTGCCAGGGCGCCCGCCCGGCGGCCTTCAGCTCCGCCGACAGGACCGGGTCCAGGTCGAGCAGGGCCTCGGCGTCCGCGTCGGCCAGGGCGCGGGCGACCCCGTCGTCGTACGCCTCGGCGCGCGGGTCGTCGTAGCCGGGCGACTTCGGGCCGCGGCAGGCCGACCCGTCCCCCGTCACCAGCAGGGCGGTACGCGGCTCCGTGGCCGCGCCGAGCGCCGCCCCCAGCTCGGCGCACTCCGCCGGGGCGGCGTCGGACGCGACGGAGCGGGCCAGCCGGGGCAGCTCGGTGCGGGAGCGGCCGACCAGCCACGCGCCGATGGTCAGGCTCAACGGCAGCCGCTCGCCGCCGGCGCAGTTCACCTTCCACAGCCGCACGGCCCGGTCGAGGCCGTACCGGCGCAGGGAGCCGTGGTCGGCCGCGTTGAAGCGGGTGGTCTCCGGCCCGCCGCCGACCAGGACGATCACCTCGGGACCGGCGGCGAGCAGCCCGGCGACGGCGGCGTCGCAGGCGGCGCGGAGCTCGTCCAGCTCGGGTGCGGCGGCACCGGCCAGCTCGGGGACGATCAGCGGCGGGTGGGGGCAGACGGCAGCGGCGACCAGGGGCACCCGGCAACGGTATCGGCACGACGGCGCCCGGCGCCCCGCACCCGGGCTCTTCGAGCCGCCGCTGCCGGCCGGTCCCCGCCGACGGGCCGCCTGCGTGGCCGGGGTCGCCACGCCGACGACGACGCCCGCCCGTCCGGCACGTCGTACGCCGGATTCCGACACTCCTCCCAGGGAGCCTGTCCGCGGGCGCTAGGACACCGTATGGTCACGGTCGGCGATAGGCGCTCGACGGGAACGGGGTCGTACCTGTGACAATGCCGGGGGAAACTTTGCTGCGCCGTGGCGGCGATCGCGGGACTGCTCCCCGACGCCGGGAGAACGAGGATGGGCACATGAGCGACTGGACTGCCTTCGGACGGGTGGACGCGGACGGCACCGTGTACGTCAAGACCGCCGACGGCGAGCGGGTGGTCGGATCCTGGCAGGCGGGAGCGCCCGAGGAGGGGCTGGCCCACTTCGCCCGCCGCTTCGACGACCTGGTGACCGAGGTCAACCTGACGGAGGCCCGGCTCAACTCGGGTGCCGCCGACGCCGGCCATTCACTGACCACCATCCGGCGGATCCGCGCGTCGCTGGCCGAGGCGCACGTCGTCGGCGACATCGACGCGCTGGCCGCCCGGCTGGACCGGCTCGCCACGGTCGCCGAGGAGAAGGCCGGCGAGGCCAAGGCCGCGCGGGACGCCGCCCGCGGCGAGGCGCTCGCCCGCAAGCAGGCCCTCGTGGAGGAGGCGGAGAAGCTGGCCGCCGAGTCGACCGGCTGGAAGACCGCCGGGGACCGGCTCAAGGAGATCCTCGACGAGTGGAAGACCATCCGCGGGGTCGACAAGAAGGCCGACGGCGAGCTGTGGAAGCGGTTCGCCGCCGCGCGTGACGGCTTCACCCGCCGCCGGGGCGCCCACTTCGCCTCCCTCGACGCGCAGCGCAAGCAGGCGCAGACGGTGAAGGAGGAGCTGGTCGCCGAGGCCGAGAAGCTCAAGGACTCCACCGACTGGGCGGCCACCGCCAACCAGCTCAAGGAGCTGATGAACCAGTGGAAGGCCGCTCCCCGGGCCTCCAAGGAGGCCGAGCAGAAGCTCTGGGAACGGTTCCGGGGCGCGCAGGACGAGTTCTTCACCCGGCGCAGCGAGGTCTTCTCCGCCCGCGACAACGAGCAGCGGGGCAACCTGGAGCGCAAGCAGGCACTGCTCGCCGAGGCCGAGGCGCTGGACGTCGACGGCGACCCGAAGGGCGCGCAGGCCAAGCTGCGGGAGATCCAGGCCCAGTGGCACGAGGCCGGCCGGGTGCCCCGCGAGGCGGCGGCCGGGCTGGAGCGCCGGCTGCGCGCGATCGACGAGAAGGTCCGCGAGGTGATGGACTCCGCGTGGCGGCGCACCACCAAGGAGGACAACCCCCTGCTCGCCCAGATGCGCGCGCAGGTCGCCGAGGCCGAGGAGCGGCTGGCCCGGGCCCAGGCGGCCGGGGACGCCCGGCGGGTCAAGGAGGCCGAGCAGGCACTGGCCTCCAAGCGGCAGTTCCTCCAGCTCGCCGAGCAGGCCGGCTGAGCCGGGCCGACCCACCCCCGGCGCGCCCCGAGTCACCTCGGACCGAGCCACCACGGAAGCCCCCGATCCGCCACGGGCCGGGGGCTTCCGCCTGTCCGCCCGCCGCCGCCCGGGCCGGGCACGCGACGGTTGACGCATCGAGGCGGGCTGATCAGAATGGGCGGCGGAGCCAGGTCCGGCACCGGCGCGAGGGCGCCGGCGGCGCACACCGCGTCGTCGGGGGACGCCGGTGGTACCGCGAGCGGCCGCATCCCACGTGGCACGTCCCGTCGCGCCCTGTCCGCGTACTCCCTGAGGGAGCGTGACGGCCGTCGCCCGGTTCCCGCCCGCGCCGCCGGTGGCGGCGGCGGGCAGTTCGAAGTGGAGCTCGCATGCACCGACGCAGCGCCCTCGGCGGCGCGATCACCGCGCTCGCCACCGCCGCGGCCGGCGTCCTCGTCGCCGCCGCCGTCAGCACCGCCCCGGCCGTCGCCGCCCCCGCCGGCACCGGGACCGGCTACCTGCACACCAACGGCAACAGGATCGTCGACAGCACCGGCGCGACGGTACGCATCACCGGCATCAACTGGTTCGGCATGGAGACCGACAACAAGACCTTCCACGGGCTGTGGTCCACCAACCCGTGGCGGGGACAGATCGACAAGATGGCCAGCCTCGGCTACAACACGCTGCGCGTGCCGTACTCGAACGACGCGCTGAAGCCGGGCGCCACGGCCAGCGGCATCAACGACTTCGTCAACCCGGACCTGGTCGGGCTCTCCCCGTTGCAGATCCTCGACAAGGTGATCGACTACGCCGGCGGCAAGGGGATGCGGGTCATCCTCGACCGGCACCGGCCGACATCGGCCGGCCAGTCCGCGCTCTGGTACACCCCGACGGTCTCCGAGGCGACCTGGATCAACGACTGGAAGATGCTCGCCCAGCGGTACGCCGGCAACACCACGGTGATCGGGGCGGACCTGCACAACGAGCCGCACGCCGAGGGGACCAACCCGGCGGCCACCGGCGCGTGCTGGGGCTGCGGCGATCCGGCGCGGGACTGGCGGCTGGCCGCCGAGCGGGCCGGCAACGCGATCCTGTCGGTGCAGCCGAACTGGCTGATCTTCGTGGAGGGCGTGAGCTGCCCCAGCGGGGGCCTCTCGAACGTCTGGGACAACGATCCGAGCAACGACGAGGACTGCGGCTGGTGGGGCGGCAACCTGACGAAGGCCAAGGACTTCCCCGTCCGGCTCGACGTGCCGAACCGGCTGGTCTACTCGCCGCACGAGTACGCCACCTCGGTCTTCGAGCAGAACTGGTTCAAGTCCCCCGACTTCCCGACGAACCTGCCGGGGATCTGGGACAAGTACTGGGGTTACCTCTACAAGCAGAACATCGCGCCGATCATGATGGGCGAGTTCGGCAGCACCCTGGCCGACCCCCGGGACAAGGTGTGGCTGGAGAAGCTGATGGCCTACACCGGCACCGGGGTCGACGGGATGTCCTTCACCTACTGGTCGTGGAACCCGAACTCCGGTGACACCGGGGGCATCGCGCTCGACGACTGGACGAACATCAACACCACCAAGCAGGCCATCCTCCAGCCGTACCTGATCGCGCCGGTGGGCGGCGGGGGCGGCCCCACCGGCACGCCGACGGCGACGCCGACCTCGTCGCCGCCTCCGCCGACCGGTGGCTGCACCGGCGCGTACCGGCAGGTCAACGCGTGGCAGGGCGGCTTCCAGGGGGAGCTGACGGTGACGAACACCGGCACGGGCCCGGTCAACCCGTGGCAGGTCACCTGGGCCTGGCCGGCGGGGGTGAGCCTGGCCAGCGGTTGGAACGCCACGGTGACCCAGTCGGGCACCACGGTGACGGCGGCGGCGCCGACCTGGGCGGGCGCGCTGGTGCCGGGCGCCTCGGTGACCGTCGGCTTCACCGCCAACGGTCCGTCCGCCGCGCCGGGCGCGGTGAAGCTCAACGGCGTCGCCTGCTGATCCGCCCCTGACGATCGGCGGCCACCCCTCCAGGTGGCCGCCGATCTTCGTGCAGGTAGGGGCGACCTTTACATCGACGGGCATCTGTGTTTACATCGGGAAAGCGCTTACCCGATCGGTCGTGAGCGCCAGCACGGGAGCCACAACTTCGCGTAGCCAGTCCGCATCCGCGGGGCCGCAGACCGCCGTCCCCACCGACCAGACGCCACCGGGCACGGCGTCGCAGGGTCGGCCCACGGTCCGCGAGCCCGCGACCACCGAAGGGAAGCACCATGCGTACGTCCCGACGTCGCACCACCCTGCTCACCGCCGCCGCCAGCGCCGCCCTGCTCGCCGCGGGGGCGCTGACCACCGGCACCGCACCCGCCTCGGCCGCCCCCACCGGGCTGGTCGGCTGGGCCACCCAGAACGGCGGCACCACCGGCGGCAGTGGCAACCCCGTCACCGTCACCAGCGCCTCCGCCCTGACCAGCGCGGTCGGCTCCAGCAGCGCGGCGGTGATCCGCGTCTCCGGCACCATCTCCTGCTCCGGCATGCTGCGGGTGCGGTCCAACAAGACCATCCTCGGCAACCCCGGCGCGACCATCTCCGGCTGCGGCTTCAACATCAACGGCGACCGCAACGTCATCATCCGGAACCTGACCTTCCGGAACTGGAACGACGACGCGATCAACGTGCAGGAGTCGGCCACCAACATCTGGATCGACCACAACAGCTTCACCAACGGCAACGACGGCGCGGTCGACATCAAGCGGGGCTCGGACTTCATCACCGTGTCGTGGAACCGGGTCTACGACCACGACAAGTCGATGCTGCTCGGGCACAGCGACAGCAACGGCAGCCAGGACACCGGCCACCTGCGGGTGACCTACCACCACAACTGGTTCGACGAGAGCACCCAGCGCCACCCCCGGGTCCGCTTCGGCAACCCGGTTCACGTATTCAACAACTACTACGACAGCAACGGCGGCTACGGCGTGGCCTCCACGGAGAACGCCGGGGTGCTCGTCGAGGGCAACTACTTCGAGAACGTCGACGACCCGTACCACCTCGGTGAGGGCGACTCCGGGCCGGGCACGCTGGTCGCCCGGAACAACCACTTCGTCAACTCCGGCAGCGGCCAGGCCGGCGGCAGCGTCCGGGCCATCCCGTACTCGTACAGCCTGGACGCCGCGAGCAGCGTGAAGTCCATCGTCACGGGCGGCGCGGGCGCGGGCCGGATCCAGGTGTGACCGGCTGAACGCACCGGCCGGGGCCTGCGCGCGCAGGCCCCGGCCGGTCGCGGGTCAGTGCGCGGCGCAGCCGGTCGTCGGCGCGGGCGCCGCGGCCGGCGCGCCGATCGTGGGCAGCCCGAGCAGCACCCCCGGCGTACGCGGGGCGCGCCCCGCCTCGGCCGCGTCGCCGGCCCGGGTGCGCCGGTGCGCCAGCGGCTCGCCGTCGGCGTTGAGGTGGTGCGGTGCGGCGTAGGTGATGGTGGTGTGCACGACGTCGCCGGGGCGGATCCGCCCGGCGAGGGAACCGGCGTCGCCCTGCTGGCCGTTCGCGCCGGTGGCGAGGTGGACCAGGCGGCCGTCGCGGGCGCGGCCGGACATCCGACCCGTGCGCTCGTCCTTGCGCCCCTCGCCGACGGCGACCAGCACCTCGACGGTCTCCCCCACCAGCTTCTTGTTCTCCGCCCAGGTGATCTCCTCCACGCAGGCGATCAGCCGCTCGTAGCGCTCCTGCACCACCTGCTTGGGCAGCTGGCCGTCCATGGTGGCGGCCGGCGTGCCGGGGCGCTTGGAGTACTGGAAGGTGAACGCCGAGGAGAACCGGGCCTCGCGCACCACGTCGAGGGTGCGCGCGAAGTCGGCGTCGGTCTCGCCGGGGAACCCGACGATGATGTCGGTGGTGATCGCCGCGTCCGGCATCGCCGCCCGGACCTTCTCGATGATGCCCAGGTAGCGGTCGGCCCGGTAGGAGCGGCGCATCGCGCGCAGCACGTCGTCGGAGCCGGACTGGAGCGGCATGTGCAGCGAGTGGCAGACGTTGGGCGTCTCGGCCATCGCGGCGATCACGTCGTCGGTGAAGTCCTTCGGGTGCGGGCTGGTGAACCGCACCCGCTCCAGCCCCTCGATGTCGCCGCAGGCGCGCAGCAGCTTGCCGAAGGCCAGCCGGTCGCCGAACTCCACGCCGTAGGAGTTGACGTTCTGCCCGAGCAGGGTCACCTCCAGCACGCCCTCGTCGACCAGGGCACGGACCTCGGAGAGGATGTCGCCGGGGCGGCGGTCCTTCTCCTTGCCCCGCAGAGAGGGCACGATGCAGAACGTGCAGGTGTTGTTGCAGCCGACGGAGATCGACACCCAGCCCGCGTACGTGGACTCGCGCCGGGTGGGCAGCGTCGAGGGGAAGACGTCGAGGGACTCGAGGATCTCCACCTCGGCCGCCGTGTTGTGCCGGGCCCGTTCCAGCAGCACCGGCAGTGACCCGATGTTGTGCGTGCCGAACACCACGTCGACCCAGGGCGCCTTGCGGACGATCTCGCCCCGGTCCTTCTGGGCCAGGCAGCCGCCCACGGCGATCTGCATCCCCGGGTGCCTGGCCTTGACGGGGCGCAGGTGACCGAGGTTGCCGTAGAGCCGGTTGTCGGCGTTCTCCCGGACGGCGCAGGTGTTGAACACCACCACGTCCGGGCCGTCGTCGGCTTCGGCGGCGCGCACGTAGCCCGCCTGCTCCAGCAGGCCGGAGATGCGCTCGGAGTCGTGCACGTTCATCTGGCAGCCGTAGGTGCGCACCTGATAGGTGCGCGGGCTGCTCGCCGCTGCGGTAGTCATGACCCGGACAGCGTATCCGGGCCCACCGACCGGACTTAACGAGGAGGAGCCGTGTGCCGGAGCATCAAGACCCTGCGTGAGCCGTACGTCGCCGAGGTGACCCCGGGCGACGTCGACGCGGCGGCGTTGCAGTACGTCCGAAAGATCTCGGGTTTCCGCAAGCCCGCCGCCCACAACGCCGCGGCCTTCGACGCGGCGGTCGCCGCCGTCGCCGCGGCCACCGCGACCCTGCTCGCCGAGCTGGAGGTACGCGGCGGCCGCTCCGCCAGCCCGGCGAGCTGATCCCGCCGCCGGGCCGGGACGGGGTCTCGCCCCGCCGGCCCGGCTCCCGGGCTGCCTCCGCCGTCCCGGCTCCCGGGCTGCCTCCGCCGTGCCGCACGGGGCCGGCAGCGGGTGCGCGGGTCAGGCGGCGGCGAGCGCCGGGAGCACCGAGTCGGGCGCCCAGCGCGAGCGGTGGCACTGCGACCAGCCGCGACAGCGGGGGTCGGCGTCGGTGCACAGCCGCTGGTCGGCGAGCTCCTCGCCGTCGTCGGTCTCCCGGACGTCGAAGTGCACCGGCCGGATCGTGCCGTCGGGCGCGACGAGCAGGTGCCGCCCGGCGTCCAGCGTGTCGTCGCGCAGCAGGCAGTTGCGGTCCAGCAGCCGCGCCAGCGTGGCGATGCTGCCGTGCTCGGAGAGCCCTTCGGGCACCCCGTAGCAGTCCACGATCGTGGCGAACTCCCCCGGCGCCTGCCAGACGTCGCAGATCACCGCGTACGTCGGCAGACGGGCGGGGTCCGCCGCCGCCAGGGGCATCACCACCCGGCCGAGCGCCTCGGCCAGTGCCGGGTAGACCTCCACCGGCCGCACCTGCTCGATTCTCCAGTTCCACAGCTCGGTCATGCCGCCTCCTCGCTGTGCTCGTCCCACCGGCCTCCGGATCGGGCCTTACTGACGATGGTGGGGTGCATATGACCTCAGCCGGGGGCAAGTTACCGGTCTGTGACCATTCCGGGCAAAATTTCCCCGAGCGCCATTGCTCCGAGTAGCGGAAAGGTGACAGTTTATCGGGTACCGTGGCCCGATCCCGACGCCACACGCCGGGCGGCCCGCCCTCAGCGCACGACCACGCGGTGCTCCCCCGGCGGCAGCAGCTCGCCGATCACGGTGGCGCCCGGCAGTTCGCCGGCGACCAGCAGCCCGCCCGAGGTCTGCGCGTCGGCCAGCAGCAGCCGCTCCTCCTCGCCGACACCGCCGAAGTCGGTCCACCCGGTGACCCACTCCAGGTTGCGCCGGCTGCCGCCGCTGACGTGCCCGTCGCGTACCGCCTCGCGGGCGCCAGCCAGGTAGGGCACCAGGGCCGCGTCGATCGCCACCGTCAGGCGGCTCGCCCGGGCCAGCTTGGACGCGTGCCCGAGCAGACCGAAGCCGGTCACGTCGGTGCCGCAGCGGACCCCGGCCGCCACCGCGGCCCGCGCCGCGTCGCGGTTGAGGGTGGTCATCGCGGCGACCGCCTCGGGGAAGCTCTCGCCGGTGGCCTTGTGCCGGGTGTTGAGCACCCCGACGCCGAGCGGCTTGGTCAGCGACAACGGCAACCCCGCCCGGCCGGCGTCCAGGGTGATCAGTTCCTCCGGCCGGACCACGCCGGTGACGGCCAGCCCGTACTTGGGGCCCTCGTCGTCGACGCTGTGCCCGCCGGCGAGGTGACAGCCGGCGTCGCGGGCCACGTCCTGCCCGCCGCGCAGCACCTCCCGGGCCAGCTCCAGCGGCAGCACGTCGCGCGGCCAGCAGAGCAGGTTGAGCGCGACGAGGGGGGTGCCGCCCATGGCGTACACGTCGGAGAGGGCGTTCGTCGCGGCGATGCGCCCCCAGTCGTACGCGTCGTCGACCACCGGGGTGAAGAAGTCGGCCGTGGTGACCAGGCCGGTGCGCTCGTCGAGCCGGACCACCGCGGCGTCGTCGCCGTGATCGAGCCCGACGAGCAGCTCGGCGGTGCCGGTGGCCGGGCCGAGCCCGGCGACCATGGTCTCCAGCTCCCCCGGGGGGATCTTGCACGCGCAGCCGCCGCCCCGGGCGTACCGGGTGAGCCGTACCGGTTCGGTCATCTCCACATGATCTCCGAACCGCTCCATCCCATGGCAACCGGCGTGCCCCGATCGCGGTCAAAATCGGACTCTTGACCCCGTTCTGAACTGGTGTTATCGCTCCGTGACCAACTGAGTTGCGTCCCGCCACATCCCCCCGCCTACAGTTGCCCAACCGGGGGTCACCCGACCCCGCGCGACGACAGGGACGGTGAACGACGTGACGACGGGCGAACCGCTCATCGTGCTGGACTCGGTCAACAAGTGGTTCGGGCCGCTGCACGTGCTGGACGACGTCTCGCTGTCGGTCGGGCGCGGCGAGGTGGTCGTGGTGATCGGCCCGTCGGGCTCCGGCAAGTCGACGCTGTGCCGCACCATCAACCGCCTCGAACCGATCAGCTCCGGCACGATCACCTTCGACGGGCAGCCGCTGCCGGCCGAGGGCAGGGCGCTGGCGAAGCTGCGCAGCGAGGTCGGCATGGTGTTCCAGTCGTTCAACCTCTTCGCGCACAAGACGATCCTCGAGAACGTCACCCTCGGGCCGGTCAAGGTCCGCAAGGAGAAGCCGGCGGCGGCGCGCGAGCGCGGCCTGGCCCTGCTGGACCGGGTCGGCATCGCCAACCAGGCCGACAAGTTCCCGGCCCAGCTCTCCGGCGGCCAGCAGCAGCGGGTGGCGATCGCCCGGGCGCTGGCCATGCAGCCCAAGGCGATGCTCTTCGACGAGCCGACCAGCGCGCTGGACCCGGAGATGGTCGGCGAGGTGCTGGACGTGATGACGTCGCTGGCCAGCGATGGCATGACCATGGTCGTGGTGACCCACGAGATGGGCTTCGCCCGGCACGCGGCGAACCGCGTCATCTTCATGGCCGACGGGAAACTGGTCGAGGACGCGCCGCCGGCCGAGTTCTTCGCCAACCCGCGCAGCGAGCGCGCCAAGGACTTCCTCTCCAAGATCCTCACGCACTAGGCGTCCGTACCTGGAGCACGCCGTCCCCCGGCGGGTTCCTTCGAAGAAGGAGAAGTGTATGCGTATGAAGCGCGTGGCCGCGGTCGCCGCGGTGGCCGCCCTCTCGCTCGCGATGACCGCCTGCGGTGGCGACAGCGACAGTGACAGCGGTTCCGGTGGTTCGGCCAAGGGCATCGTCGGCAAGGCGCAGAGCCAGAAGAAGCTGGTCATCGGCGTCAAGGCCGACCAGCCGGGCCTGGGTCTGCAGACCGGCAGCCAGTACGAGGGCTTCGACATCGAGGTCGCCAAGATCATCGCCAAGGGTCTCGGCGTGGACGCGAACAACATCGAGTGGAAGACCACCGTGTCCTCCAACCGCGAGCCCTTCATCCAGCAGGGCACCGTCGACCTCGTCATCGCGACGTACACCATCAACGACGAGCGCAAGCAGAAGGTCAACTTCGCCGGGCCGTACTTCATCGCCGGCCAGGACCTTCTGGTGAAGGCCGACTCGACGCTGGCCGGCCCGGAGGGTCTGGACGGCAAGACGGTGTGCTCCGTGTCCGGGTCGACCCCGGCGAAGCGGGTCCAGACGGACTACCCGAAGGCCAAGCTCCAGCAGTTCGACTCGTACTCGAAGTGCCTGCCGCTGCTGGAGAAGGGCCAGGTCGACGCCGTCACCACTGACGACATCATCCTCGCCGGCTACGCCGCCCAGGACCAGTACGCCGGCAAGTTCAAGGTCGTCGGCAAGACCTTCTCCAGCGAGCCGTACGGCATCGGTCTGAAGAAGGACGACAAGGACGGCTGCGAGAAGGTCAACGAGATCCTCAAGACCGCGGCCTCGGACGGCACGTACAAGGCCGCCTGGGACGCCACCCTGGGCAAGAGCGGCAAGGCCGCGCCCGAGCTGGACACCACCAAGCTGACCAACTGCGGCAGCGTCTGACGGTACCGGGGCCGGCATCCGGAGGGATGCCGGCCCCGGTCTGTCCGGACGCCGACGACCTGCCCCGGGAGCCGACGCATGCACGTATTCGCTGACCCGACGAACTTCGACGCCTATCTGTCGGGCTTCCTCTGGATCCTCAAGCTGACCGGTGCCTCGGCAGTGTTCGCGCTGGTGCTCGGCGTCCTGCTGGCCACCATGCGGGTCTCGCCCGTGCCCGTGCTGCGTGGCTTCGGTGCGGCCTGGGTCAACATCTTCCGCAACACCCCGCTGACCCTGGTCATCTTCTTCTGCTACTTCGGCCTCTTCTCCACACTGGGGCTGAGCCTGGCGGACGACCTGGACCTGAACAACTTCTGGCTCGGGGTCGTCGGCCTGTCGGTCTACACCGCCGCGTTCGTCTGCGAGGCGATCCGCTCGGGCATCAACACGGTGCCCGCCGGCCAGGCCGAGGCCGCCCGGGCGGTCGGTTTGACCTTCGCCCAGACCCTCCGGATCGTCGTCCTGCCGCAGGCCGCCCGCTCGGTGATCGCCCCGCTGGGCAGCATCCTGATCGCGCTCTGCAAGAACGCGACGATCGTCGGCACCATCGGGTTGATGGAGTCCTCCAACGTGATGAAGGACCTCATCAACAGCAACGGTGACGCCGTCATCCCGATCTTCCTGGTCTTCGCCGGCACGTTCGCCGCGCTCCTGATCCCGACCGGCTACTTCTTCGGCTGGCTGGCCAACCGACTGGCGGTGAAGCGCTGATGAGCACCAGTTCCATCCTCTACGACCACCCGGGGCCACGCGCCCGCGTCCGCAACGCGGTGCTGACCGTCGTCTTCGGCGTCGCCCTGGCCGGCCTGCTGTGGTGGGTGTACGCCAAGTTCGACGAGGCCGGCCAGTGGGAGGGCTACCTCTGGCAGCCGTTCACGGAGAAGGCCACGTGGACCCAGTTCATCTGGTCCGGCCTGCGCGCCACGCTCTGGGCAGCGGCTGTCGGGATGGTGCTCTCCCTCGCCTTCGGCATCATCTTCGCGGTCGGCCGGCTCTCCGAACACCGCTGGATCAGCATCCCGGCCGGCGCCGTGGTCGAGTTCTTCCGCGCCGTCCCGCTGCTGTTGATGATCTTCTTCATCTTCTACGGCGTGCCGTTCCTCATCCAGGGGCCGGTGTCGGCGTTCTGGGCCGTGGTGATCGGACTGACCCTCTACAACGGCTCGGTGCTCGCCGAGGCGTTCCGGGCGGGCATCCGGTCCCTGCCGGGCGGCCAGGCCGAGGCGGCCTACGCGATCGGCATGCGCAAGAGCCAGGTCATGCAGCTCATCCTGATCCCGCAGGCGGCCCGCGCGATGCTGCCGGTGATCGTGAGCCAGCTCGTGGTGCTGTTGAAGGACACCGCGCTCGGCTACATCGTCGCCTACCCCGAGCTGCTGCAGCGCGGCGTCAACGACCTCTCCGCCAACAAGGGGAACGTGGTCGCCGCCGCGATCGTGGTGGCCGGCATCTACATCGTGCTCAACTCGCTGCTCACCGCGCTCGCCACCTGGCTCGACCGGCGCAGCAGCCGGCGGGCGTACCGGATCCCCAAGCAGACCGCTCCCGACTCCACTCCAGCCGGCGGAGGCGCGGTCGCCGAACCACAAGGCTGACGCACGGCGGCGGGTGTCAACGATGAGGCGGGGCAGGGAGTGATGTCACTCCCCGCCCCGCCTCATCATCGGTTCCGACGACTCAGTCGTCCTGCCCCTGCTCCACCCCGTAGCTCGAGATGCTCTTGGTCGCACCCGAACCGCACTGCACCTTGGACACCGACAGCCCCCCCGCGTAGTTGCCGTAGTAGGTCCTCGTCGTGTTGTTCGGGCCTTCGACGCACTTGACCCAGGCCCGGTGCCACCAACGGAACGTGTCGGGCGCGCACGTGGACTTGACGCCCCAGGTGTAGGTGTAGTCCCGCGACGCACTACAGGGTGCCGCCTGCGCCGGCGCCGCGCTCACCACCACGACGCCGGAGGCGACGGCCGCCACGACGAACCCTGCGCTGACCAGACCACGACTGAGCCTCTTACGCATGCTCTCTCCCGTCTCTGCTGCAATGATCATTGCAAGAGCCAGAAGAATATACATATATGCCGTCTTGTATCTAGCCCTCCGTAGTGAACGCTTCACCTAACGTTCCGGACGGGACTGGTCAGCGGGCGATTTCGGTGACCCGGGACTCGCGGACCACGGTCACCCGGATCTGACCCGGATAGGTCAGCTCCTCCTCGATCTGCTTGGCCACGTCCCGGGCCAGCACGGCGGCGCCGATGTCGTCGACGTCGTCCGGCTTGACCATCACCCGGATCTCCCGGCCGGCCTGCATGGCGAAGACCTTCTCCACGCCGAGCTTGCCGGCCGCGATCTCCTCGATGCGCTCCAACCGCTTGACGTACGCCTCCAGGCTCTCCCGCCGGGCCCCCGGTCGGCCGCCCGAGCAGGCGTCGGACGCCTGGGTGAGGACGGCCTCGATGGTCTGCGGCGGCACCTCGTTGTGGTGCGCCTCGATGGCGTGCACGACGTCCTCGTTCTCGCCGTACTTGCGGGCGAGGTCCGCGCCGATGATGGCGTGGCTGCCCTCCACCTCGTGCGTGAGCGCCTTGCCGATGTCGTGCAGGAACGCCGAGCGCTTGATGATCGGCACGTCCAGCCGCAACTCGGCGGCCATGATGCCGGCGATGTGCGCGGTCTCCACCAGGTGCTTGAGCACGTTCTGCCCGTACGACGTCCGGTAGCGCAGCCGGCCGAGCAGGGTGACCAACTCCGGGTGGATCTCGGTGATGCCGACCTCGACCAGGGCGTCCTCGGCGGCCCGCTGGCAGAGCTCCTCCACCTCGTGCCGGGCGAGGTCGTGGACCTCCTCGATGCGGTGCGGGTGGATCCGCCCGTCCAGGACCAGCTTCTCCAGGGTCAGCCGCCCGACCTCCCGGCGCACCGGGTCGAAGCAGGAGAGGAGCACCGCCTCGGGGGTGTCGTCGATGATCAGGTTCACGCCGGTGACCGACTCGAAGGCGCGGATGTTGCGGCCCTCCCGGCCGATGATCCGCCCCTTCATCTCGTCGCCAGGCAGGTGCAGGACGCTGACCACGCTCTCCGCGGTCTGCTCGCTGGCGACCCGCTGGATGGCGTCGACGACGATGTGCCGGGCGCGCTGCTCGGCGGTGCCGCGGGCGTCGGACTCGATGTCGCGGACCAGCAGGGCGGCCTCCCGCTTGGCCTGGACCTCGATCGCCTCGATCAGCTCCGTTCGGGCCGCGTCGGCGGTGAGGCCGGCGACCCGCTCCAGCTCGCGGCGCCGCTGCTCCTCCGCCTCGGCCAGCTCGGCCTCGCGCTGGGCGAGGGCGGCCTCGCGGGCCGACAGGGCCGCGCTGGCGGCGGTGAGCTGCCGTTCCCGCTCGGCGAGGCGCTCCACCTCCTCGGTGTGCAGCCGCTCGCGCTCGTCCATCCGGGCCGCCCGCCGCTCCACCTCGGCGGCCTGCTCCCGGGTGGTGGCGGCGAGCACCGCGACCTCCCGCTCGCCGCTGCGCCGGGCGGTGGCCCGCAACTGCTCCGCGTCGGCCTCGGCCTGCTTGTGGGCCCGTTCCAGGACGGTGTCGGCCTCCGCCCGGGCGTCGTCGAGCACCCGGCGGGCCTCCGCCCGGGCCGCCTTCGCCTCGGCCTTCGCGGCAGCCGCCTCGGCGCGGGCCGCCGCGGCGGCGGACTTCGCCACGTCGATCGTGCTGTTGGCCTCGTCGGCGGCGGTACGCAGGGCCGCGAGGGACTGCTCCTGCCGGTCCTTCTCGGCGATGAAGGCGGGGTCCTCGGGCGCCGGTGCCGCACCGAACCGGCGCAGCGCCCGTACGCCGAGCAGCACCGCCCCGAGCACGACCACGGTCAGGACCAGCACCACGGCGAGGATCACGATGTCGAACCCGCTCATGCCGGCGCCCCGCTCCGCCCGATGGCCACAGGGCCCGGCCCGACCGGCCCGCTCATGTCGGGACTCCGGTGGAACTGCGCCGCCTCGCCATGGCCGCCTCCCCTGAACGTCGGGACCGCAGCGACCGTGCCGATGGGCACGCACCCTGCGGCTGTGGACGCCCGACCGGAGCGACTGGCCGTGGGGTAGCTTCCGTCGGCGGTGCTCCACGCGGGAGCATCGCCGACGGCCGGGTGCAGTTGTCGCGCCAGCGTCGGACCGGCCAGTCCGGAGCTGCCGCCAATGGCCGATCGGATCGGCCAAAGTGATGCTGTTCCGTTACGCGATCTATGTTGTGCGCTTAGCCTGCGCTTGGTCGGGCAATGTGAGCCTGTATGGCGAGGCTAGGTCTCCCGGGGGGCTCCGGTCAAGAACTCATGATCAAACCCCCCGAACGGAGAGAAGTTGTCGCGTCACGCACCGCTGATGCGCGCCCGGACACCGGCGGACAAAACGGCAGCGGATCGGGTCGCGCGGCGCGTCGGCCCTGCTCAGCGGGGCGGCCCGTACGCACCCTCGCACGCGCCATCCGGCGCCCGTACGCGTAGCCGCCGGCGCACCGCCGACCGGCTGTGACGCAACCCTCTGCCCCACGACGCTCGCCGGAGCCCACGAACGCACCACTCCCCCGACCGGGTGGGTCAGCGGGCGCCCGCCGCCAGTGCCGCCGCCACCAGTGCGGCGTTGTCGGGCGCGGGCGAGCCGTCGGGCAGTGACAGCGTGTCCTCCAGCCCGACACGGCTGTGCAGGCCCCGGCGCACCGCCTCGGCCAGCACCGGCCAGGTCGCCGGCCCCTCGGCATGCAGCAGGACCGGCGGGCTCCCGGCCGCAGGGGACGGCAGCGCGGCCAGCATCGCGGCGGCGTCCGCAAGCGCCACCGCCCGGTCCTCGGCCATGCACTCGATCAGGATCCGCCCGGCCGGCACCCGCCACCGCGCGTACGCCCCGACCGCGTCGACCGTCCACAGCCCCGCCTCGGCCAGGACGCCCCGCTCGTGCAGCGCCGTCGCCACCGCCTCCGCGCCCGGCTCGTGAGCGTTGACCGAGGCGAAGTCGGGCAGCACGGTCCAGGCCCGGACCGCGGCCACCCGGGCGGCCGGCTGCGCCTCGATCCAGGCCCCGGTGCTCACCCCCACCGGCAGCCCCGGCCGGGCGGCCCGGATCGCGTCCAGCGCGGCGGCGACCACCAGTGGGTGCAGGGACTCGCGGCCGTCGGCGTCCCGGGGATGCACGTGCACCGCCCCCGCGCCGAGCCCCGCGCAGCGGGCCGCGTCGGCCGCCAACTCGGCCGGGGTGACCGGCACCGCCGGATGCTCGTCACGCCCTCGGGCCCCGTTGAGGCACGCTTTCAACACGAAGTCTCCCTCCGCCCACCGCCGGGCCCGCGGCCCTGCCGCCACACGCCTCCAACCCGGGCCCCGCCGCCGGATCTCAGCGCTCCGTCGCGACGCGCCCCAGCACGGGGCCCCGCCGCCCGATCTCAGCGCTCCGTCGCGACGCGCCCCAGCACGGGGCCCCGCCACCGGGCTCAGCGGCCCGTCGCCACGTGCCTTCAGCAGCGGACCCTTCCGACCCGGTGCTCGCTCACCCGTGGGAGCGGCTGTCCCGCTCCAGCTCGCCCTCGGCGTCGGCGAGCGCGTCGGCGTCGATCTGCTCGGCGAACTCGGCCGCCTCGGCGCTTTGCGCGGCGAGCGCGTCCTTCACCGCCCGGATCGCCACGCCCGGCGGGTAGCCCTTGCGGGCCAGCATGGCCACCAGCCGCCGGAAGACCGCGTCCGGCTCGCCCCGGGCGGTCCGCAGCTTCCGCTCGACCAGGGCGCGGGCGGTCTCGGCCTCGGTCTCCTCGTCCAGCTCCCCGAGGGCCTCGCTCGCGACCTCGCCGTCCACCCCGCGCTGGCGCAGCTCGTTGGCCAGCGCTCGGCGGGCCAGGCCCCGGCCGGAGTGCCGGCTGGCCACCCAGGCCCGGGCGAACGCGGCGTCGTCGATGATGCCGACCTCGTCGTAGCGGTCGAGCACCTCCGCCGAGACCTCGTCGGAGACGCCCCGCTTCGCCAGCGCCCCGGCCAGCTCGGCCCGGGTGCGGGGCCGGACGGCCAGCTGGCGCAGGCAGATCTCCCGCGCCAGCTCGGCCTCGTCGCGCGGCGGGGCCGGGGGCGCCTCGGGGTCGGTGTCGTCGGTACGGCCGCGCCGGGCCCGACGGGGCCGGGGCGCGCTGTCGTCACCCGCGCGGACGGGGCTGGCATCCCAGCCCCGCCCGGTGCGGGCGCGTCGTCCTGCCACGGGTCAGGGACCGGTCAGAAGTCGACCGGCGGCAGCTCCGGGCCACCGGCGGCGTCGCCCGCGCCCACCCCGACGCCGAGCTTCTCGAGGATCTTCTTTTCGATCTCGGCGGCGACATCCGGGTTTTCCTTGAGGAACTCCCGGGCCTTCTCCTTGCCCTGGCCGAGCTGGTCGCCGTCGTAGGTGTACCAGGCGCCGGACTTGCGGATGATCGCCTGCTCCACGCCCACGTCGATCAGCGAGCCCTCGCGGGAGATGCCCTTGCCGTACATGATGTCGAACTCGGCCTGCTTGAACGGCGCGGCGACCTTGTTCTTCACGACCTTGCACCGGGTGCGGTTGCCGACCACGTCGGTGCCGTCCTTGAGGCTCTCGATGCGGCGCACGTCGAGCCGGACCGAGGCGTAGAACTTCAGCGCCCGGCCGCCCGTGGTGGTCTCGGGGCTGCCGAACATCACGCCGATCTTCTCGCGGAGCTGGTTGATGAAGATCGCCGTGGTGCCGGTGTTGTTGAGCACACCGGTGATCTTCCGCAGCGCCTGGCTCATCAGCCGGGCCTGCAGACCCACGTGGCTGTCGCCCATCTCGCCCTCGATCTCGGCGCGCGGCACCAGGGCCGCCACCGAGTCGATGACGATGATGTCGATCGCGCCGGAGCGGACCAGCATGTCCACGATCTCCAGCGCCTGCTCGCCGGTGTCCGGCTGGGAGACCAGCAGGGAGTCGGTGTCGACGCCGAGGGCCTTGGCATATTCCGGGTCGAGCGCGTGCTCGGCGTCGACGAAGGCGGCGATGCCGCCGGCCCGCTGGGCGTTGGCCACCGCGTGCAGGGCCACCGTGGTCTTACCACTGGACTCCGGACCGTAGATCTCGACGACCCGGCCTCGGGGCAGACCGCCCACGCCGAGCGCCACGTCGAGCGCGATCGAACCCGTCGGAATCACCGAGGTCTGGACGACCGGCCGCTCTCCCAGCCGCATCACCGAACCCTTGCCGAACTGCTTGTCGATCTGAGCGAGAGCAAGGTCGAGTGCCTTCTCCCGGTCGGGCCCTGCGGCCATGTTTGCCACCCCTGCCTTCGCCGGCGTCTTTCCTGAGCTTCGCGTCACGCGGACACGCTAGGCGCTGGGTCCGACAGAAAACCAGCCGACCGGCCGTGAGCTGTGGACGAGCACCCCGCTGTGGACAATAGCCGAACAGGTGTACGAGGCGGCAAGCGACACGCGGAAGCCACGAAACGGCTGCTCAGCGGAGCCGCGCGGGCACCCGGTCGGGATAGGCGGCGCAGACCGCCCGCCACACCACGTGGGTCTGCTCACCCGACGCCAGGGCCTGCTCGATGGTCCGCCCACCGAGCTGCGAGAGCACCTGGTCGCGGGCGATGCTGCCCGCGTAGCCGGGCCCGAAGGCCTCCTCCAGCCGGGACCAGAAGTCGGTCAGCCGCACGTGATCAGTCCTCCTCGTCCGGTGCCCCCACCGGCACCGGCCGCAACGCTAGCGTCACCAGGGGCACCACCGCGACCGCCGCGAGCCCGGTGAGCACCGGGTAACCGGCCGCCTCCACGACAAACCCGCTGACCGCCCCGGCGGCGGCGCCGGCCAGGCCCATGGTCAGGTCGGAGAGCCCCTGCACGCTCGGCCGGATCCCCACCGGCACGGACTCCGACAGCAGCGTCGAGCCCGCGACCATGGTCCCCGACCAGCCCAGGCCGAGCAGGAACAACCCGACCGAGAGCCAGGCCGTGTGGTGCCCGGCCGTGCCGGCGACCGCGCACGCCGTGAGCAGCAGCCCGACGCCGCCGAGGATCACCGCCCGGCGGCCGACCCGGTCGGTGAGCCAGCCCGCCACCGGGGCGAGCGCGTACATGCCGGCGATGTGCAGGCTCAGCACGAGACCGACCACCCGCAGCACGTCGGCGTCGTCGTGCCACTCGTGCAGGCGCACCGGGGTCATCACCATCACCGCGACCATGACCAGGTGGCCGACAGCCACCGCGACGATGCCGAGCCGGGCGGCCGGCCGCATGCGTACCACCGCCCAGGCGGCCCGCATGCCCGCACCGCGCCGGGCGGTCGGTGCCGGCGTGACGACGGGGGTCGCCGGGGTGCCGGCCGCCGTCAGCCGGCGCGCCGTGAGCAGCGGGTCCGGCCGCAGCAGCGCCAGGATCGCCCCGGCGGCCAGCACGAGCGCGACGGCGCTGAACGCGAACGGACCGGCCAGTGTCGGCAGCCCCCAGCCGCGGGTGGTGCGGTCGGCGAGCGAGGCGAAGTTCGGCGCGGCGACCGCGCCGATGGTGGTGGCCCAGACGATCAGCGAGAGCTGGCGGCCCCGGCGCGCCGGCTCGGCCAGGTCCACCGCCGTGTAGCGGGCCTGGAGGTTGGCCGCGCTGCCGCCGCCGAACAGGAGCATGCCGAGGAAGAGCAGCGGGACCCAGCGGGTCACCGCGGCGAGGACCACCAGGGCGCCGCCGGCCGCGCCGGTGAGGTACGCGACGACCAGGCCGGGCCGTCGGCCACGCACGGTCATGATCCGGGTGACCGGCACGGCGAGCAACGCCCCGCCCACCACGGCGGCGCTGCTGACCAGGCCCGCGACGGCGGTGCCGGCGATGTCGGAGGCGAGCAGCGCCCCGACGGCGACGCCGATGGTCACCCCGATCCCGCCGACGATCTGGGTGACGAAGAGCAGCCGCAGGGTACGCCGCTGGATGGGCGCGACGTCGGCGGCGACGAGCGGCGCGGCGAGGTCGGTGGCCATGGCGGCTCCTTCGAGGTAAGGGGCGAGGTGCCATCTCATCCTTGCGCACCCGCCCCGCCACCCGGCAGCCCGTCGACGTTACAACCCCAGGCCCCGGCCGATGATCTCCTTCATGATCTCGGTGGTGCCGCCGTAGATCGTCTGCACCCGCCCGTCCAGCCACGCCTTCGCCACCGGGTACTCCAGCATGTAGCCGTAGCCGCCGTGCAACTGCACGCAGCGGTCGGCGACCCTGTTCTGCAACTCGGTGGTCCACCACTTCGCCTTCGCCGCGTCGGTGACCGAGAGCCGGCCGGCGCCGTACTCCGCGACGCAGTGGTTGACGAAGGTACGGGCGATGGTGACCTCGGTGTCCAGCTCGGCCAGCAGGAAGCGGTTGTGCTGGAACGCGCCGATCGGCCGGCCGAAGGCCTGCCGGGAGCGGGCGTAGTCGAGGGTGACGGCGAGCAGCCGCTCGGCGGCGGCCACCGCGACGACCGCGATGCTGAGCCGCTCCCGGGGCAGGTTGGCCATGAGGTGGTAGAAGCCGTGGTTCTCGGTGCCGATCAGGTTCTCCGCCGGCACCCGGCAGTCGTCGAAGAACAACTCGGCGGTGTCGTTGGCCTTGAGCCCGACCTTGGCCAGCCGCCGGCCCCGGGAGAAGCCGGGGGTGCCGCTCTCCACCGCGATCAGGCTCACCCCGTGCGCGCCCTGCTCCGGCGCGGTACGCACGACCACGACCACCAGGTCGGCCATCTCACCGTTGGTGATGAAGGTCTTCTGGCCGTTGAGCACCCAGCCGTCGCCGTCGCGGACCGCGCTCGTGCGGATCCCGGCCAGGTCGGAGCCGGCGCCGGGCTCGCTCATCGCGATCGCGGTGACCAGGTCGCCGGAGCAGAACCCGGGCAGCCAGCGCTTGCGCTGCTCGTCGGTGGTCAGCTCGGTCAGGTACGGCGCCACCACGTCGTTGTGCAGGCCGAAGCCGAGCCCCGTGCAGCCGCTGGCGACGATCTCCTCGTCCAGCACGGCGTTGAACCGGAAGTCCCGCTGCCCGCCGCCGCCGTACTCCGCGTCGACGTCCGTGCCCAGCAGGCCGGCCGCCCCGGCCCGGCGCCACACCTCGCGGTCGACGATGCCGTCGGCCTCCCAGCGCTCGTGGTGGGGCACCGCCTCGCGGGTCAGGAACTCGCGGCACAGCTCGCGGAACTCCTCGTGGTCACGCTCGTAGAGATGCTGCTCCATGGCGGCAAGTGTGGCACCGCTCAGCCGTCCGCCGGTCGGTGCCACGGGCGAATCTTGGACAGTTGTCGTTCGCGGCGAACGGCAACTGTCCAAGATCGACGTGGAGTTCTCGCGTGGCCGGGCGGACCGCCGACCGGCGGGCAACCGGTCGGTCAGCCGGCGAGGGCGCGGGCGGCCACGGTGAGGTCGGCGACCAGCCCCTCGTACGCCTTGTCCTGGTCGTCGGCGCGCAGCACGGCGGACGGGTGGATGGTGGCCAGCAGCCGGGCCGGCGGGGCGTCCGCGACGCCGTCCGCGGAGTCCACCGGCACCCGCCGGAAGTCCTCCGGGTGCTGGGCCGACTCCGGCCAGGGCAGCAGCTCGCCGCGCTGGCGGGTGACCCGGAACGTCGGGCCGAGCAGGGCCTTGGCGGCGGTGGCGCCGAGCACCACCACGATCTCCGGGCGGAGCTGGGCGAACTCGGCCACCAGCCAGGGCCGGCAGGCGGTGACGTGCACCCGGTCCGGGGTCTGGTGGATGCGTCGCCTGCCGCGCAGCTCGAAGCGGAAGTGCTTCACGGCGTTGGTGAGGTAGATGTGGCCGGGGTCGAGCCGGGCGTCGTCGACCGCCCTGCGCAGCAGCCGGCCGGCGGGGCCGACGAACGGCAGGCCCTTCTGGTCCTCCAGGTCGCCGGGCTGCTCGCCGACGAAGACCACCCGGGCGCCGGCGTCGCCGCGACCGAAGACGGTCTGCGAGGCGTCCCGGTGGAGTTCGCAGCCCCGGCAGCCGGCGGCGGCGGCGCGCAGGTCGTCGAGGGTGTCGGCGCGCGGCGGGATGAACTTCTGCGCGCCCGGCGCGGTCCCGGTCTGCTCGGCCATGGCGACTGTTCTACCCGGTGCGGGAGGGAACACGCGCGGGGACCCGCCGGGCGGGACACGCCGGTGTGCACACAGTGGACGGTGTGGGCGGAGTGCCGACCCGGCGTCGCCCACCCCGGGCCGTCGGGGGTCGCGGCAGGCTCCCCGCTCACGCCGTGAAGCCGGCGCCGGGGGCGGGCCGGACCGCCCGGGCCACAGCCTCGGCCAGGTCCGGGATCTCCGCCTCGTCGAGCGAGCTGACGGTGATCCGCAGCGCCGGCGGGCCGGCGATCCGGTGCAGCGCGCCGGGCGCGACCGCCCAGCCGGCGTCGCGCAGCGCGGTCAGCACGCTGGTCTCGTCGTCGACCGGCAGCCAGACGTTGATGCCGCTGCGGCCGTGGGCGACCAGGCCGTGGCCGGCGAGCGCGTCGATCAGCCCCGTGCGCCGCCGCTCGTAGCTGCCGGCGGCCCGGTCCACCAGCCCGGCCACGGCGGGATCCCGCCAGAGCGCCAGGACGAGCCGTTGCAGCACGGTGGAGACCCAGCCGGCGCCGACCCGGGCCCGGCCGGCCACCCGGGCCACCGTGGTCTCGTCGCCGACCAGCACGGCGACCCGCAGGTCGGGCCCGAACGGCTTGCTCACCGAGCGGACGAAGGCCCACGCCGGGGTCGCCCCGGCGAGCGGGTGCAGCGGTACGCGGGCCAGCTCGGCGGCGTGGTCGTCCTCGATCAGCAGCAGGTCGGACCGGCCGGCGAGCAGGGCACGCAGCTCCCCGGCCCGCTCGGCGGAGACCGCCGCGCCGGTGGGGTTCTGGGCCCGGCTCGTCACGATCAGCGCCCGTGCGCCGGCGGCGAGCGCGGCGCCGACCCCGGCGACCAGCGGACCGTCGTCGTCGACCGGCACGCCGATCGGCCGCAGCCCGAGCGCGGCGACCAGGTCGAGCAGGTTGGCCCAGCCCGGGTCCTCGACCGCGACCGCGTCGCCGGGGCGCAGGTGCGCGCCGAGCAGCCGCTCGATGCCGTCCAGCGCGCCGCCGGTGACGGTCAGCTCGGTCGCCGGTACGCCGTCGGCGGCCAGCCGCTCGCGGGCCGCCTCGGCCAGTTCGGGCAGCACACCGGCTGCGGGGTAGCCGACCGGTTCGCCCGCGGCGGCGGCGAGGCCGGCGAGGTGCGCCCCGAGGGGCGGCAGCAACCGCACGTCCGGCTCGCCCCGGGAGAGATCGCGCAGGCCGGGGGCGGTCGGCGGGCGCAGCGCGGAGCGGCGGGACGCCACCGGCGGCCGGGGCCGGACCCGGGTGCCGTGCCGGCCGGCGGTGACCACCAGGCCGCGCTGGCGCAGCTCCTGGTAGGCCCGGGCCGCGGTGGCCGGGCTCACCGCGAGCCGGGCGGCGAGCTCCCGCACCGGGGGCAGCGCGTCGCCCGGAGCGAGGGCGGCGGAGCGGATGCCCGATTCGATGCTGGCCGAAATCTCGGCGGCCGTCGTACCGGCGACCTGATAGCGTGCTGACACAAATCAAGGATTGTACTAGAACAAAGGTCGAGCCATGTACGCACCCACCGACCGGACCACCGCCAGCCGCTCCCGGGACCGGATGAGCTACGACGAGGCCGCCGCGCACGCGATCCTCGACGAGGCGTACGACTGCGCGCTCGGGTTCACCGTCGACGGCGAGCCCCGGGTGCTGCCCACCCTGCACGTCCGCGTCGGCGACACCCTCTACCTGCACGGCTCCACCGGCAGCCGGCCGCTGCTCGCCGCCCGGGGCGACGGGCTGCCGGTCTGCGTCGCCGTCACCCTGCTCGACGGCCTCGTCTACGGCCGCTCGCAGTTCCACCACAGCGCCAACTACCGCTCGGTGGTCGCCCACGGCACCGCCCGCCTGGTCACCGACCAGCGGGAGAAGCTGCGGATGCTGACCGCCCTGGTGGAGAAGGCCGCCGCGGGGCGCAGCGCCGACAGCCGCCCCCCGTCGCGCCGGGAGCTGGCCGAGACGGCCGTGCTGGCCCTGCCGTTGCGCGAGGTGTCGGTGCGCGCCCGCACCGGCGGCGTACGCGACGAGGAGACCGACCTCGCCCTGCCGCACTGGGCCGGCGTGGTGCCGCTGCGGCTGACCGCCGGGCTGCCCGAGCCCGACGCCGGGATGACCGCGCCGGTGCCGGCGTACCTGCGGGAGCGGACCTCGCCGTGGCTCGACCCGGCGGTGCTGCGCGGGGAGCACGTGCTGCTGGAACCACTCGACCTCGCGCACGCCGACGAGCTGCACGCCGCGACCGCCGACCCGGAGGTCTGGCGGCACCTGGGCAGCCCGCAGCCGGCCGACGCCGCCGGCACCGCCGACGGGATCGCCACCGCGCTGGCCGCCCACCGGCGGGGCGAGCGGGTGCCCTGGGCGCAGCGCTGCGCGGTGACCGGTGCGGTGGTCGGCACCACCTCCTTCTACGAGGTGGACCCGGAGCGCCGGGCCGTGGCGATCGGCTACACCTACCTGGGCCGGCCCTGGTGGCGCACCGGGATCAACACCGAGGCGAAGCTGCTGCTGCTCACCCGCGCCTTCGAGGAGCTGGGCGCGGAGCGGGTGGTCTGGCACACCGACATCCGCAACGAGCGCTCGCAGCGGGCCATCGAGCGCCTCGGCGCGTCCCGCGAGGGGGTGCTGCGCCGGCACCGGCTCCGCCCGGACGGCTCCTGGCGGGACACCGTGCAGTATTCGATGATCGTCGACGAGTGGCCGAACGCACAGGTCACGCTCCGGGAAAGGCTTCGCCGGACGGCACCCGTGGCCCCATGATGGCGGGCGTGCTGGGCATCACCGACATCTGGACGTACGTGCTGGGCACCGTGGCGATCGTTCTGCTGCCCGGTCCCAACTCCCTCTTCGTGCTCTCCACCGCCGCGCAGCGGGGCGTGGCGACCGGCTACCGGGCGGCCGGCGGGGTCTTCGTCGGCGACGGGATACTCATGTTCCTCTCCGCCGCCGGCGTGGCGTCGCTGGTCCAGGCGTACCCGCCGCTCTTCCTCGTGATCAAGTACGCCGGCGCCGCGTACCTCGGTTATGTGGGGTTGACGATGCTGCGCGGGGCGTGGCGGCGCTGGCGGACGCGCAACGACCCGGCCACCCCGCGGCTCATCGACGCCGCGGAGCCGGCGGCGCTGCGCAGCCCCTTCCGCAAGGCGTTGGTGATCAGCCTGCTCAACCCGAAGGCGATCCTCTTCTTCGTCTCGTTCTTCATCCAGTTCGTGGACCCGGGCTATGCCTGGCCGGCGCTGTCGTTCCTGCTGCTCGGGCTGATCGCCCAGGTCACCAGCGCGCTCTACCTGACCGCGTTGATCTTCACGGGCACGTTCCTGGCGGCCCAGTTCCGTCGACGCCACCGCCTGGCCGCCGGCGCCACCACGGGCGTCGCCGCGCTCTTCCTCGGCTTCAGCCTCAAGCTGGCCACCGCCACCGCCTGACCCGGGCGGGTCAGGTGCCGTCGCCGCCGCCGGAGCCCCCGACGCCGGCTCCGCCGGCCGTGCCGCCCAGTCCGAAGCCGGGGTGGATCGGCTCGTCCGGCGGGCGGCTGACGTGCGCCGACCCGGAGAGGGTCGCGGACCAGTCGGCGTGCGCGGCGGCCGCGGCGTGCCGGTTGATCGCCGTACGCAGCCAGGCGTCCACGGTCGCGATCCAGTCCCGTTGGTCGGCGCCGACGTGCCAGACCCGGAACCGGCTGATGCTCTGGTGGGTGATCCCGGCCAGGGCCAGCCGCCGGTCCAGCCAGAGGATCACCTCCAGGCCGGCCGGCTCGGCGATGAAGATCAGCTCCAGCTCGGTGATCGGCCCGGCGTAGAGCGGCGCCACCCAGTAGCCCAGCCGCTGGTGCAGCGGCAGGGTCTGCGCCACCCCCGGCAGCCGCCCGTCGACCAGGCCGGCCTGGCGCATGCTGAAGCCGAGCGTGTCGAGGGCCGCCAGGACGTGCGCCTGGGTGGGCAGCGGATGTACGAAGACCGGCACCATCGCGCCCTGGCCGAGGCGGGGCTCGACCGCCACCTCCGTACGCAGCCCCATCCGCAGGCTGAGCAGGGGCACCCCGCCGAACACGGTCACCGGGGTCTCCCACGGCAGCGGGAACTCGAACGGGATCGACCGGCCCCGCCCGGCCGGCAGCACGAAGGCGTCGGCCACCGTCGCCTGGTGGAACTGCACCAGGCGACGGGGCGCCTCCGGGTCGTCCGGCTCGGCCGTGGTGACCAGGCCGAGCCGGACGTGCAGGACGGGTACGTCGGTGGAGCCGGCGACGACGGTGACCCGCCCCGGCAGCCGCAGCCCGGGACGGGTGCTCGCGTTGGCCAGGGCGGTCCGCACCGACAGGCCGGTCCAGCCGGACTCGGGCGACACCCCCGTCAACCGCACGGCACTCCCCCGTCCACGACTGGGCCGGTCCGGCCACCCACGGCCGCCGACCCCGCGCGTGGGGTCGCCCCTGTCGTCGCGGACCCGGCGGGTGGGGCCACCCCCATCGTCGCGGACCCGGCGGGTGGCCGCCCCGACTTCGACGAAGAGCGGCCACCTATCCGGTTTCACCTCATGCGTCGACCGCGCGGCACCGGGTCGGTCTCGTCGTCGAACTCGCCGATGACCTCCTCCAGCAGGTCCTCCAGCGCGACGAACCCGACCGGCCGGGTCGGCCCGCCACCGTTGCGCACCAGCGCGAGCTGGGACTGCCGGGCGCGCATCTCCGCCACGGCGTCGGTCACCGACGCCGAGGCCGGCAGGGTGAGGGCGTTGGTCATCAGGTCGCCGGCGGTGACCGCGCGCCCCGTGGTGGTGGCCCGCACCGCCTCCCGGACGTGGACCAGGCCGCAGACGTCGCCGTTGGCGTCCAGCACGGCCAGCCGCGACCGGCCGCTGTCCCGGCTGACCTGCTCGATCCGGTCGGCGCCCTCGTCCCGGCGCACCGTCACCATCTGGTCGAACGGCTCCATCACCTGGGCCACCGTGGTGCCCTGCAACTCCAGCATGCTGGTCAGCATCTGGTGCTGCTCCGCGCCCAGCAGCCCGTGCTCGCGCGACTGCTCCAGCAGCATGCGCAGCTCGTCCGGGCCGTGTACCTGGGCGAGCTGGTCCTGCGGGTTGACCTTGACCAGCCGCAGCATCGCGTTGGCCAGGGCGTTCATCACCGACAGCAACGGGCGGGCGACCCGCGCGAAGGCGCGGAACGGCAGCGCCAGCAGCACCGCCGAGCGCTCCGGGTCGGTGATCGCCCAGGACTTCGGCGCCATCTCCCCGACCACCAGGTGCAGGAAGGTGACGAGACTCAGCGCGAAGATCAGCGCGATCACGTGGCTCGCGGTGTCCGGCAGCCCGACCGCGTGCAGCAGCGGGCTCAGCAGGTGCTCGATCGCCGGCTCGGCGAGCGCGCCGAGCCCCAGGGTGCAGAGCGTGATGCCGAGCTGCGCGCCGGCGAGCATCAGGGACAGCTCGCGTACGCCGTCGAGCGCGGCCCGGGCGGCCCGGCCGCCTCCGGCGGCCGCGTGCTCCAGCCGGTAGCGCTTGCTGGCCACCAGGGCGAACTCGGCGGCCACGAAGAAGCCGTTCAACGCCAGCAGGATCACCGACGTGAAGAGTGCGATGCCGGGGCTCATGCGGACACCTCCCCGGGCTCGGCGATCCGCAGTCGGACCGAGTCGGCCACGTGCCGGTCGACGGCCAGCACCTCGACCAGGGCGCGCGGCTCCTCCGCGCCGTCCTCGCCGTCGGCCGGCAGGCTAATCTCCAGCCGGTCACCGACCTCGGGGACCCGCCCCAGCTCCCGCATGACCAGGCCGGAGAGCGTGTCGTACTCCGGTGCCTCGGGCAGCGAGATGCCGGTGCTGTCGGCCACCTCGTCGATGCGCCAGCGGGCCGGCACCACCCAGGAGCCGTCCTCCTGGCGGGCCGGGGCACGCTCCGGCGGGTCGTCCTCGTCCCGGATCGGGCCGACGAGTTCCTCGGCGATGTCCTCCAGCGTGATCACGCCGGCGAAGCCGCCGTACTCGTCGACCACGCAGGCGAGCTGCCGGTGGCCGGAGCGCAGCCGGTCCAGCACCGTCGGCAGCGGCAGGGTCTCCGGCACCAGGAGCGGGGGGCCGGCGACCGCGCTGACCGGGGTGCTCGCGCGCCTCTCCGGGGGTACGCCGAGCACGTCGGCGATGCCGACCACGCCGACGAGGTCGTCGACGCCCTCGGTGCCGCGTACGGGGAAGCGGGACTTGCCCGTGTCGAGCAGCTCGACCACCCGGCTGAGCGGCTCGTGCGCGCGTACGGTGTGCACGTCGACGCGGGGCACCATGACCTCGCCCGCGGTCAGCCCCCGGAAGTCGAGCCCCCGGTCGAGCAGCGTGGACATCTCGTCGGTGAGGTGCCCCTCCTGGCGGGACTCGGCGATGATCTGTTCCAGGTCCTGCGGGGTGGCGCCGCTGGGCAGCTCCTCGATCGGCTCGATGCCGACGCGTCGCAGCAGCCGGACCGCGGCCCGGTCGAAGAGCTTGATCAGCGGGCCGGCGATCTTGAGGTAGATCAGGGTGGAACTGCTCAGGGCCTTCGCGAGGGGCTCGGGCCGGGCGATGGCGAGGTTCTTCGGGGCCAGCTCGCCGAGGACCATCTGCACCACGGTCGCGAGGACCAGGGCCAGGGCCACGGAGAGCGGCAGCGTGACGGCAGTGGAGACGCCCGCGCCCCCGAGCAGCTCGGCGAGCCCGGCACCGAGGAACGGCTCGGCGACGTAACCGACCAGCAGGGCGGTGACGGTGATGCCGAGCTGCGCGCCGGAGAGCATGAACGACAGCCGCCCGGTCACCTCCAGCGCGCGGGCGGCGGCCTTGTCGCCGTCGTCGGCCAGCTGCTTGAGCCGGCCACGGTCCACGGCGACGTAGCCGAACTCCTGGGCCACGAAGTAACCCGTGGCGACGGTGAGAACGGTGATGAGAAGAAGACCAACGACGATCAACACGGGTCGCTCAGGGCTCCCGGGGTCGTCGGGGTCGGGATACGCCGGGCACGACCCGGCTGGCTACTGCTGCCCTCCTGGGCAGAAGAGTCGATCATGCGGCCCATTTTATCGGGATCGGCTGGATATCCGCTGAAGGTGTGCCGAAGGCCCCCCGTCGTCCGCGGCACGGAGCCGGCGGGGGGGCCTGCCCGGCATCAGCTCTGGGTGCTCCTCGGATGCGATCGGCCGCAGGCCGCGGGTCAGGACGGATCGCCTCCGCCACCCGTACGGCCATCGGCGGACGCGAGCTCGTCGGCGTCGAGCAGGCCCGGCTCGACCCGGCCGGCCCGGTACGCGGCCCGGCCGATCATCTGGGCCGCCACGGGGGCGGTGGCCAGTTGGAAGATCCCGACCAGCGCCACCATGCCCAGGTCGGCCGGGGTACGCAGGCGCAGTGCCACGCCGAGCAGCAGGAGCAGCACCCCGAGCACCTGCGGCTTGGTCGCGGCGTGCATCCGGTCCAGCGTGCCCGGGAAGCGCAGCACCCCGATCCCGGCGGCGAGGCTCAGCAGGGCGCCGGCCACCAGGCAGCCGCCGCCCAGCCAGTCGGCCAGCGTGCCCCACATCAGGCCTCCCCGTCCTCGCGCACGGCGAAGCGGACCAGCGACACCGACCCGACGAAGCCGAGCATGGACAGCGCCACCAGCACGGGCAGGGTGGTGGCGTGGCGGTTCACCGCGGCCTCCGCCCCGACCGCGCCCACCATGGTGGCGAGCAGCATGTCGGCCGCGACCACCCGGTCGATCAGCGACGGCCCCCGGTAGAGCCGGATCAGGGCCAGCAGCGCGGTCACCGAGAACAGGATGGTGAGGGTGGCGGCGAGGAACGTGATCACGGTTCGGGTCCCCTCTCGACGGGATCGGCGCTGACCCGGCGCACCTCGGCGTCGGAGCCGACCGCGCGGACGAGCCGCCGCTCGACGGCGAGGATCCGCTGCCGGCTGCCGCGCAGGTCCTGCGGGCCGTGGGTGTCGAACACGTGCACGTAGAGGACTCCGACGTCCCGGTCCACCTCGACGATCAGCGTGCCCGGCACCAGCGAGATCGCCTCGGCGGTGAGCGCCAGGTTCAGGTCGGTACGCACCCGCAGGCGGACCGCGATGATCGCCCCCCGGGGCCGGTAGCCGGGCTGCACCGCGACCCGGGCGACGTGCGCGCTGGCGCTGACCAGTTCGCCGACGAAGCGCACCGCGAAGACGACCAGCGGCCCGGGGCGCAGCCGACCGCCGAAGCTCACCGGCGGCAGCGGGAAGAACACCAGCACGGCGCCGGCCACCAGTGTCCCGCCCGCGAGGTTGCCCCAGGAGAAGTCCCCCCAGAGCAGGCTCCAGACCAGCACCAGCCAGCCGAAGGCGATCAGTCGGTCGCGCCGCCGCCCCCGCCCGCGCGGCGGCGCCCCGGAGGCCGGGGTCACGGGACACCGACCGGCAGCACGGAACGGATGTACGGGGTGCGCTCGCGCAGGTCGACCGCCGCGTCGGCGGTGACGTCGAACAGCGGCCCGGCGACGACGGTCAGCGCCAGCCCCAGCCCGACCAGCGCGATCGTCGCGCCGACCATCAGCGCGGGCAGGTGGACGACCGGCTCGGTGGTGGCCAGCCGGGGGGCGCGCCAGAAGGCGATGTTCCACACCCGCGAGGCCACGTAGAGGGTGAGCAGGCTCGTCACCGTCCCCGCCGCGACCAGCACGCCGGGCAGCGGCTCGCCGGCCGCGACGCCGGCCTGGAGCAGGCCGAGCTTGCCGAGGAACCCGGAGAAGGGCGGAATCCCGGCGAGGTTCATGGCGGGGACGAAGAAGAGGACGCCGAGCAGCGGGGCCGTGCGGGCCAGCCCGCTGATGCGACGCAGGTCGGTGCTGCCGGCCCGCTCCTCGACGAGGCCGGCGACCAGGAACAGCGTGGTCTGGATGGTGATGTGGTGCACCACGTAGAAGATCGCGCCGGAAAGCCCGGCGACGGTGCTCAGCCCCACTCCGAAGATCATGTAGCCGATGTGGCTGACCAGGGTGAAGGAGAAGAGCCGCTTCAAGTCGGACTGGGCGACCGCGCCGAGGATGCCGACCACCATGGTCAGCCCGGCCACCACCATCAGCAGCCCGGAGACGTGGCCGCCGGGAAAGAGCAGCGTCTCGGTGCGGATGATCGCGTACACGCCGACCTTGGTGAGCAGGCCGGCGAAGACCGCCGTGACGGGGGCCGGCGCCGTCGGGTAGCTGTCCGGCAACCAGGCCGAGAGCGGGAAGACCGCCGCCTTGACCCCGAAGGCGAGCAGCAGCATCAGCTCAAGGGTCAGCCGTACGCCGTCGGGCAGCGCGTCCAGCCGGTGCGCCAACTGGGCCATGTTCAGCGTGCCGGTGGCCGCGTACACCAGCCCCACCGAGGCGAGGAAGATCATCGAGGACAGGATGCTGACCACCACGTACGTCGAGCCGGTGCGGATCCGGGTCTCGGTGCCCCCGAGGGTGATCAGCACGAAGCTCGCGGCGAGGAGGATCTCGAAGCCGACGAAGAGGTTGAACAGGTCGCCGGCGAGGAACGCGTTGGTCACGCCGGCGGTCAGCACCAGGTAGGTCGGGTGGTAGATGGTGACCGGCACGGTCTCGCCGAAGTCGCCCTGCCCCTGGCCGACGGAGTAGAGCAGCACGCACAGGGTCACCGCCGAGGAGACCACCAGCATCAGCGCGGCGAGCTGGTCCGCGACCAGCACGATGCCCACCGGCGCCGGCCACCCGCCGACCTGGACCACCACCGGCCCGTGCCGGTACGCCTGCACCAGCAGCACCGCCGCCACCACCAGCGTGACCGTCAGGCAGGTCACGCTGACGACGCGTTGCAGCCCGGGCCACCGGGCCAGCAACAGGGTCAGCGCCGCGCCCAGCAGCGGCACCACCACGGGCAGCGGCACGAGCCGGCTCATCGGGCGCCCCGTCCCGCGTACCCGGTCATCCGGGGCCGTCCCCGCGCCGGCGCGGCGGCTCCGGGTCGACCTGCTCGGGGTCGGCGTCCGGGCCCTCGCCCCCGAGGTCGGCGGTGGCCAGCTCGTTGCGCTCGGCCGCCTGCCGGACCTGCCGGTCCTCGATGTCGTCGGGGACCTCGTCGTCGCCGGTGAGGTACCAGCTGCGGTAGCTGACCGCCAGCAGGAACGCGGTCAGCCCGAAGGTGATCACGATCGCGGTGAGGATCATGGCCTGCGGCAACGCGTCGCTCAGCGTGCCGGCGGGCGCCGTGCCGACCACCGGGGCGGCCCCCGCGCGCCCGCCCAGCAGGATCAGCACGTTGACCCCGTTGCCGAGCAGGATGACGCCGAGCAGGATCCGGCTCAGGCTGCGTTCCAGCAGCAGGGTGACCCCGCAGCCGCACAGCACCCCGGCGGCCACGACCAGCACCAGGGTCGGTCCCTCGACGCCGCTCCTCACGCCCGCTCCCCCCGCCGGTCGACCCGCAGCCCGCCCCCGGACTCGCCGGCCGCCTCGATGTGCCGGTCCACCTCGGCGCCGAGGCTGCGCAGGATGTCCAGCACCAGCCCGACCACGACCAGGTAGACGCCGACGTCGAAGAAGAGGGACGTGATCAGGTAGAAGTCACCGATCACGGGCAGCCACAGGTCGATCCGGGCGCTCTCGAGCACCGACCCGCCGGCAAGCAGCGAGACGGCCCCGGTGCCGATCGAGACGAAGAGGCCGGCGCCGAGCACCGTGCCGGCGCCGACCGGGGCCGCCTCGGCCAGCTCGTAGCGCCCGCCGGCCAGGTAACGCACGGCCAGCGCCAGGCTCGCGACCAGGCCGCCCGCGAAGCCGCCACCCGGCGCGTTGTGGCCGGAGAAGAGCAGGAACAGGGAGAAGACCACCACCGTGTGGAAGATCAGCCGCGTCACCACCTCCAGCACGATCGAACGCTGCCGTTCGTGCAGGGTCGCCCCGCCGCGCAGCCAGACCCGGTGCCCTGGCCGCTGCACCCGCTTCGGCGGCTCGGGGCGACGGGGGCGGGGCCCGGTGCGGGAGCGCTGGAAGATCAGGCTCGCCACGCCGGTCGCCGCCACCACCAGCACCGACAGCTCGCCCATCGTGTCCCAGGCCCGGATGTCGACCAGGGTCACGTTGACCACGTTGCGGCCGTACCCCTGGGTGACCGCCAGGTCCGGGAACGCGTCGGAGATGGTGGGCGCCTGGCGGGCCCCCGCGGCGGTCAGGGCCAGCCCACCGACCACGACGCCGACGACCACGCCGATCGCGCGGCGCACCCACCGCCGGCGTCTCGGGCGGGCCGAGAACCGCTCCGGCAGCCGGCGCAGCACCAGCACGAACACCGCGATGGTGGCCGTCTCGACGAGGAACTGGGTCAGCGCCAGGTCCGGCGCGCCGTAGACCACGAAGAGCATCGCCGTGCCGTAGCCCGTCATGCCCACCAGCAGCATCGCCGTCAGCCGCCGCCGGGCGCCCACCGCGAGCACCGCTGCGACGGTCACCACCGTCACGACCAGGACCTGCAACGGGCTGTCCCAGAGGGCGATCCGGTCCCGCCACGGTCGGGTGGCCAGCATCGCCCCGCCGGGCACCACCGCGAGCACCAGCAGGATGACGCCGAGGTACTGCGGCAGCGAGCCGCGCTGGGTGGCGCCGGTGACCTCGATGGCCAGCCGGTCGAAGCGGCGGGTGGTCCACTCGTACCCCTGGTTGCCGCTGACCGGGACGTGCAGCCGGGCCAGCACCGGGGCGAGCGGGCCGCGCAGCGCGAACAGCGCCGCGCCGCCGGCCACGGCCAGCGCGGAGAGGCCGAGCGCGGGGCTGAGGCCGTGCCAGAGCGCCAGGTCCTCGCCGACGACGCCGAACGACTCGGCGTACGGGCGGAGCAGGCCGTCGAGGATCCCGGCGGCCGGGCCGGCGGCCAGCCCGACGGCGGCCAGCAGGGCCGGCGGGGCGAGCATCGACGCGGGGATCCGCCCGAGCACGGCCGGTTCCACGCCCGGCCGGGTGGCGAACGCGCCCCAGACGAAGCGGGCGCTGTAGGCGACGGTGAGCGCGGTGCCCACCACCAGCACGGCGACGACGGCGGGCCGGTCGGTGAAGGCGGCCAGCACGGCCTCCTTGGCGACGAAGCCGACCAGCGGCGGCAGCCCGGCCATCGAGGCGGCGGCGAGCACCGTCACGGTGACGAGCAGCGGCGCCCGGCGACCCAGTCCGGACAGCTCCCGCAGGTCGCGGGTGCCGGTGCCGTGGTCGATGATGCCGACGACGAGGAAGAGCGGCGCCTTGAACAGGGCGTGCGCCAGCAGCATCGCCACCCCGGCCAGCGCGGTGTCCGGGGTGCCGGCCCCGACGGCCACCGCGATCAGGCCGAGCTGGCTGACCGTGCCGTACGCCAGCAGCAGCTTCAGGTCGGTCTGCCGCAGCGCCGCCCAGCCCCCGCTCAGCATGGTGGCCAGGCCGGCGACCACGACCACCGGCCGCCACGGGCCGGCGCTCGCCAGCACCGGGGCGAGCAGCGCGATCAGGTAGACGCCGGCCTTCACCATCGCGGCGGCGTGCAGGTACGCGCTCACCGGCGTCGGCGCCGCCATCGCCACCGGCAGCCACGAGCTGAACGGCAGCAGCGCCGACTTGGACAGTGCCCCGGCCAGGATCAGCACGACCGCCACGACGAGGTACCCCCCGTCCGGCAGCGGGGCGGCGGCGATCTCCGACCAGCGGTAGGTGCCGGCGTGTCCGCCGAGCATGATGAACCCCACCAGCATCGCCAGCCCGCCGAACGTGGTCACGGTCAGCGCCTGCGCCGCCGCCCACCGGCTGGCGCGTCGCTCGGTGCTGTGCCCGATCAGCAGGTACGAGAAGATCGTGGTGAGTTCCCAGCAGACGTAGAGCAGCAGCAGGTCCTCGGCGAGGACCAGGCCGAGCATCGCCCCCGCGAAGGCCACCAGCACGGCCGCGAACCGGGCCACGCCGGCGGACTCCCGACCGAAGTAGTGGGCGCTGTAGACCAGGACCAGCGCGCCGACGCCACCGACGAGCAGGGTCATCAGCCAGGACAGGGTGGTCAGCCGCAGCGCCAGGTCGACGCCGAGCTGGCCGATCCACGGGTACGTCTCGACCACCGCGCCGCCGTCGTGGACGGCGGGCGTGCGGGCCAGCGCCCAGCCGAACGCCGCCGCCGGCACCAGCGCCAGCGGGTAGCAGGCGCGGGGACCCCACCACCGGACGAGCAGCGGCGCGACGAGGGCCGCCACGAAGTGGAGGATCAGCAGTACGAGCACCCGCGCTCCCGGTCGAGGTGGCTGCGGCGCGCGCCGGAGGTGGGATCGCACCTAGGTGCGATCACACGCCAGATCGTCGCCCGGCGGGCGGTTTTGCGCGAATTCGTCCCGTTGTCGCCTGCGTCCGGGTAACCGACCGAAACGGTCGGCCGACCGTCAGCCGAGGGGCGGCACGGCAGGGGCGGCCGGGCGGAGGCGGGGAGCCGGCCGGGGCGCAGGCGGGAGGGCGGCCGGGCGCAGGCGGAGGGGCGGCCGTCAGCCGACGGCGACGTCGGCGGTGGGGGCGACGGGCTCCCGGGCGGGGCGCTCGCGACGGGGCTCCACCAGCAGGTCGGGGCGGCCGAGCTGGACCACGACCTTGTTGACCACCCGTTGGGCGGCGGCGAGGGAGCGCACCGGCAGCAACCGGCCCCGACCCTCCCGGCGCAGCACGAAGTAGTGCACCGCGGCGCGGACCTGCCCCCGGTCGGCCGCGCTGGCCTGCGCGGTGGAGACGACCAGCTCCCGCAGCGCGGCGGCGAGCCGCTCGGCCAGCTCCAGCTCCGGGCCGGACAGCCCGGCGCGGACGGCGGCGAGGTGACTGTCGACCTTGCGGATGAGCACGTCGGTGCCGGGCTCGAAGCTCCGCTGCTCGACGGTCAATCCGATCTCCTCCACCCCGGGCCGACGCTCCGGGTGAAGTTACTTTATGTTGTGGTACACAAGCAAGCAGTTAAGTAAGACTTAACGGATTGAACGCGCAACCATCGCGTATGAGCCGGAGCGGGGCAATGGCCCCTCAGCCCGGAACCTCGATGTCACACCGCCGGGGCAGGATGGAGGGCGTGACGGATGCGATGGCGGGTTTCGGCGCGGCCACCCGGGAGTGGTTCGGCGCCGCCTTCGCCGCGCCCACCGCCGCCCAGACCGGCGCCTGGGGCTCCGTCTCCGCCGGGCGCAGCGCGCTGGTGGTGGCCCCCACCGGCTCGGGCAAGACGCTGGCCGCGTTCCTCTGGTCGCTCGACCGGCTCGCCCGCGAGCCCGCCCCGGCCGACCCCCGGCAGCGGTGCCGGGTGCTCTACGTCAGCCCGCTCAAGGCGCTCGCGGTCGACGTCGAGCGCAACCTGCGCACCCCTCTCACGGGCATCCGCCAGGCCGCCACCCGGCTCGGCGTCGCCCCGCCGGAGATCACCGTGGGGATGCGCACCGGCGACACCCCCGCCGACGAGCGGCGGGCCTTCGCCCGCACCCCGCCGGACATCCTCATCACCACACCCGAGTCGCTGTTCCTGCTGCTCACCTCCGCCGCCCGCGACTCCCTGCGCGGCGTCGAGACGGTGATCCTCGACGAGGTGCACGCGGTCGCCGGCACCAAACGCGGCGCCCACCTCGCGCTCTCCCTGGAACGCCTCGACGAGCTGCTGCCGGCCCCGGCACAGCGGATCGGCCTCTCCGCCACCGTCCGGCCCGTCGACGCGTGCGCCCGTTTCCTCGGCGGCGCCCGCCCCGTCGACGTGGTCGCGCCGCCCACCGCCAAGACGATCGAGGTCAGCGTCCAGGTGCCGGTGGAGGACATGACGCGCCTCGACGAGCAGGAGCCGCCGGAGGACGACCTCGGCGGCCCCGGCGCGCGCCGCGCGTCCATCTGGCCGGCGGTGGAGGAACGCGTCTTCTCCCTGGTCAGGGCACACCGCTCGACCATCGTCTTCACCAATTCCCGGCGTTCCGCCGAGCGCCTCTGCGCCCGGCTCAACGAGCTGGCCGGCGAGGAACAGGCCGGCGGGCCCACGCCGTCGCCGCGCGGCGCACAGGAGTGGGGCGGCCCGGAAGGGCCGGTGCGCGTCGGCCGCACGCCGGCGGAGCTGATGGCGCAGGCCGGCGCGGCGGCCGGCGCACCGGCGGTGATCGCCCGCGCCCACCACGGCAGCGTCTCCAGGGAGGAGCGCAAGCACATCGAGGAGGCGCTCAAGTCCGGCCAGCTGCCCGCCGTGGTGGCCACCTCCAGCCTGGAGCTGGGCATCGACATGGGCGCCGTCGACCTGGTGGTGCAGATCGAGGCGCCGCCCAGCGTGGCCGCCGGCCTGCAACGGGTGGGGCGGGCCGGGCACCAGGTCGGCGCGGTCTCCCGCGGGGTGGTCTTCCCCAAGCACCGGGGCGACCTGCTCTCGTGCACGGTGGTGGCCGAGCGGATGGCCGAGGGCGCGATCGAGGAGCTGCACCACCCGCGCAACCCGCTCGACGTGCTGGCCCAGCAGATCGTCGCCATGGTGGCGCTGGAGCCGTGGCGCGTCGGTGACCTGGCCGTGCTCGTACGCCGGGCGGCGCCCTTCGCCGAGCTGCCCGACTCGGCGCTGCACGCCGTGCTCGACATGCTCTCCGGCCGCTACCCGTCCACCGCGTTCGCCGAGCTGCGGCCCCGGCTGGTCTGGGACCGCGCCACCGACACGCTCACCGGCCGGCCCGGCGCGCAGCGGCTCGCGGTGACCAGCGGCGGCACGATCCCCGACCGGGGCCTCTTCGGCGTCTTCCTGGCGGGGGCCGAGCGGGCCGCCCGGGTCGGCGAGCTGGACGAGGAGATGGTCTACGAGTCCCGCGTCGGCGACGTCTTCCTGCTCGGCTCGTCCTCCTGGCGGATCGAGGAGATCACCCCCGACCGGGTGCTGGTCTCCCCGGCCCCCGGGCAGGCAGCGAAGATGCCGTTCTGGAAGGGCGACCAGCTCGGCCGCCCCGTCGAGCTGGGCCGGGCCATCGGCGCCCGGGTGCGTTCGCTGCTGCGGCAGAGCGACGAGACGGCGGTCGCCGCGCTGCGGGCCGGCGGCCTCGACGACTGGGCCGCGGGCAACCTGATGGCCTACCTGCGCGAGCAGCGCGCCGCCACCCGGTCCCTGCCCGACGACCGTACCGTCGTGGTCGAGCGGTTCCGCGACGAGCTGGGCGACTGGCGGCTGGCCGTGCACAGCGTGCTCGGCGCCCGGGTCAACGGGCCGTGGGCGCTGGCCATCGGCCGCCGGCTCGCCGAGCGCTACGGCGTGGACGCCCAGGTGATGCCGTCCGACGACGGCATCGTGGTCCGCCTGCCGGACACGGCGGACGAGCCGCCCGGCGCCGACGTGGTGGTCTTCGAGCCCGAGGAGATCGCCCAGCTCGTCGAGGAGTCGGTCGGCACGTCCGCGCTCTTCGCGTCCCGGTTCCGCGAGTGCGCCGCCCGGTCGCTGCTGCTGCCCCGCCGCGACCCGCGCCGCCGCCAGCCGCTGTGGCAGCAGCGGCAACGCGCCGCCCAGCTGCTCGACGTCGCCCGCGAGTACGCCGACTTCCCGGTCACCCTGGAGGCCGCAAGGGAGTGCCTCCAGGACGTCTTCGACCAGCCCGCGCTGGCCGAGTTGATGCGCGACCTGGCCGCCCGCAAGGTGCGCCTGGTCGAGGTGGAGACCGCGCAGCCGTCGCCGTTCGCCCGGTCGCTGCTCTTCGGCTACGTCGGCGCCTTCCTCTACGAGGGCGACGCGCCGCTGGCCGAGCGCCGGGCCGCCGCGCTGGCGCTGGACTCGACCCTGCTCGGCGAGCTGCTCGGCCGGGTCGACCTGCGGGAGCTGCTGGATCCGGCGGTGCTGGCCGAGACCGAGCGGCAGCTGCGCTGGCTGACCGAGCAGCGCGGCCCGCGCGACGCGGAGGACGTGGTCGAGCTGCTCCGCGTGGTCGGCGACCTGTCGGAGGCGGAGCTGGCCGAGCGGGGTGCCTCCCCCGCATGGCTGACCGAGCTGGCGGCGGCCCGCCGGGTGCTGCGGGTGCGCGTCGCCGGCGAGGAGCGCTGGGTCGGCATCGAGGACGCCGCGCGGCTGCGCGACGCCCTCGGCGTGGCCCTGCCCGTCGGGGTGGCCGAGGCGTACCTCGCCCCGGTGGCCGATCCGCTCGGCGACCTGGTCGCCCGCTACGCGCGTACGCACGGGCCGTTCGCCGCCGCCACCTGCGCGGCCCGCTTCGGGCTCGGCGTCTTCGTGGTCGAGCAGACGCTGCGCCGGCTCGCCGCCACCGGCCGGGTGGTCGCCGGCGAGTTCACCCCCGACACGGCCGGCAGCCAGTGGTGCGACGCGGAGGTGCTGCGGCTGCTGCGCCGCCGGTCCCTGGCCGCGCTGCGCCGGGAGATCGAGCCGGTGCCGCCCCGCGCGCTGGCCGCGTTCCTGCCCCGCTGGCAGCAGGTCGGCTCGTCCGCGCGGGGGGTGGAGGCGCTGGCCGCCGCCGTGGAACAGTTGCAGGGCGCGGCGGTGCCGGCGTCGGCGCTGGAACGGCTGGTGCTGCCCGGCCGGGTCGCCGACTACTCCCCCGCCCAGCTCGACGAGCTCTGCGCCAGCGGCGAGGTGCTCTGGGCCGGCTCCGGGGCCATCTCCGGCGGGGACGGCTGGGTCACCCTGGCCTACGCGGACGTCGCGCCGCTGCTGCTCGCCCCGCCCGACGAGGCCCTCACCCGCACCCCGCTGCACGACGCGGTCCTGGACGCCCTCGACGACGGGCAGGCGCTGTTCTTCCGGTCGCTGTCCGACCGGGTCGGCTCGACCGACGACGCCGCGCTGAGCGCCGTCGTCTGGGACCTGGTGTGGGCCGGTCACCTCACCAACGACACCCTGGCGCCGCTGCGCGCGGCGCTCGGCGGCGGCGGGGCGCACCGGTCCCGTGCCACCGCGCCGCGCACCCGTTACCGGCGCCCCGGGCGGGTGGCCCTGCCGACGCGCGGCGGCCCGCCGACCGTGGCCGGCCGCTGGTCGCGGCTGCCGGAGCGCGACACCGACCCGACCCGGCGCGCCGCGGCCCTGGCCGACGTGCTGCTCGAACGGCACGGCGTGGTGACCCGGGGCGCGGTCATGGCCGAGCAGGTGGCCGGTGGTTTCGCCGCGGTCTACCCGGTGCTCTCCGCGCTGGAGGAGCGCGGCGCCGCCCGTCGCGGCTACTTCGTCGAGGGGTTGGGCGCGGCGCAGTTCGCGGTGCCGGGGGCGGTGGACCGGATCCGGGCGCTGGCCGAGCCCACCGACGGCGGGCGGGGGCGGGGCGGGCCCGCCCTGGTGCTCGCCGCGACGGATCCGGCCAACCCGTACGGTGCGGCGCTGTCCTGGCCGGAGCGGGTGGTCGACTCGGGCGACGGGGCGGCCCCGGCGACCGGGCACCGGGCGGGGCGCAAGGCCGGCGCCGTGGTGGTGCTGGTCGCCGGTGACCTGGTGCTCTACGTCGAACGCGGCGGGCGGACGATCCTCTCCTTCACCGACGACACCGACCTGCTGACGGCGGCCGGGAAGGCGCTCGCCGACGCGGTCCACTCCGGCGCGTTGGGCGCGATGTCGGTGGAGCGGGCCGACGGCGAGGCGGTGCGCTCCTCGCCGCTGCGCGACGCCCTCACCGCCGCCGGCTTCCGGGCCACCCCGCGCGGCCTGCGCCTGCGCGGCTGACCCGCACAGTCAGCGCAGGCCCGTGAGGACCTTCTCGTACCTGGCGCGATCGGCGGCGGGGGTCTTCGCCTCCAGGTAGTTGAGCACCACCGTGCCCCGCCGGAACGACTGGCCGCCCCACGTCTCGGCGATGTCGCTGGCGCTGGTCTCGTCGGGGAAGACATACACGGTGACGGCGTCGGTCGCGACCAGTTCGGAGCAGCCCAGGCCGAGCCCGTCCGGGCCGCACTCCACCGACCGGTCCCGGGGGTTCGGCACCTTCAGCCCGGCGGCCTTGAACGCGTCGACGACCTGCCGCGCGCCGGGCGTCCCGGTCGGGCGGGCCGGCAGCTTGGCCGGCGGCGGGCTGGCGGGGCGGCGCTGAGTCGGTCCGCCGGCGCTCGGAGCCGCCGGACCCGGCCCCGTCGGCCGGGCGCTCGGCGGGGCGGCGGGCGTCGCCGTGGCTTCCGCCGCGCCGGTCGGGCCCGGGGACGGTACGTCGGCCGGGGTCGACGCCGTGGCGGCCGGCGGCGCGGCGCGCCGGTCCTCCGCGTCGTCGCCGCAGGCGGCGGTGAGGGCGGCGGCGATCACGAGCACCGCGACGGCGGGCAGGCTCCGGTTGGTCACCCCTGGCAGTCTGCCCAACCGGATCCCGTCCCGGCAGTGGCCGGTCGGTCAGTGCGGCTGTCCCATTTCTGCCAGACCGCCCCGGTCGACCGGCGCGGTCTGGCGGCGTCGGTACGATCCCGACCGGTCGACGAGGGGAGCCGACGATGACCGTGGTGGACGGGGCGGACGGGCTGACCGTCCGGCCGGCGCGGGCCGGGGACCGGGCGGCCGTGGACGCGCTGCACGAACGCGAGTGGGGCGGGCCGTACGTCGTCGCCCACGACACCCGGTACGACCTGCGTACGCTGCCCACGCTGGTGGCGACCGACGGGGCCGGGACGGTCGTCGGGGCGCTCGCCCACCACGACGACGCCGACGGGCTGGAGGTGGTCAGCGTGGTGGCCGCGACGCCCGGCGGCGGCGTCGGCACGGCGCTGCTGGCGGCGGCCGGCGAGGTGGCCCGGGCCGGCGGCCGGGCCCGGCTCTGGCTCGTCACCACGAACGACAACCTGCGGGCGCTGCGCTTCTACCAGCGGCGCGGGCTGCGGCTGGTGCGCGTGGACCGGGGCGCGGTGGACCGGGCCCGCCGGCTCAAGCCGAGCATCCCGGTGATCGGCGAGGACGGCATCCCGCTGCACGACGAACTGGTCCTGGAACTGCCCCTCACCACCGACGGACCGGCCCCGGAACCGCCCCTCACCGCCGACGGACCGGTCCCCGCCGGCCGCCCGGTCCACGGTCGGCAGGTCGTCGCCGGCCCGCCCGCCGGCACGCCCCGCGCCCCGTGGATCTCGCTGACCACCGACTACGGCCTCGCCGACGGATTCGTCGCCGCCTGCCACGGGGTGATCGCGCGACTGGCGCCGGAGGCCCGGGTCGTCGACGTGACCCACCTCGTCCCGCCGGCCGACGTACGCCGGGGCGCGGCGGTGCTCGCGCAGGCCGTGCCACACCTGCCGCAGGGGGTGCACGTGGCCGTCGTCGACCCGGGCGTGGGCACCACCCGGCGGGGCGTCGCGCTGGCCACGCCCCGCGGGATGCTGGTGGGGCCGGACAACGGCCTGCTGGTGGAGGCCGCCGAGGCGCTGGGCGGGGTGACCGCGGCCGTCGAGTTGACCGACCCGAAGTGGCTCGCGTCCGAGGTGTCCCGCACGTTCCACGGCCGGGACGTCTTCGCGCCGGTCGCCGCGCGGCTGGCGCTCGGCGCACCGCTGTCCGGGGTCGGCCCGGCGGTCGACCCGGAGTCCCTGGTCCGGCTGCCGGCGCCGGTGCTCCGGCGGGAGGCGGACGGGTTCACGGCCGAGGTGCTGACCGTCGACCACTTCGGCAACGTCCAGTTGGCCGCGCCGGCCGGCCTGCTGGCGCCGCTGCCGGTCCGGGTCCGGGTGCGACCGGGCGCGGGTGCCGGGCCCGGCCGGGAGGCCGTGCACGGGCGTACCTTCGGCGACGCCGGACCGGGCGGGCTGCTGGTGCACGCCGACTCCGCCGGCCTGGTCGCCGTGGCGGTCAACGGCGGCCGGGCGGTGGACCTGCTGGCGGTGGCGCCGGGCGACCTGCTGCGCGTCACGGCCGGCTGAGCAGCCAGCCGGCCCGGCGAGGTGCCGGGCGGGCGACCCGGGCGCCGGACCGGAGCCGGCCGGCCCGGCGGGCGTACGCGGGTGGTGGTCAGCAGAGCGGCACGGTGCCGCCGTAGACCGCCGAGACGTACGCGTGGCTGACGTACTGCCCGCCGGTGAGGCGGTTCCACCGGTTGGTGGTCCGGTACGGGCCGACGACGGTCTGCCCGGTCACGTAGCACTCGATCGGCACGTTGGCGTACCGGGCGGCCAGGCCGCGCACCGCGTACCCCGTGCCGGCGCCGGCGCGGATGTTGAGCGGACCGTCGCCGACCACGCCGCGCGGACCGCTGCCGGTCCACAGGTACGCCACGTCCACCCAGGCGTTGGTGGTGAGCTGCAACCCGTCCCAGAAGGTGCCGTCGGCGAGGTCGACGCCGGCCGGGTTCAACACGACCCGCCCGAACTGGTCCCGCCCGCCGTTGTAGCCGTACTGGTAGGCCGCCTGTGCCTGCGGCCGGCCCTGCGGGAGGTCCTTCCAGTTCTCCCGGACGGCGCTGAGGTTCCAGTAGTCGTCCCGGGTGTTCCAGGGGCCGACGTCCCAGACCGGGGCGTACTCGCAGCGGCTGCCCGTGGTGGTGCAGACCCGCACGGTGTAGTCGCCGGTGTTCGCCGGGGCCAGGCCGCGCCGCGACGGCAGCGCGACGAAGTGGTCCCCGGCCACGATCGTGTGCCCGTTGGCGGTCACCTCGCCGACCAGCCCGATGCGCGTCGCGTACACCCGGTAGGTGAGGCCGGGCGAGGCGGCGACGGCGGCGACGGTGTCGGCGGTGAGTCGCACGGCGCGCACCTCCGCGGTCGCGCCCGGCCGGCTCGCGGTGAGCACCACCCGGGTCTGCACGCGGGTGACCGGCCGGTCGAAGACCGCCCCGCCGGTGGCCTCGCGCCACTCGGTCCAGCCCGCCGCCCGCCAGCCCCGCACCTGGGCCTCGGCGGTGCCGCCGGCGGCGGTGCGGGCGTCGACGGCGGCGCGGATCCGGGTGGCCGGCCGGGCCAGGGTGCGCGGCGGCGCGAGGAAGATCCCCTCGGCGACCGCGCTGCGGGGCGCGCGGGACCGAGCGGGGCGGGGGTCGGCCAGCCGGAGCCCGGCGCGGGTGTGCCGGACGTTGACGTCGTCGGCGTCGACGCGGGAGAGGTCGGTGCTCCACCGTTCGCCGCCGCCGGCGGCGGCGAGCGCGGGGCTCGGGGCGGGTACGAGGGCGAGGGCGAGGATGACGGTCAGGGCGGCGGTACGGGCGCGACGTTGGGGCAGAATCATGGGCATTCTCCTCAGAACTCCCTGATCGTGCCCTTGTCAGTAGATCGACAGGAACCTCCATACAAATAGCGACACATGCGAATTCGGCTCGGACGAGGAAGGATGGACGGGTGCCCGAAGGCGACACCGTCTGGAACACCGCCCGCGTACTGCACCGTGCCCTGGCCGGCGCCCGCCTGACCGGCAGCGACTTCCGGGTGCCGCAGCTCGCCGCGACCGATCTCGCCGGCTGGACGGTGCGGGAGTCGGCCAGCCGGGGCAAGCACCTGCTGCTGCGGCTCACCGCCCCACCGCACGCCACGCCCCCGCCCGACGCCCCGATCGGACCGCAGGGCGGTGCGGCCTCGACGCAGGCCGGTGCGGCCCCGGCACAGGGCGGCGGCGCGGCACCGGGAGACGACGGCGGGGCGCGCTGGACGCTGCACTCGCACCTGCGGATGGACGGCGCCTGGCGGGCGTACGCGCCTAAGGAGCGCTGGGCGGCCCGGCCGGCGCACCTGATCCGGGTCGTGCTGCGCAGCGCGCGGGCGGTCGCCGTCGGCTACCACCTGCACGAGTTGGCGCTGGTGCCGACCGCCGAGGAGGAGTCGCTCGTCGGGCACCTCGGCCCCGACCTGCTCGGCACGGACTGGGACCCGGCGGAGGCGGTGCGCCGGTTGGCCGCCGACCCGGACGTCACCATCTCCGAGGCGCTGCTGGACCAGCGCAACCTGGCCGGCGTCGGCAACCTCTACAGGTGCGAGGTGCTCTTCCTGCGCGGCGTCTCGCCGTGGACCCCGGTGCGCGCGGTGCCGGACCTCGCCGGCACCGTCGCCCTCGCGCAGAAGCTGCTCGCGGCGAACCGGGGCCGCTGGACGCAGAGCACCACCGGATCGCTGCGCCGGGGGCAGACCAGCTACGTCTACGGCCGGCGCGCCCAGCCCTGCCGGCGGTGCGGCACCGCGATCCGCAAGGAGGAACTGGGCGAGCGGGTCACCTACTGGTGCCCGGTCTGCCAGCCGGAGCGTCCCGCCGACTGACCCTGCGGGGCCGGTGCGACACGCGCGTGTCCTGCGTCGCGCATGGCGGGTAGCCGCCCGCAGCCACCCGGTCGGCGTGTCGGGCGGGACACTCCGCCGGCAGGGCGGCGAGTCGCGTCCTTGCCACAGATACGGACGATTGGGTACTTCCTAACATCGCCGTCGAGGTTGCATGCTGCGGTTGACTCCTCACGCATCGTCAGCGACGCGCGACCGGTCCGCCACGCCGACGTGGTGGCCGCCGCGCCCGGACACCGGGGAGAGCCATGGAGCTGTTCCGCAGACTCCGGATCCCGTGGGCGGAGCGGGCGAGCGCCCGCGCCGAGCACGACGCCGACGGGACCGGGGCGGGGCCCGTGCCGGCGGCCCGGCGCGCGGCGGAGCCGGTCGCCGCGCCGGCCAGCCTCGACCCGGCCGCCGTGCCGCGCTACTTCGGCCCGCTGCCGAACCAGGCCCGCAGCCCGCTGCCGGTGGTCGACGCCGACGGCTGCGTGGTGCCCGGCACCGGCATCCGCAAGTTCGTCGACGCACTGCCCCGCCCCGGCGTGCTCGGCCGCACCCAGCTCGGCGCCCACCTGCCGGTGGCGGTGCCGGACACCGTCAGCTATCCGGGCTGCGACTACTACGAGATCGGCCTGGAGCAGTACGCCCAGCGGCTGCACCGGGACCTGCCGGCGACCCGGCTGCGCGGCTACCGACAGCTCAACCTCGGCACGGACGCCCACGGGCACAACACGGTCGCGCCGGCGGGGCGCCCCTGGCACCTCGGCCCGCTCATCCTGGCCCGGCGCGGCCGGCCGGTCCGGGTCAAGTTCATCAACCAGCTCCCCACCGGCCGCTCCGGCGAGCTCTTCCTGCCGGTCGACCCCACCGTCGACGGCGCCGGGGCCGGCCCGCTCGACGGCCCCGCGCCCTACCCGCAGAACCGGGCGGTGCTGCGGCTGGCGGGCGCGCACACCGGCTGGACCAGCGCCGGCAACCCCTGGCAGTGGGTGACCCCGGCCGGCGAGATCACCCCCTACCCGACGGGGCCCGGCCTGGCCCACGTGCCCGACATGCCACCGCCCGGCGCGGGCGCCACCACGCTCTACTACCCGAACGAGCAGAGCGGGCGGCTGTGCTGGTTCCACGACAACACCGTCGGCCTGGCCCGGCTCACCGTCTACTCCGGGCAGGTCGCCCTCTACCTGCTCACCGATCCCGCCGAGGAGCGGCTCGTCGCCGACGAGGTGCTCCCCGCCGAGCAGCTGCCCCTGGTGATCGAGGACAAGACGTTCGTGCCGGAGGACGCCCAGCTCGCCGGGGAGGACCCGACGTGGGACCGGGACCGCTGGGGCTCCCGGGGCAGCCTCTGGCACCCGCACGTCTACCAGCCCAGGCAGAACCCGCACCGGGCCGACGGGACGAACCCGACCGGCCGGTGGGACTACGGCCCGTGGTCGCGTACGGGCGACGACGCCGGGCAGCGGGAGCACGGCGGTACGCGGCACCGGGCGGACCCCGTGCCGAACCCGCATCACGACCCCGTCGCCGACCCCGACGAGCCGCCGCTCGCGCCCGGCGTCCCGCACCCGTCGGCGGTGCCGGACGCGTTCGGCGACACCGTGCTGGTCAACGGGATCGCGTACCCGTACCTGGAGGTCGAGCCGAGGACGTACCGGTTCCGGATCCTCAACGCCTGCCTGGACCGCGGCCTGAACCTCCAGCTCTACCGGGCCCGCTCCGACGGACCGATGTGGGACCCGGACGGCGGGCTGGCCGACGCCGACGCCGGCGAGGTGCCGATGGTGGAGGCGGTACGCGCGCCGGAGCGGCCCGCCGGCTGGCCGACGGACGGGCGCGACGGCGGGGTGCCGGACCCGCGCGCCGCCGGCCCGGAGCTCGTCCAGATCGGCAACGAGTGCGGCCTGCTGCCCGCGCCGGTGGTGGTGCCGAACCGGCCGGTGAGCTACCGGTACGACCGGCGCGACCCGACCGTGCTCAACGTCGACGCGCACGCGCTGCTGCTCGCCCCGGGGGAGGCGGCCGACGTGCTTGTCGACTTCTCCACCGTCGCGCCCGGCGGCACGCTGATCCTCTACAACGACTGCCCTGCCCCGCTGCCCGGCTTCGACCCGCGCGCCGACCACTTCACGGGCGCCCCGGACCGCAGCGCCGAGGGCGGCGCGCCGCCGACCCGCCCCGGGTACGGGCCGAACACCCGCACCCTGCTCCAGTTCCGGGTCGTCGGCACCCCGGCGCCGCCGTACGACCTGGCGCGGCTGCGCGAGCGCCTGCCCGAGGCGTACGCGGCCAGCCAGCGCCCGCCGATCGTGCCGCAGCCGGCGTACGACGGGGCGTTCGGCACCCGGACCGCGCGCGACACGGTGGTCCCGGTGCACGCCGCGACGGTCAGCTTCGTCCCGGCCGGCGCCGCCGCCCCGGTGCTCCTGCCGCTGGAGGTCAAGGCGGTGCAGCAGGTCTTCGAACCGGACCACGGCCGGCTCGTCGGCCGGCTCGGCGTCGGGCACCCGCACGCCGGGCCGCTCTCCCCCACCGTCCTGCCGCTCGGGCCGACCGACCCGGCCACGGAGGTGCTGCACGTCAGCGATCCGGCCGTCGCGGTGGGCGGGCCCGGCGACGGCACCCAGCTCTGGCGGATCCGCGGCAACAGCCGGCAGACCCAGCCGGTGCGGTTCACCGGCTGCGACGTGCAGCTGGTCGGCCGGGTCGGCTGGGACGGCGCCACCCGGCCGCCGCACCCGGCGGAGCGGGGCTGGAAGCAGGTCGTCCGGGTCGACCCGCGCGAGGACGTGATCGTCGCGCTCCGGCCGGTCGCGCCGCCCCTGCCGTTCAAGATCGGCGACAGCGTACGGCTGCTCGACCCGCTCCGGCCGGCGGGCGCCCGGACCGGCTCGACCCCGGTCAGCCCGGTCGACGGCCGACCCGCGGTCGTGGTGAACCAGCTCGTCAACCTCGGTTGGGAGTACCACTGGCACAGCCAGCTCGGCGGCCACCGGGACCAGGGCATGATCCGGCCGCTGGTGCTGCGGGTCTCGCCCCGGGCACCGACCGGGCTGACCGCGACCCCCGCCCCCGGTTCGGCCACCGCGCTGCCCGCGATCGCGCTGACCTGGACGGGCAACGGAAGCCGGCCACCGGCCACCAGCCACCTGCTCCAGCGGGCCACCGACGCCGCCTTCACGGAGGGCCTCACGGCGATCACCGTGGCGGCCACGGCGACCCGCTACACCGACGCCAGCGTCACCCCCGGGGTGACCTACCACTACCGGATCCGGGCGGAGAACGCGGTGAGCTGCTCCACGTGGTCCAACAGCGTGCCGGCCTCGGTACACCTCGCCGCGCCGGCCGGGCTGACCGCGGCGATCCCGCCGGCCGCGCCGCTGCGGATCGCGCTGCGCTGGGCCAACCGCTCCTTCGCCACCGGGATCGACGTGCAGCGGGCCACCAACCCGACGTTCAGCAGCGGGCCGGGCACCACCGCGATCGGCGTCGGCGACAACCATCTCGACATCGCCGTCGCCCCCGACACCACGTACTACTACCGGGTGCGGACCACCTATCTCGGCGCCGCGTCGGCCTGGTCGACGGTGGCCCGGGCGACCACCCCGCCGGCGCCGGGCCCGCCCACGGGGGTGACCGCCACCGCGACGGCACCCGGGCCGGACACGGCGACGGTGATCCTCGCCTGGGCGGCGAGCACGCCGGCCGCACCGGGCGCGGGGTTCATCGTGCAGCGGGCGCTGGACCCGGCGTTCGGCCGGGAGGTGGCGACCTTCACCGTCACGGGCCGGGGCTTCACCAACACCGGGCTGGCGCGCGGCGTCACCTACCACTACCGGATCCGGTCGTTCAACGTCGTCGGCAGCTCCCCGTTCACCGGCCCGATCCCCATAACCACACCCCCCTGACCCCCTCCCCCGCGCCGCGTCCCTGCCCGCGTCCCCGCCGGGGCCCGCGTCGATCATGCAGCTGTGGTGGGGTGCAAAACGCCCGAACAGGTACCGAGCCGGCACCACAACTGCATGATCGACCGCGCAGGAGGGTCGAGGCACTCGGACCGCGCAGGAGGGGCGGGAGGCTCGGAGGGGCGGGGCAGGGAGGGGCGGCGTCAGGGGGTGCGGAGGGGGGCGCCGACGCCGCGGAGTTCGGTCAGGGCCGTGGCGACGCCGTGCAGCAGGTCGGTCGCCTCGGTGAGCCGGGAGGCGGCCGGGTGCGCAGCGTCGGGGTGGGCTTCCCCGGCGACGTAGCCGGCGGCGGCCACGACGAGCCGCTCGTACGCGGTGACGCCCTGCTCCAGCTGCGCGCTCAGGGCCCGGTGCGCCTCGGCCAGCGCCGGCCGGGACTCGGCCGGGGCGAGCCGCAGCGTGCGCTCGACGCTGGCCACCCGGTCGGCGAGGTCCCGCAGCGACCGGTCCGCCTCGGCGGCCTCCAGCACGGCCGGCGAGGCGAGCCCCGTGAGCCGGCCGGTCATCCCGGCGAGGGTCAGGGCGGCCCGGTCCAGCCGGGCCCACGGCTCGGCGGCGCTGGTGCCGCGCAGCGCCACCCGGGAGCGCACCCGGCGGACCTCGGCCAGCACGCCGGGGCCGACGGGGAGCCGCTCCACGGCGGCGACCAGCCTGGCGCGGGACCGGGCAGCGGCCTCGGCCGGGTCGAGCGCCGGTGGTGCCGGCCGGGCGGCCAGCGCCCGCAGGTCGACCCAGCGCCAGGCGGCGAGCACCAGCGCGCCGCCCGCCCCGGCCGCCCAGGCCGCGTCGGGCAGCCCCAACCCGGCGTACGGGGTCAGCACGGCGGCGGCGCCGCCCAGGCCGCCGGCCGTGACGCTCCACCGGCGCGCGGAACCCCGCAACCGGTTCAGGCGCCGGAAGTACCGCGTGCGCTCGTCTGCCACCTCTGCCTCCTCGAACCGGCCGCTCAGCCGGCGGCGGTGGTGTCTCCGGTGCCGCGCTCCCGGCCCATGCTGGCCCGGAGCTCGTCGAGCCGGGCGGCGGCCGCCGGGTCGGCGGCCGGCGCGGCGGGCTGGGCCTGCTCCGCGGCCGGTCGTTCCTGCTTGCCGCCGAGCTGCTCGCCGGCCATGCTCGACCGGATCTGCTCCAGGCGGGACGAGCCGGCCGAGTCGAGGGTCGACTTCTGGATCTCCAGCATGCGGCCCTCGACGGAGTTGCCGGCCAGCTCGGCGCGGCCCATCGCCGTGGCGTACCGCTGCTCGATGCGGTCGCGCACCTCGTCGAGCGAGGGCGTGTTGGCGGGGGCGGTCAGCGACGACATCGACTCCAGCGAGCGGGCCACGCTCTCCTGCATCTTGGCCTGCTCGAGCTGGCTGAGCAGCTTGGTGCGCTCGGCGAGCTTCTGCTGGAGGATCATCGAGTTGTTCTCGACCGCCCGACGGGCCTGGGCGGCGGCGGCGAGCGCCTGGTCGTGCAGGGTCTTGAGGTCCTCCGTGGCCTGCTCGGCCGAGACCAGCTGGGTCGCCAGGACCTGTGCGGACTGCTCGTAGCGGCCGGCCTCGGCCTCGTCGCCGCGGGCGCGGGCCTGGTCGGCGAGGACCAGGGCCTGGCGGGCGTTGGCCTGCAACCGCTCGACCTCGGTCATCTGACGGGACAGCTTCATCTCCAGCTGCCGCTGGTTGCCGATCACGGCGGCGGCCTGCTGGACCAGCGCCTGGTGCTGACGCTGGGCCTCCTCGATGGCCTGCTGGATCTGCACCTTCGGATCGGCGTGCTCGTCGATCCTGGCGCCGAAGAGCGCCATCAGGTACTTCCACCCCTTGACGAACGGGTTCGCCATCTTTGCGTTGTCCCCTCAGTAGCGTCGCTCCGCCTGGACCGCGCCGGGTGCTCCCGGCCGGCTCCGGCGCGGCAGTGGCTCCATCGTCCCAGCCGGACGCCACCGGGGCATCCGTACCGGCGAGCGAAGCGAGCGCCGACGCCGTCCGCGATCAAGGGTACGCGGCGGCGTCGAGGCCGACCACGTGGCGAGGGAGAGGGGGTGGGTCAGGCGGCGCAGACCACGTCGCGCTCGCTGCCCCGGACCCGGGAGCTGCGCAGGGTGGCCTTGAGCGGGGAGTCCTGGCGGACCTGGACGGCGACCGTGCCGTCCGAGCTGACCTGGTGGACGCCCCGACCCGTGCTCCTACGCACGGCGACGGGCGCGGCCGGCTCGTCCTGCACCGGCACCAGCACGCCGGGCATCTGCTCGGCGAGGGCGACGGTGTCGCTGACCTCACGCAGCAGCTCGGACAGGCGCGCACCGAGGGCGTCGCAGATCGCGGCCAGCAGCTCGCTGGAGGGCTCCTTCTGGCCGCGTTCGATCTCGGAGAGGTAGCCGAGGCTGACGTTGGCGGCGGAGGAGACCTCGCGCAGGGTGCGGTGCTGCCCCTGCCGGCGCGCCCGCAGTGCGTCACCGATCACGCGGCGTAGCAGGACCATTCGCACCTCCCCCTGAGGGACACCACTCTTCCAGGCGGCCCGTCCGGCACGTCGAGCCGGACCGGTCGTCGGAGCCTTCCCGCAACCGTACCCGTTGCGGGCCCCCACGACATCCCACCCCGCCCCTCGGATCCTGGAAGGCCGTCAGCGGCGACCCGCGCCGGCCGCGTCGGTCCGCCCGCCGTCGGCTCCGGCCGCCCGCCCGTCGGACGCCGCCGCCCCGGCGGCGTCGGTCTCGTGGATCCGCGCGGCGAGCAGCCGCAACGCCTCGACGACCGCGGCCGAGCGGACGTGGTCGCGACCGCCGGCCAGGTCGAGCTGCCGGACCTCGGTGCCGGACGGCCCGGCCACGGCGACGTAGACCAGCCCGACCGGCTTGCCGTCCTGCGGTTCGGGACCGGCCACCCCGGTGGTGGCCAGACCCCAGTCGGCCCCGCAGCGGCGCCGTCCGCCCTCGGCGAGGGCCACCGCCACGTCCGGGTCGACGGGCCCCCGCTCGGCCAGCAGGTCCTCCGGCACGTCGGCGAGCAGCGACTTGAGCTCGGTGGCGTAGACCACCAGGCCGCCCCGGTAGATGCCGCTCACTCCGGCGATCTCCACGATCGAGGCGGCCAGCAGGCCGCCCGTGAGCGACTCGACGGTGGCCAGGGTCTCGTGCCGTTCCGAGAGGCTGTGCACCACGCCGGCCGCCGGGCTTCCGGCCGGCCGCGTTCCCTCAGCGTCACTGTCCATGTCCCGGATCCTTTCCCCGCCCCGTCGGCCCTACTCATCCTTCCCGACGGGCGCGGCTCCGGGCGGGAGAGGGGCGGGGCCGGGCGGGAGAGGACGGGCGGTACGGGCGCCGGTCAGGCGGCGGGGCGGCGCAGCCGGAGGGCCTGCGCGACGTAGTCGAAGCCGGTGACCACCGTGACGCCGACCGCGGCGGCCATGATCCACGGGCCGACGGCGGCGAGCACGGCCGGCATGGGCCACAGGTACCACGTGATGGCCAGGATCTGGAGCGCAGTCTTGATCTTGCCGCCCCGGCTGGCCGCGATCACGCCGTGGCGGATCACCCAGAAGCGCAGCGCGGTGATGCCCAGCTCGCGGACGAGGATCACGGCGGTCACCCACCAGGGCAGCTGGTCGTACCAGGAGAGCAGCAGCAGCGCGGCGCCGGTGAGCGCCTTGTCGGCGATCGGGTCGGCGACCTTGCCCACCGAGGTGACCAGGGCGAACCGGCGGGCGATCCAGCCGTCCACGAGGTCGGTCGCCGAGGCGACGGCGAAGATCAGGCAGGCGACCATCCGCCAGCCGGCGTGGTCCATGGCGGAGGCGACCACGGACGCCGCGAAGACCGGCACCAGGACCAGCCGCAGCGCGGTGAGCGCGTTGGCCGCGTTCATCACCGGCACGCCGGCCACCACCGGCGCGGGCGTCGATTCCGTCGCCCCGGTCACCGCCGCGCCCCGCTCCGGCGGCCGTGGCGTACCTGGCACCCCACCACGTGGCTCCCCCGCTCCGTCCGGGCCCGCCGTCACCGTGTTGCGCCGGGCGCCGCCGAGATCATCTCATCCGGGACCGCCACCAGGTCCACTCCCTCGGTGCTGGTCACCGTCGCCCGCACCAGGTCACCCGGGCGCAGCGCGGCCAGGTCCACCCCGCCGTCGGCCGGGGCGACGAGGGTGGTCGAGCCGTCGACCTCGGGGGCCTGGTGGGCCGCCCGCCCCTCGACCACGCCGTCGTCGACCGAGTCGACCAGCACCTCGACCGTGGAGCCCAGGCGTTCCTCGGCGCGCTGCGAGCAGAGCTCGTCGGCGAGCGCGCTGAGCCTGTCGTAGCGGCGCTTGACCGTGGCGGCGGAGACCTTGCCGGGCAGCCCGGCGGCCTCGGTGCCGTCCTCGTCGCTGTAGTCGAACACACCGATCGCGTCGAGCCGCGCCTCAGTCAGGAACCGGACCAGCTCCTGGTAGTCGCCGCGGGTCTCGCCGGGGAAGCCGACGATGAAGTTGCTCCGCGCGCCCGCGCCCGGGGCTAGCGCGCGGGCGCTCGCCAGCAGCTCCAGGAACCGCTCGGTGGAGCCGAAGCGGCGCATCCGGCGCAGCACCGGCTCGCTGGAGTGCTGGAACGACAGGTCGAAGTAGGGCGCCACGCCGGGCGTGGTGGCGATCGCCTCGACCAGGCCGGGCCGGGTCTCGGCCGGCTGGAGGTAGCTCGCCCGCACCCGGACGATGCCGTCGATCGCGGCGAGCTGGGGCAGCAGCTTCTCCAGCGCCCGGGGGTCGCCCAGGTCCTTGCCGTAGGAGGTGGAGTTCTCGCTGACCAGCACCAGCTCGCGGACGCCGGTCTTGGCCAGCCACTCCGCCTCGGCGAGCAGCTCGTCCGGCGTACGGGAGACGAAGGCGCCGCGGAAGGCGGGGATGGCGCAGAACGCGCAGCGCCGGTCGCAGCCGCTGGCCAGCTTGAGCGAGGCGACCGGGCCGGTGTCGAGCCGGTGGCGCAGCACCTGGCGCAGGTGGGCCGGCGTGTGCTCGTCGGTCTCGGTGACGCCCCGGACCGGGGTGCCGTGGCCGGGCAGCGACACCCCGCTGTCCCGCCGGGAGACGGGGGTGAGGGGCAGCAGCTCGCGCCGGTCGCGCGGGGTGTGCGCGCCGATCCGCTCGCCGGCCACCACCGCGTCCAGCCGGGCGGCGATGTCCGGGTAGTCGTCGAAGCTCAGCACCGCCTGCGCCTCGGGGAGGCTGTCGGCCAGCTCGCGGCCGTACCGCTCGGCCATGCAGCCGGCGGCGACCACCTTGGCGCCGGTGTCGGCGGCGGCCAGCAGGGTCTGGATGGAGTCCTGCTTCGCCTTCTCCACGAAGCCGCACGTGTTCACGACCACCACGTCGGCGCCCTCGCCGTCGGTGGTGACCTGCCAGCCGTCGGCGTGCAGCCGGGCGGCCAGCTCCTCCGAGTCGACCTCGTTGCGGGCACAGCCCAGGGTCAGCAGGGCGACACGGCGGCCGTCGGCGGGGGAAGGGGAGGTGGCAGACACCATCCGAGGGTACCGGGCGCGCGGGCGGCGGCCGCCAACGGCGGGCCGCCCGTACGCTCCCGGCGGCCACGGCCCGCTCAGACCGCCGCCGCGCCCACCCCGACCAGCCGGTCGAGCAGGAAGACCTCCGTGCCGGCCAGGCCGGTCGAGCAGAAGACCGAGACCTGGTCCGCGCCGGTCCGGCCGGGGACGGCGCCGGCCAGCACCGCACCCAGGTCGCGCAACCGCCCGGCGTACGCGGGCAGCGCCGCCAGCATCGGCGGGTCGTACGCGGCCGCCTGCGCCGGCGAGTCGGTGACCAGCAGGTCGGCGACGTCCAGCAGGTCGGTGCCGAACTCGTGCCGGTCGACCTGCTTGAAGCCGACCGTGTTCACGTGGGTGCCGGGGGCCAGGTCGGCGGCGTCGAGCACGGGGCCGACGGCGGTGGTGGCGAGCACCACGACGTCGCGGTCCCGGACGGCGGCCCGCGCCGAGTCCACCGCCCGCGCCGGCACGCCCAGCTCGGCGCGGACCCGGGCGGCGAACGACTCCCGCCGGGCGACGGAGCGGCTGTGCACGGTGACCTCGCGCAGCGGGCGGACGGCGGCGGCGGCCCAGACCTGGGTCCACGCCTGCCCGCCGGAGCCGATCACGCCCAGGGTGGCGGCGTCCGGCCGGGCAAGGGCGTCCACGGCGACCCCGCCGAGCCCGCCGGTACGCCGGGAGCCCAACTCCTCCCCGACCGCCACCGCCCGGACCGCCCCGGTGCGCCCGTCGTGCAGCACGACCACCTGCTCGCTCTCCGGGTGCCCGAACGTGTCGTACGAGCGGTAGCCGTACCACTCTCCGGTGAGGTGGCCGGCGGTGAGCACCATCCGTCCCCCGCCCAGCGGCGCGGCGGCCCGGGGCGGGGCCACCAGGCGGCCGGCGTACGCGGCGAGCAGGGCGTCCCGCATCGCGGCGACCGTGGCGGGGGCGTCCAGCCCGGCGGCGACCTCGGGATCGGAGAAGAGCAGCGACATACCCCGATACTGCAAGTTGAAGCGAGGTTCACGTCAACCCGTGGTGGTCCGGCTCACCCCGGAAGCCGCCCGGCCGGTGCTACCGTCGTTCGTGGCGGCCCCAGGTCGCCCCGGACGAGTGGTGGGCGTACCCGGTCAGGCCAAGACGCCCCGCGTGTGTGTACCGAACCCACTCCTCCCGGCCCGCTGGTCCGGGCGCCTACGCAGAGGTGATCTTCCATGGCCTGGATCGTGCTGGTGGTCTCCGGACTTCTCGAGACCGCGTGGGCGATCGCCCTCGACCGCAGCGCCGGCTTCACCCGGCTCGTCCCGTCGCTGGTCTTCGTGGTGACCCTGGTGCTCAGCATGGCCGGCCTGGCGTACGCGCTGCGCGAGATCCCGGTCGGCACCGGCTACGTCGTCTGGGTCGGCATCGGGGCGGTCGGCACCGCCCTGGTCGGGATGCTCGCGCTGAACGAGCCGGCCAGCCTGCCCCGGATAGCCTGCCTGCTGCTGGTGGTCGCCGGCGTCGTCGGCCTGAAGGTCTTCCACTGAGCGGCGTCCACAGGGGCGAGGCGTGACGGACGACCACAGTGGGTAGAGCTGTGCCTGGCACCGGAAAAGGCTCTCACCCACGGAGGCAGACATGGCCAACATGCACTCGACCGCCCGCCCGCGCACCAACGCCGCCCGCATCTGCACCATCGTGGGCTTCGTGTTCGCGGTCCTCGCGCTCCTGCTCAACCCGCTCATCTTCGGCGTGATCGGGCTGGTCCTGGGCATCGTCGGCGCCGTGCTCGGTGACAAGCCGCTCGGCTGGTACGCCGCCGCCGCCAACGTGGCCGCCATCGTGATCAGCCTGCTGATCATCAACGCGTTCGTCAACAACTGACCCACCGCTCCCCCAGCGGAGACCGGGCCCGCCGGCGTGCCGGCGGGCCCGTCGCGTGTGTGGCCGGGGGTTCCTAGTCCTCGCCGCCGCGCAGGCCGACCAGGACCTCCTCCAGCTCGTCCGGCTTGACCAGCACGTCCCGGGCCTTGGACCCCTCCGACGGGCCGACCACGCCCCGGGTCTCCATGAGGTCCATCAGCCGCCCCGCCTTGGCGAAGCCGACCCGCAGCTTGCGCTGGAGCATCGAGGTCGAGCCGAACTGCGAGGTGACCACCAGCTCGACCGCCTGCACCAGCAGGTCGAGGTCGTCGCCGATCTCCTCGTCGATCTTCTTCTTGCCGGCGTCCGGCGCGACGAGCACGTCCGGGCGGAACTCCGGCTCGCGCTGGTCCTTGCAGAACTTCACCACGTCGGCGATCTCGCGCTCGGTCACCCAGGCGCCCTGGATCCGGATCGGCTTCGAGGCGCCCATCGGCAGGAACAGGCCGTCGCCGCGGCCCAGCAGCTTCTCCGCGCCCGGCTGGTCGAGGATGACCCGCGAGTCCGCCAGCGAGGAGGTGGCGAACGCCAGGCGGGACGGCACGTTGGCCTTGATCAGGCCGGTGACCACGTCGACCGACGGGCGTTGGGTGGCCAGCACCAGGTGGATGCCGGCCGCGCGGGCGAGCTGGGTGATCCGGACGACCGAGTCCTCCACGTCGCGCGGAGCGACCATCATCAGGTCGGCCAGCTCGTCCACGATCACCAGCAGGTACGGGTACGGGCGCATCTCCCGCTCGCTGCCCGGCGGCGCCTTGATCTCGCCGTTGCGCACCTTGCGGTTGAAGTCGTCGATGTGCCGGACCCCGTTGGCGGCGAGGTCGTCGTAGCGCATGTCCATCTCGCGCACGACCCACTCCAGCGAGTCGGCCGCCTTCTTCGCGTTGGTCACGATCGGGGTGACCAGGTGCGGAATGCCCTCGTAGCCCGTCATCTCGACCCGCTTCGGGTCGATCAGCAGCAGCCGCACCTCGTCCGGCGTGGCCCGGGTGAGGATGGACACCAGCAGCGAGTTCAGGCAGGACGACTTGCCCGCGCCCGTCGCGCCGGCGATCAGGATGTGCGGCATCTTGGCGAGGTTGGCCACCACGTAGCCGCCCTCGATGTCCTTGCCCAGCGCCACCACCATCGGGTGGTGGTCGCTGGTGGCGGCTCGCGACCGCAGCACGTCGCCGAGCGCCACGTTCTCCGGGTCGGTGTTCGGGATCTCCACCCCGACCGCGCTCTTGCCCGGGATCGGGCTGAGGATCCGCACGTCCGGCGACTTCACCGCGTACGCGATGTTGCGGGAGAGCTGGGTGATCCGCTCGACCTTGACGCCCGGGCCCAGCTCCACCTCGTAGCGGGTGACGGTCGGCCCGCGGGTGAACCCGGTGACGGCCGCGTCCACACCGAACTGCTCGAAGACGCCGGTGAGCGCGACGATCACCTCGTCGTTGGCCTTGCTCCGGGACTTCGGGGCCGCGCCGCTGCCGAGGATGTTCGCGGGCGGCAGCGTGTAGTCGCCCGCCAGCCCGGTCAGCGCGAGCTGCTCGGCCCGCGTCGGGGCGGGCGAGTGCTCCGGCGGCTCCGCCGGCCTGCGGGTGGCCGGAACGCGGCCCGGAGGCTTGCGGGGCAGCACCAGGGTCTCCTGGAGGTCCACCCCGTCGAGGTCGTCGTCGAACTCCGCCGGGTCGGGCGGCGGCGGGGCCGCCCGCTTCGCCGCGCGCTTGCGGGGCGTCGGCCGGGCGGGCTCCTCGTCCGTCTCCTCCACCGCCACCGGCGGGGCGATCCGGGTGCCGAACAGCAGGCCGAGCCGCTCCGGGACCTTGTTGATCGGGGTCGCGGTGACCACCAGCAGGCCGAAGACCAGCAGCAGGATCAGCAGCGGCACGGCCACCCAGGCGGTGACCGCCCGCTCCATCAGGCTGCCGACGCCGGCGCCGACCAGACCGCCGGCGAAGTCGCGTTGGCCCGCGTCGGCCGGGTCCTGTCCGATGTGCAGCATCGCGGCGGTGGCGACCAGCATCGAGGTCCAGCCGACCAGGCCCCGGCCGCGGTGCTCGGGATCGACGGGCTCGCGCATCAACCGCCAGGCGCCGATCATCAGCAGCACCGGCACCACGACCGAGATCGCCCCGAGGAAGAGGCGGAAGGTGTCGGCCAGCCGCGCGCCGACCGGGCCGGCGCCGGAGAACCAGAGGGCCACCGCGCTGAGCAGGGCGAGGCCGAAGACCAGCAGGCCCGCGCCGTCGCGGCGCTGCTCCGGGTCGAGCCCCCGGGCGGAGCCGGCCTGCCGGAACGCCCAGCCGAGGCCGTGCGCCATCCCCATCCACAGTGCGCGGACCGCCTGCCCGACCATCGGACCCGGGCCGGACCGGGCCGCCGGCCGCCGCCGGGCCGCCGCGCGGGCGGTCTTCTTCGCCGGCTGACGGGCACGACTGTTCGTGGTGCCACGCGGCGACGCGCCGCGCCGCCGGCTCGCCTGAGAGGTACGGCCCGCCATAGCATCAACCTAATGGCGTGACCCGGCAGATCGCCGCCTTTCCGGGTCGTGTCCGCGTGTCGCAGCGCGGGCCCCGCCGCGTCACGTGATATCTGCCTCAGAAGGGTTGCCCCCATGTCGTCGCCGGGAACCGAGGACGGTCGGGACGGCCACCTGGCCGGGCACCCGGGGGCGCTGGAACCGCTGACCGGCGAGCTGATCGCCGCCGTGCTGCACAGCCGGGGATACCGGGTCCAGGCCGACGCCGACGGCGACCTGGTCGGCCGCTGGGACGACAGCCTGATCTGGTTCCTGCGCCCCGGCGCCAACGGCGAGCTGCTCCAGGTCCGCACCCTGACCGCGCCGGCGTTCCCCATCGAGTACGTGCCGGCGCTGCACGCCTTCTGCAACGCGTGGAACCACGACCGGCTCTGGCCGAAGGCCTTCGTGCACGTCGAGGACGACGGGCGGGCCCGGATCTGCGGCGAGGTCATCACCGACCTGGAACGCGGCGTCACCGCGCACCAGCTCGACCAGTTGCTCGACTGTGGCATCGCCACCGGCTGTCAACTCGCCACCGAGGTGGCCCGGCTGCCCGGCGGGGTGGTGGCGTGACGGGCCGCGGCGGGGACCTGGCCGGTCGCGGCCTCGACCCGTTCGGGCTGCCCGGCTGGTGGAGCGGGCTGCGGCGCGGGGGCCGGGGGCCGGACCCGGCGCTGGCCGGCGCGCTCGCCGACGCCCGCGACACCCCCGACGGCGAGGCCCGCAGCACCGAGCTGGAACGGATCGCGGCCCACGCCGACGCCACGGGCGACGACCGGACGGCGCTGGCGGCCCGGTTCGCGCTCATCGAGGCGTACCTCCTGCACGGGCAGCGGTGGCGGCTGGTCGAGCCGGTGCGCCGCTGCCTCGCCACGGTGGAGCGCCGCCCCGACCTGCTGGCGGCAGACCAGGCCGAGCCGCTGCGGCGCTACCGGCGGTACGCGGTCGAGGCACTGCTCGGCTCGCCCCGCGTCGGGCTGGACCAGGCCCGGGCCATGCTGGACGACCTCGCCGCGCGCGCCGCCGACGACCCGGCGGTGGTCGCCGAGCTGCGCTGCCGCATCGCCGACCATCTCGGCGACGAGCCCACCGCCCGGCGGTGGTACGAGCACTGGTCGACGGCCGATCCGGGGCCGGTCGGTGGCTGCCCGGACTGCGCGGCGGCCCGACGGGCGGAACTGCTCGCCGGCTGGGGCGACCACCGGGCCGCGCTGGCCGCCCTGCCGGACTCCCCGCACGGCGGCGTCGACTGCACCGAGCAGCCGGAGCGGACGCTGGTCGCCGGGCTGCTGTCCTGGCTACGGACCGGGGAGCCCGAGCGGGCGGCCGAGGCGCACGTGCGGGCGTACCGGCGGCACCGGCGGGAGCGGGCCGCCTTCCCGCTGCTCGCGACGCACCTGCGGTGGTGTGCGCTGGCCGGGCATCCCGCCCGGGGCGTCGACGTCCTCGCCGAGCAGTTGCCCCGGCTGGACCGGCCGCACGACGACCTGTCCGCGATGGAGTTCGCCGCCGCCGGGGCGCTGGTCTGCGCCCTCGCCGTGGAGGCGGGGCTCGGCGGGCGGACGGTGCACCGCCCGGCGTACGGGGTGCGGCCGGCCGCCGAGCTCGACGTGGCCACGCTGGGCGCCACCCTGCTCGGGGTGGCCACCGCGCTGGCCGGCAGCTTCGACGCCCGCAACGGCACCGGCCATCAGTCCGGCCGGATCGCGTCCTGGCTGGCCGAACGGCCGGCCGCCGCACCGGTGCCCCTGCCGCCCGACGACGCCGCGGACGACGCCGCCGACGACCCGCCCGACGACGACCCGCCCGACGAGGAGCCGCGCCCGCTGAGCCTGGCGATGATCACCGCCGAGCTGGACCGGCGCGGGGACCGGTACGCGGTGGACGACCGTGGCGCCGTCACGGGCCGGTGGGGCGAGGCGCTGATCCAGTTCCGGCAGGCCGGCGAGCGGGGCGAGATCCTCCAGGCCCGGTCCGTGGCGAACCGCCGGCTGCCGGCCGACCGGCTCGCGGAGGCGTACGCCTTCTGCAACGCCTGGAACCACGACCGGCTGCTGCCGAAGGCGTACGTGCACGAGCGGGAGGGCGAGCTGCTGCTGGCCGGTCACGTCGCCACCGACCTGGCGCACGGGGTGGCCCCGGCCCAGCTCACGGTCCTGCTCGACGCGGCCGTGGACACCGGCGTCGCGTACGCCGAGGCGGTCGCCGCCCTGCCCTGAGCCGACGACGCCCGCCGGCACACGGGGTGCGGGCGGGCGTCGCGGCGGCGCGGGGTCAGACCTCGACGACGGTGGGGACGATCATGGGCCGACGGCGGTACGCGTCGTTCACCCACCGTCCCACGGTGCGCCGGACGATCTGCTGGAGCTGGTGCGGGTCGGTGATGCCGTCGGAGGCCGCCCGGTTCAGGGCCTCGGTGACCAGCGGGATCACCGGGCTGAACGCCTCCGGGTCCTCGGAGAAACCCTTCGCCGACAGGGTCGGGCCGCCCACCACCTTGCCGGTCACCGAGTCGACCACCACGGTGGTGGCGATGAATCCGCCGTCGCCGAGGATCCGGCGCTCCGTGAGCAGCGACTCGCTGACGTCGCCGACGGCGAGGCCGTCGACGTAGACGTAGCGGCTCTTCACGTGCCCGACCAGGCTCGCCCGGCCCTCGACGAGGTCGACGACGTCGCCGTCCTCGCAGAGCACCACCCGGTCGGGGGCGACGCCGGACTCGATGCCGAGGCGGGCGTGCGCGCGCAGGTGCCGCCACTCGCCGTGCACCGGCATCAGGTTGCTGGGACGGACCACGTTGAGCAGGTAGAGCAGCTCGCCGGCGGGGGCGTGGCCCGAGACGTGCACCTTGGCCACGTCCTTGTGCACCACCACGGCGCCCGCCCGGGCCAGCCGGTTGATCACCCGGTAGACCGAGGTCTCGTTCCCGGGCACCAGCGAGGAGGCGAGCACCACGGTGTCGCCGGGGGCGATGGTGATGTGCCGGTGGTCGCCGCTGGCCATCCGGCCCAGGGCGCTCATCGGCTCGCCCTGCGAACCGGTGGACATCAGCACGATCTGCTCGGGCGGCATGTTCGTCGCCTCTTCCAGCCCGACGACCAGCCCGGCCGGGATGTTGAGCAGCCCCAGGTCGCGGGCGATGCCCATGTTGCGGACCATGGACCGGCCGATGAGGGCGACCTTGCGGCCGTGCTCGGCGGCGGAGTCGAACACCTGCTGCACCCGGTGCACGTGCGAGGCGAAGGACGCGACGATGATCCGCCCCTTGGCCTTCGCGAAGATCGAGTCGAGCACCGGCCCGATCTCCCGCTCGGGGGTGACGAAGCCGGGGATCTCCGCGTTGGTGGAGTCCGAGAGCAGCAGGTCCACGCCCTCGGCGCCGAGCCGGGCGAACCCGGCCAGGTCGGTGATCCGGCCGTCCAGCGGGAGCTGGTCCATCTTGAAGTCGCCGGTGTGCAGCACCAGGCCGGCCGGCGTGCGGATGGCCACCGCGAGCGCGTCGGGGATCGAGTGGTTGACCGCGAAGAACTCGCACTCGAACGGGCCGAGCCGCTCCCGGCCGCCCTCCCGCACGGTCAGCGTGTAGGGCTGGATCCGCCGCTCGGCCAGCTTCGCCTCGACCAGGGCGAGGGTGAACTGGGAGCCGACCAGCGGGATGTCGGGCTTGTGCGCGAGCAGGTAGGGCACCGCGCCGATGTGGTCCTCGTGGCCGTGGGTCAGCACGATCGCCTGGACGTCGTCGAGCCGGTCCAGGATCGGACCGAAGTCGGGCAGGATCAGGTCGACCCCGGGCTGCTCCACGTCGGGGAAGAGCACCCCGCAGTCGACCACCAGCAGCTTGCCGTCGTACTCGAAGACGGTCATGTTGCGACCGATGGCGCCGAGCCCGCCGAGCGGGATGATCCGCAGCCCACCCTCCGGCAGCGGCGGGGGCAGTTCCGTCTCGAAGTGCGCCTCGGTCACGCGTCCACCTCATTCTGCGACGCCGTCACTCGGCGTCCGTCGTGTCGTTCGGTCATTCGGGCAGTTCCAGGCCCGCCGCCGCGCTGTCCGCGCGGAGCTGGGCGATCTCGTCGTCGGTCGCCTCGACCAGCGGCAGACGCACCGGCCCGGCGGGCTTCCCGGCGGCCGCCAGGCCCGCCTTCACCAGGATCACGCCCTGGGTACGGAAGATGCCGGTGAACAGCGGCAGCAGCCGCCGGTGCAGGCTCAGCGCGGTGGCGGTGTCCCCCGCGTCGTACGCCTCGATCATCTGCTTGGTGAGGGCGCCGGTGAAGTGGGTCGAGGTGCCGACCACGCCCACGCCGCCCACGGCCAGCGCGGGCAGGGTGAGCGCGTCCTCGCCGCTGTAGAAGGCGAGGTTCGTCCGGCTGGTGACCCAGCTCGTGGCGGTCAGGTCGCCCTTGGCGTCCTTCACCGCGACGATCCGGGCGTGTTCGGCCAGGCGCACCATCGTCTCGGTGTCGATCGGCACACCCGCCCGGTGCGGGATGTCGTAGAGCATCACCGGCAGCCCGGTGGCGTCCGCGACGGCGGTGAAGTGCCGCAGCAGGCCGCTCTGCGGCGGCTTGTTGTAGTAGGGCGTGACCACGAGCAGGCCGTGCGCGCCCGCCTTCTCGGCGGCCGTGGAGAGCTCGATGGTGTGCCGGGTGTCGTTGGTGCCGACCCCGGCCACGACCTTGGCGCGGTCACCGACGGCCTCCACCACGGCCCGGATCAGCTGTTCCTTCTCGGCCTCGGTGGTGGTCGGGGATTCGCCGGTGGTGCCGTTGACCACCAGCGCGTCGTTGCCCTGCTCGTCGACCAGGTAGCTGGCGAGCCGCGCGGCGCCGTCGAGGTCGAGCGAGCCGTCGGCGGTGAACGGGGTCACCATGGCCGTGAGGACTCGCCCGAAGGGGCGGGACACCGCCCGGGCGGGCGTGTCAGGGTGGTCGTGCGTCATGCCACCAACCTAGCGGACGACCACCGGCGCCCCGCCGGGGAAGCCCTCAGGACAGCTCGGCGTGCGGGCTCGCCGCGACCTCGGTGCCGTCGGGCAGGGCCGAGATGACGAAGTCGGCGAAGACGTTCGGGGCGACGCCCTGGAGCTGCCGCAGGCACTCCACCGCCAGCTCACGGATCTCCACGTCGGCGTGCTCCGTCGCGCGCATGGCGATGAAGTGCCGCCAGGCCCGGTAGTTGCCGGTGACCACGATGCGCGTCTCGGTGGCGTTGGGCAGCACCGCGCGGGCCGCCTGCCGGGCCTGCTTGCGCCGCAGTGTGGCGTTCTCCACGTCGGCGAAGCGCCGCTCCAGCCCCTCCAGCAGCTCGTTGTACGCGCGCACGCTCGCCTCGGCCGCCTCCACGAACTTCTTGTGCAGCTCCGGGTCGTCGGCGATCACCGAGGGCTCGACCATGGCGGCGTCGCGCTCCGGCACGTACCGCTGGGAGAGCTGCGAGTACGAGAAGTGCCGGTGCCGGATCAGCTCGTGGGTGAACGAGCGGGAGACCCCGCTGAAGTAGAAGCTGACCGAGCCGTGCTCCAGCACGCTCAGGTGGCCGACCTCCAGGATGTGCGCGAGGTAGCCGGCGTTGGTGGCGGTGGCCGGGTTCGGCTTCTTCCAGCTCTGGTAGCAGGCCCGGCCGGCGAACTCCGCGAGCGCCTGGCCGCCCTCGGCGTCGGTCGACCACGGCACGTCGTCGGGGGCCTCGAAGTGCGTCCACGCGACGAGCTTGACCTGGGGCTGCACCATCTCCGGCATTCCTGGGACTGTAATGGCCCGGCGGTCGCGGGGAAAAGCCGGGCTCGCCGGCCGAACGGTCGTTGAGCTGCGGATTGTGGCTGGGCACGGGTCCACCCGGGCCGGCGGGTGTCCAATATCTCGGCGCTCGGCACGCCGCGCTGCGGTGAACGGGCGCCTCACGCCGGGCCGGGCGTGGCGTGGCGTGGGCGGGCGGGGCGCGGGCGGGCGGGGCGCGGGCGGGCTGGGCGCGGGCGGGCGG
>NZ_JAVRFL010000003.1:0-305520 GCF_031845925.1 Micromonospora reichwaldensis | reverse complement strand
GCCCCGCCCCGCCCCGTCGATCATGGACTTGTGGTGGGCGGTCGATGCCACTTCGCGGCTTTTGCGGGGCACCACAACTGCATGATCGACGCCGGTGAGGGCCGGGGAGGGAGGAGAGGGCCGCGGGGGTCAGGAGAGGGCGCGGGCCAGTTGGGTGCGGGAGCGGATGTTGAGGCGGTGGAAGATGTTGCGGAGGTGATGGTCGACCGTACGGGTGGAGAGGAACATCCGGGCGGCGATCTCCCGGTTGGTGGCGCCCTCGGCGACCAGCCGCGCGATCCGGAGCTGCTGGCCGGTCAGCAGTCGTGCCGCCGACTCCTCCGGCGGGCCGACCGACTCCCCGGCCGCCCGCAGCTCCGTGGTGGCCTGTTCCGCCCAGGTGGCCGCCCCGAGCAGGGTGAACGCCTCCCGGGCGGCGTGCAGGTGTTCGCGCGCCGCGCGCGGTCGGCGGCTGCGGCGCAGTTCCCGGCCCAGCAGCAGCTCGGTGCGGGCCCGCTCGAACGCGCCGGCGTCCGCCGGGTGCAGCCGCAGGGCGGTGCGGAACTCCCGCTCCGCCTCGGCGCTGCCCCGGGGCGCGAGCAGCCCGTGGCAGCGCGCGGAGAGGGCCCGGCGCGACGGGCTCGCCGTACTGCTGGCCCACCTGTCGAAGACGGCGAGGGCGGCACTTGCCGCCGGCCGGTCCGCGACGGTGGCGGCCGCCTCCACCAGGTACGGGGTGGCCATCACCAGAACCAGCACCTGCCCCCGGCCCGTGCCCGGACAGGCCAGCGCGGCCAGTCGCGCGGCGGCGGCGGCCGGCCGGTTGTCGACCAGGTCGAGCACCGCCAGGGCCCACTGCGCGAGGGCGCGGGGCCGGCTGTGCGCGCCCGGGTCCTCGCCGATCTCCCGGATCCGGCGCAGGGCGGTGTCGCGGTCGGCCCGCACGGCGGCCAGCACCGCCAGCATGCCCAGGTGTACGCCGGCCCAGTTCTCCTGGCCGACGTCCCGGGCGATCCGCAGCCCCTCCCGGGAGGTGTCCGTCGCGGCGTCGTGCCGGCCCAGCCAGTACTCGGCGGCTGCCCGCAGCTCCAGGGCGCGCGGCAGGGCGGACAGCTCGCCCCGCTCGCGGGCCAGCTCGACGGCGCGCTCGGCGAGCCGGTGCGCCGCGCCGTCCACGGCCACCAGCAGCCCGGCCGCCGCCGCGCAGGTCAGCGCCGCGGGGGTCGACGCCGGCCCGGTCAGCTGCCCGCCGAGGACGACCGCCCGGCGCAGGGCGGGCCCGGCCTGCTCGTGGTCGCCGCGCAGGGTCGCCGCGGTCCCGGCGACGTAGGCGCTCAGCAGCTCGGTGGCGGGCGGGTCGTCGGGGCGGCGCAACAGCTCCGCCCGCCGGGCCACGTCGGCGTAGCGGTACTGGTCGCCGGTGAAGCAGGCGGCCTCGCCCGCCCGCACCAGCGCGCCGAGGGCCAGCGCGCGGTCGTCGGCGCCACCCGTGCCGGTGGCCGCGCGGTCGGCGGCGGACACGGTGCCGGTGGCCGCGCGATCGGCGGCGGCCAGGGTGCCGGTGGCCGCGCGATCGGCGGCGGCCAGGGTGCCGGTGGCCGCGCGATCGGCGGCGGCCAGGGTGCCGGTGGCCGCGCGATCGGCGGCGGCCAGGGTGTCGGCGGCGGACAGCAGCGTGGTGAACGCGGACCGGGGCCGGCCGGTGCGCAGTTCCAGCTCCCCGCGCAGCAGGTCGGCCCGGCCCGCCACCGCGGCGTCCGCGCCCGGGGGCAGCTCGCCCAGCAGCAGTCGGGCCCGGTGCGGCCGGCCGGCGGACCAGGCGTACCGGGCGGCGGCCACCAGCCGGGCGGCGGCGCGCGCCGGGTCGTCGGTGAGTTCGGCGGCCCGTTGCAGCGCGACCGAGGCCGCCGTTCCCGCGCCCTCGCACTCCGCGACGGCCTGCTCAAGCTCGGCGGCCAGGGCCGGGTCGGGGCCCTGGGCGGCGGCGGCGAGGTGCCCCGCCCGGCGCAGCCGGTGCCCGGCCCCGTCGAGCACGCCGGCGAGCAGCAGGTGGGCCGCGCGCCGCTCGGCCAGCGGCGCGGCGGCCCGGACCACGGTCCGGACGAGGGGCTGCGGGAACGTGACCCGTCGCGGCTCGACGCGGACCAGGCCGGCGAGTTCGGCCGGCGCGAGCGCCTCGACCGCCGTGCCGGCGACCCGGGCGGCCCGGACCAGGGTGGCCGGCTCCCCGTCCTCGTCGAGCGCGGCGAGCAGCAGGACCCGGCGGGTGTCGGCCGGCAACCGGTCCAGCCGGGCCCGGTAGGCGCGGCCCAGCCCGCCGTCGGGCGGGGACGTCTCGGGCACCGGCTCCTCCCCGCGGCACTGGCCCGGAGTGAGCACCTCGGCCAGGTCGACGAGGGCCTGCGGGTTGCCCCCGGCCGCCACGGCGAGCGCGGCGGCCACGGGCGGCGCGGGTGGCCGGCCGGCCAGCCGGTCGGCGAGCAGTGCGGCGCTGTCCCGGTCGTCGAGCGGGCGGAGCCGGTGCCGGGCTATCCCGCCGAGGGGGACGTCCGCGGCCGTAGTGAGCAGGACGGCCACCGACGACCGGCGCAGGCGGCGGGCGACGAACGCCAGCGCGTCGGCGGTGGGCTGGTCGCCTCGGTCCACGTCGTCCATCGTGCACAGCAGCGGGCGGTCCCGCGCGGCGGCGGCGAGCAGACCGAGCACGCCCAGGAACAGCGCCAGGCGCCCGTCGGCGGGGCAGCCCGCGCCGGTCAGCGCCCGCAGCAGCACCCGCCGATGTGGTCCGGGGAGCGCGCCGGCCCGGTCCAGGACCGGGTCCAGCAGCCGTTGCAGCCCCGCGTACGGCAGGCACGCCTCCTCGGGCAGCCCGGTGCCGGCCAGGACGGTGCAGCCCCCGGCGTGCCGGTGGGCGTAGTCGACGAGCGCGCTGCGGCCGGATCCGGGCTCGCCCTGGACCAGCAGCCCTCCCCCGCCGGCGGGCAGGTCACCCAGCAGGCGCCGGATCGCGGCGCACTCGTCGGCCCGGCCGCGCAACACGGTTAATTGCACTGAGGATGCAGTAACCATGCAATCGAGTGTCACCTATCGGTAGCCCGATGGAAAGACCGGCGGCGCCGCCTTCCCACGGCGCGCGTCAGCGCGGGCCGACGTCGGCCAGCAGGGCGGCGACCGTCCGGGTCATCACCGCGCGGGCCTGGTCCACGCCCAGCCCCAGCCCGTCGCGCAGCATCGACCAGGCCGGCCACATGCTCGCGGCCACCAGGGCGTGCACCAGCTGGTCGCGGTCGGGACCGGCCTGGTCGAGCTCGGCGGCGAAGAGGTGCTCGACCTCGTCGCGGACGCGCGCGATGTGCTTGAGGCGGTTGCGACGCAACTGCCCGGAGACCGGCTCGCGCATCTGGGCGGCGCGCGCCGACGGGGCGATGAGCTGGAGCAGCCGGGCCCGCTGCCGGCAGTACGCGTCGACCCGCCGGGCCAGCGGCAGCGCCGGCGAGATCGGCCGGTGGGCGGCGTCCTGCTGCCGGAGCAGCTCCGCGCCGCTGGCCTCGAACAGCGTCTCCATGTCCTTGAAGTTGGTCCAGAGCGTCCGCAGCGAGATCCCGGCCCGCTCGGCGATGCGCTCGCCGGTCGGCCGCAGGTCACCCTCGGAGATGAGCGCCAGGTGCGCCTCGACGATCGCCGCCCGGGTGCGTTCGGCCCGGGCGGTCCGGCCGTCGACCCGGACCGGCGCCTCGGCACCGCCCATCCGCGTCCGCCTCCTCATCGCCGTCACGTCCCCCGTACCGCCGCGCCGAGTCTAGCCGCGGGCCACCCGGCGACCGTCCGGCCCCGGCCCGGGCCCGGCGCGGTCATCCGGCGGGCCGGCCGGCGAGGCTGACCCCGCCGTCGAGGACGAGGGTCTGCCCGGTGATCCAGGCCGCGTCGTCGGAGGCGAGGAAGGCGACCGCGCCGGCCACGTCCCGCGGCAGCCCGAGGCGCCCCAGCGGGTACGCCCGGGCGACCTCCTCCTCCCGGCCCTCGTGCAGCGCCGCCGCGAAGCGGGTCTTCACCACGGCGGGCGCGACCGCGTTGACCCGGACCTTCGGGGCGAGTTCGACGGCCAGGCACGCGGTGAGGTGGTCGACGGCGGCCTTGCTCACCCCGTAGAAGGCGATGCCGGGCGACGGGGTGCGGCCGGCGATCGAGGAGACGTTGACGACGCAGCCGCCACGCTCGCCCATCCCCGCGGCGACCTGCTGCACCCAGCCGAGCGTGCCGACCAGGTTGACGTCGAGGATCTTGCGGGCCGCCGCCAGGTCCAGCTCGACCAGCGGCCCGTACGCCGGGTTGATGCCGACGTTGTTGACCAGCACGTCGACCGGCCCGAACGCCTCGGTCACGGCGTCGACCGCCGCCCGTCGGTGTCCCGCGTCGTCGGCCCGGCCGGCGACGGCCACGGCGTGGGTGGGCCCGCCCAGGGCCGCGACCGCCTCGGCCAGGGCCTCCGGGTGTCGCGCGGTCAGTCCGACGCGGGCGCCCTCGGCCACGAGCCGGCGGGCGACGGCCAGGCCGATGCCGCGACTGGCGCCCGTGACGAGCGCGACCCGGCCCGCGAGTCGCCTCGAATCTGCATTCACGATGCAGATAGTAGGAGGGCCGCCGGCGCTCGTCAACGACGGAACGTCGATGGACAGGCCCCATTCCATTGACAGCACCTCGGCATAACAGCACTGTCGATGCAGATAGTTCGCCCCTCCGGAGAGGACGCTCCCATGCCCGAAGCCGTCATCGTCGCCGCCGCCAGGTCACCGATCGGGCGCGCGCGCAAGGGCTCCCTGCGCGACCTGCGCGCCGACGACCTGGCCGCCACCATCGTGCGCGCCGCCCTCGACCAGGTGCCGGCGCTCGACCCGCGCGAGATCGACGACCTGATGCTCGGCTGCGGGCAGCCGGCGGGCGAGCAGGGCCACAACCTCGCCCGGGTGGTCGGCACCCTGCTCGGGCTGGACCACCTGCCCGGCACGACCGTCAACCGGTACTGCTCGTCGTCGTTGCAGACCACCCGGATGGCCCTGCACGCCATCCGCGCGGGCGAGGGCCACGCCTTCCTCTCGGTCGGGGTGGAGTGCGTCTCCCGCTACGACCGGGGTCGCGCCGACGGGCACCCCGGCACCACCAATCCCGCCTTCGCCGGGGCCCTGGAGCGCACCGCGACCAGGGCGGCCGGCAACCTGTCGGGCTGGCACGACCCGCGCGAGGACGGCGATCTGCCGGACGTCTACGTCGCGATGGGACAGACCGCCGAGAACGTGGCGCACCTGCGCGGGGTGTCCCGGCTCAGCCAGGACGAGTTCGCCGTACGGTCGCAGCTGCTGGCCGAGAAGGCGATCGCCGACGGCTTCTGGGCCCGCGAGATCACCCCGGTCACCGTCCCCGGCGGGGCGGTGGTGGCCGCCGACGACGGGCCGCGCGCCGGGGTGACCCTGGAGGCGGTGGCGGCGCTGCCGCCGGTGTTCCGGCCCGACGGCACGGTGACCGCCGGCAACTGCTGCCCGCTCAACGACGGCGCCGCCGCGCTCGTCGTGATGTCGGACGTACGGGCGCGGGAGCTGGGCGTCACCCCGCTGGCCCGGATCGTCTCCACCGGCCTGAGCGCCCTCTCCCCCGAGATCATGGGGCTCGGGCCGGTGGCGGCGTCGCGGCAGGCGCTGCGCCGGGCCGGCATGTCCGTCGACGACGTCGACCTCGTCGAGATCAACGAGGCGTTCGCCGCGCAGGTGCTGCCCAGCGCCCGGGAGCTGGGGGTCGACTGGGACCGGCTCAACGTCAACGGTGGCGCGATCGCGGTGGGCCACCCGTTCGGCATGACCGGCGCCCGGATCACCACCACGCTGATCAACTCGCTGCGCTGGCACGACCAGGAGATCGGGCTGGCGACCATGTGCGTCGGCGGCGGCCAGGGCATGGCGATGGTCGTCGAGCGGCTGAGCTGACGCCGACCGGGCGTGGCGGGCCGGGAGACCGACGCGCCACGCCCGGCCGGTGCCGGGTGCGACCGGTCAGGAGGCCGTCGGCACCCCGTTGGCCGGCGGCGCCACCGGCGGGGCGGTGTGCTCGCGTACCGGCCCGTCGCCCTCGTCCGTCTCGTACGTCGGCCCGAAGTAGGCCTGCGTCCCGCCGCTCACCCGGGTCAGCCGCTGCCCGCCGTAGCCGGAGTGGTCGGTGTCGGAGTAGCGCAGCGGGGCCAGGCCGGGCCCCTGGTAGCCGCCCTTGCGGACGGCCTCGGTGACCGCCTCGCGGGTGAGGTCCTTGCCGGCGGCGAGGAGTACCTGCACGAAGAGGTAACCGACCGCCATGCCGTAGACGGTGTTGCCGTCGAACGGCGCGTCCCCGTTGTACTCCTTGTTGACCTTGGTGAAGAGCTGGATCCACGGGTCGGCGGCGTCGTTCTGCATCGGCAGGTAGTTGGCGCCGACCATGCCCTCGAGCAGGCCCGCCGCGGCGCCGAGCTGCTTGGCCAGCGTCGGGTGGTCGGCGCCGACGTTGGAGACCAGCCACTGCGGCGTGAAGTTCAGCCGGGCGGCGGTGCCGACCGCCAGGGCGGTGAAGCCGGGCACGGTGGCGAGGATGACCACCTGGCAGCCGGCCGCCTTGAACGCGCCGATCTGGGGTGCCACGTTGGTGTTGCTGGTGACGTACGTCTGCTTCGCCGCCACCGCGCCGGCGCCGAGCACCTTCTCCACCCCGACCAGGCTGTCCCGGCCGAAGTCGTCGTCCTGGCCGAGGAAGCAGACCTTGCGCCCCGGCAGGCTGGTCTTCACGTGCTGGGCCAGGATCTTGCCCTCCACCGTGTAGTCGGGGTTGAAGCCGAACGTGCCCGGATACCGGTCGGGCTGGTCCCAGCTGCGGCTTCCGGAGGCGACGAAGAGGTCAGGTACCCGGTTGCTCTTGAGGAAGTCGAGCACGCCGGTGTGGGTCGGCGTGCCGAGCCCGTTGAGGATGGCGAAGACCTTGTCCTGCAGGACGAGCTGGCGGACCACCTGCTGGGTGTTCGCCGGGTTGTAGCCGTCGTCCATGATCTTGTAGGTGATCTTCCGGCCGTGCACACCCCCGTTGGCGTTGACGTGGTCGAAGTACGCCTTCGTGGCGGGCGCGATCTTGGAATAGCCGGCGGACGCCGGACCGGTGAGCGGCATGTGCGTGCCGACCACGATCTCGGTGTCGGTGACGCCGGGGACCGTGCCCCCGCCGCCGCCACCGTCGTCCCCGGTGCAGGCGGCGGAGGCGACGAGCAGGGTGATGGCGGTGGCGAGCGCGAGGCCGCGCCGTGCCGTTCGTGTCATGTCAGACACCGACCTTTCCTCGGTCCGGTTTGGTGGTGGGGTGCGGCGGTGGTGCCGTGCGGTAGTGGCGGTGATCCGGTGTGGTGGTGGGGTACGGGCGGTGTGGGACGGATGCGGGTGCCGGCCGGCCGGGACGGCTCAGGGCCGTCGTCGGCCCGCCGGACGCGCGGAGAAGGCCCGGGTCAGCCGGGACAGCAGGCCCTGCACGCCGCCGGGTGCGGCGATCATGACGACGACCAGGGTGAGCCCGAAGATCGCCAGCGGGAGGTTTCCCTCGACCCGCTGCGCGACCGCCGGCGACAGCGTGAGTTGCTCGGTGACGGCGTGCGTCACGTCGGGCAGGGCCACCAGCAGGACGGCACCCCAGGCCGCGCCGGCGAGGCTGCCCAGCCCGCCGATGACGACCGCCATCAGCAGGAACAGCGACAGCGTCAGCGAGAAGGCCCCGGGCGAGACGCTCTGCGCGAGGACCGCGAGCAGGGCGCCGCCCAGCCCGGCGCCGGCCGCGCTGACCACGAAGGCGAGGACCTGGGTGCGGGCGACGTGGATGCCGGCGAGGCGGGCGGCGACCTCGTCGTCGCGGACCGCCCGGAAGGTACGGCCGTACCGGCTGCGGACCAGGTTGGCCAGCAGCAGCAGGGCCAGCAGGGTGGCCGCCGCGGTCACCCAGAGCTGCCAGCGCTCGTAGGGGAAGTAGACGCCGAGGGCCGCCGGCGGGGGCTCGACCGGCACCGCCAGCCCCTGCTCGCCGTTGAACACGCCGTCGAAGGTGACGGTCAGCGCCGGCACCACGACCGCCACGGCCAGGGTGACGCCGGCCAGGTAGGGCCCGCGCAGCCGGGCGGCGGCCACCCCGACCACGGCGCCCACCGCGAGGGCGGCCAGGACGGCCGCGCCCAGCGAGACCGGGAGCAGCCAGCCGCCGGTGATCCCGGCGTCGGCGAACGCGTTCTGGCACAGCGCCACGGTGTACGCGCCGGTCGCCATCAGCGCGCCGTGCCCCAACGAGAGCTGACCGTTGAGCCCGGTGAGGACGGTCAGCCCGGCGGTTGCGCACAGGTAGGCGGCCACGGTGGCGAGCTGGAAGTTGCGGAACGGCTCCAGCCCGTAGCTGGCGGCCACCAGCAGCAGCGCGGCGACGGCCGCGAGGCCGAGGTGGCGCAGCAGGGTCGAGCCGCGGCGGGAATCGGCGGGGCCGACCCGGGCCTGCGTGTCCGGCGGGGTCACCGCCCGGGTGGCGCTCACACCCGCCTCGCCGCGACCGGGGCGAACAGGCCGGCGGGACGGACCAGCAGCACGGTCAGCAGCAGCACCAGCACCGCGAGCGGGGTGACGTCGCTGCCGGCGTAGCCGCTGACGTAGGAGAGCAGCAGCCCGACCGCGAGGCCGCCGACCACCGCCCCCGGTGGACTGTCCAGGCCGCCCACCACGGCCGCGGTGAACGCCGAGACGAAGACCAGGTCCATCGCGTGCGGGTGCAGGCCCAGCTCGGTGGGGATGACCAGCATGCCGGCCAGCGCGCCGACCCCGGAGGCCAGCGCCCAGCCGAGGGTGAGCATGCCGCCGACGTTCACCCCGAGCAGCCGGGACACCTCGGGGGCGAAGGCCGCCGCGCGCATCCGCAGGCCCACCGCCGTGCGGGTGAAGGTCCAGGCGAGCCCCACGACCACCACCGCGACCGCCGCGAAGACGAACAGGTCGTACGGCGACAGGACGGCGACGCCGCCCACGGTCAGCGGGTTACGGGAGAAGGGCGTCCCGGCGGGCAGGAACTCGCTGCCGTACGCCATGCCGAGGACGGCCTGGATCAGCAGCACCAGCCCGAGCGCGACGATCACCGGGTTGAGCGGCGAGGCGTGGTCGACGAAGCGCATGACGACCAGGTCGACCGCCGCGCCGAGGAGCAGCCCGGCGCCGAGCGCGGCCAGGAAGCCCAGCCAGTACGAGCCGGTCGCGGCGGAGACGCTGTAGGCCACGTACGCGGTGGCGACGGCCATCGCGCCCTGGGCGAAGTTGACGATCCGGGCCGCCCGCCAGATGAGCACCAGGGCCAGGGCGAACGCGGCGAGGACCGCGCCCCTGGACAAGCCGTCGAGGGTGAGGAAGACGAAGCGGTCCAACGGTCCTCCCTTGCGGGGACGAGGGGGTCAGAAGCCGAGGTAGGCGTGGCGCAGGTCGGCGTCGTCGCGCAGCCGGGCGGCCGGGGCGGTGGTGACGACCCGGCCCAGGGACATCACCACGCCCTGGTCGGCGACGGACAGCGCGCTGCGCACGTTCTGCTCGACGAGCAGGACGGTCAGCCCGGTGTCGTCGCGCAGCCGGCGCAGCAGGGCCATGGTCTGGGCGACGACCCGCGGCGCCAGGCCGAGCGACGGCTCGTCGAGCAGCAGCAGGCGGGGCCGACCGACGAGGGCCCGGCCGAGGGCGAGCATCTGGCGCTCGCCGCCGGAGAGCTGGTGCCCGAGGTGTCGCCGCCGCCGGGCCAGCGGTTCGAAGAGCTGGTAGACCTCGTCGAGGGCGCGGGCCGCGTCGGCCCGGTCGCGCCGCCACAGCCCGCCGAGGCGCAGGTTCTCGTCGACCGTCAGCTCGCCGACCACCCCGCGCCCCTCCGGCACGTGGGCCATGCCGCGACGCACGAGCTGCTCCACCGCGACGCCGCGCAGGTCCTCCCCGGCCAGCACGACGCGACCGGCCGTCGGGCGGAGCATGCCGGACAGGGCGCGCAGCAGGGTGGTCTTGCCGGCGCCGTTGGCGCCGACCACCGCCGCGATGGCGCCCCGCGCCACGGTCAGGTCGATCCCGTGCAGCACCGGCGCGCCGCCGTAGCCGGCCGCCAGGCCGCGCACCTCGAGCAGGTCCTCGCCGGTCATGCGGCGGCCTCGTCGACCGCCGCGCCGAGGTAGGCGTCGGCGACGGCCTGATCGTCGCGCACCTCGTCGGGGGTGCCGGCGGCGATCACCCGCCCGAAGTCGAGCACCACGATCTCGTCGCAGACGGACATCACCAGGTCCATGTGGTGCTCCACCAGCAGCACCGCGCAGGGGTCGGTGTCGCGTCGGGGCAGCCCCCGGATCAGCTCCGCCAGCTCGGCGATGTCGTCGGCGCCCAGGCCCCCGGCGGGTTCGTCGAGCAGGAGCAGCCGGGGACGCGCGGCCAGCGCGCGGGCCAGGGCGACCCGCTGGCGTACGGCGAAGGGCAGCGTGCCCGGCGCGGCGTCGGCGTGCCCGGCGATGCCCAGGGTGTCGAGGACGTCGAGGGCGTGCCGGCGCAGCCGTTGCTCGTCGCGGTCGCTGCGGGGCAGGCCGAGCAGGGCGGCGAGGAAGCCGGCGCGGGCCGTGTGGGTGGCCCCGGTCATCACGTTCTCCACCACGGTGAGCCCGGCGAAGAGCCCGGTGCCCTGCAACGTGCGGGCGATGCCGAGCCGGGTGAGCCGGTGCGGGCGTGGGCGCAGCGGCCGGCCGTCGAGGGTCAGGGATCCGTCGTCCGGCGGGACGAAGCCGCAGACGACGTTGAACAGCGTGGTCTTGCCGGCCCCGTTGGGACCGATCACGCCGACCACCCGGCCGGGCGGCACCCGCAGCGAGACGTCGTCGAGGGCGGTGAGGCCGCCGAAGCGGACCCCGATGTGGTGCAGTGCGAGCCCTTGCTCCATCACCCGTCCCCCCGGCAGCCGCCAGTATTTACACTGGGAGTGTACGTTTCTGACGGGGGTCGTCAATACCTCCAACGCTCACGGGCACGCTCGTCGGCCGCCGCCCGGACCTGGGCGGCGACCGACGGTTTCTGCACCGACCGGGCAGCCATGCGCCGCGGGGCGGCCGGAGGTGACGGCCGCCCCGGGGAGCGTCAGGCGCTCGGGCAGGTGTTGCGGTACTCCTGGATGGCGGAGCCGCTCGGGCCGGGGCAGAGGAACTGCTCGTAGCGGGTGTCGTCGTCGACGAACCGCTTCAACCAGGCGACCGCCTGCCGGGCGGTGGGCGTGTTGACGGTCTGCGGGAAGAAGTGGCTGGCCCCGTTGAGCTCCAGGTACGCCTTCTCGGACGAGGCGGGGATGCTGTTGTAGAACGGCTCCGAGTGCGACGAGACCGGCGCGACGCTGTCGCTCTCCCCGCCGATGATCAGCGTCGGCACCCGGACGTCGGACCAGGACTTGTCCAGGTTCCACGGCGCGAGCGGCACCGCGGCCTGCAACGACGGCCGGGAGACCGCGGCCTCCAGGCTGCCGCCGCCACCCATCGAGTGGCCGGAGACGGCGAGCCGGCTGGCGTCGATCCGGCCCCGCACCGAGCTGCGCTGCGTCAGGTAGTCGAGCGCCGCGAGCAGTTGCCGACCCCGGCTGTCCGGCTGGTCGAGGCGCGTGTTGGTCTCGATGCCGATCACCACGAAGCCGTGCGAGGCGATCCGCGGCCCGAGCCAGTCGATGCTGGACCAGGCGGCCGTGTAGCCGGGCGAGATGGCGACGGCACCGAAGGTGCCCTCGGCGGTGCTGGTCGGGTAGTAGATGACGCCCCCGCCGAAGCCGGTGACGCTGAGCGAGGAGACGTTCTGCGACGAGGTGGCGAACGGGCCGCGGCTGGCCTCCAGCAGGGCGACGCTCGGGGCGGGACCGCGCTCGTACGGGTTGGCGGCGGCCTGGGCGGCCGGCGGGGCGGCCAGCGCGCCCACCGTGGCCAGGACGGCGGCCACGGCCAGGCCGGCGAGGCGGGCGACGGGACGGGGACGGGGACGGGCGGCGATGGTTGGTGATGACACGTCGGGCACTCCCTACGGGACGGGGCATATCGACATGCATCAGTCTTCGACGGCGCCGGCAGCGCCGCATCGGTGAAATCACCAGTCCGCCGGCCGAGGAATAGTCGGGCTCGCCGTTTTCGCCCGGGATCGAGGAGCTGTTCCTGCTGGTCATCGGCAGCACCGGGGAGACCCGCCGGGACGCCTTCGACGACCTGGTGAAGCTCCTCGCCGCGCACGGGACCGCCGAGGAGGAGGTCGTCCACCCGATGGCCCGGACGCTGCCGGGCGGGGGCGGCGACGCCATGGTCGACGAACGCCTCGCCGAGGAACGTCAGGAGTTCCCGCTGTTGCGCCAGCACGTGCCCGCCGACCGGCTGCGCACGATGCCGGCGCCGTACGGATGGCGGAGGCGACCGCGCCGACGCGCCCGCACCCGAGCGCCCAGTCCGCGAAGGGCAACCTCGCGGCCGGACCGGCGCTGGCGGTCATCGACCGCGTCCGCGACGCGATCCGCAGGCCGTCGTCCAGCGGCTGAGCACCCGCCGGCACCAGCACACCGCGCCCACCCGGCCGATCCCGGCGGGTGGGCGCGGCACGTCTGCCGACCTGCCCGCGCCGGGACGGGTGCCGCCGTCGCGTAGGGTCGGCACCACCCCCGGTCCGGCCACGCCGGACGACCCCTGCCCGCGGAGACGCCCATGACCGAGATAGGCGGCGCCACGAGGGTGTACGCGCTGCTCGGCGACCCGATCGCCCAGGTGCGCGCCCCCGGGCTGCTCAACCCGGTGCTGGCCCGGCGCGGCACCGACGCGGTGCTCGTCCCGGTCCACGCGGCGCCGGCCGACCTCACCCAGGTGGTGCGGGGGCTGCAACGGGTGGCGAACCTGGACGGGATGCTGGTCACCGTGCCGCACAAGGCCGCCGTGCTGGAACTCGCCGACCGGGCCAGCGACCGCGCCCGCCTGGCCGGCAGCGCCAACGCGTTGCGGCGCGAGCCCGACGGGACGTGGACCGCGGACACCTTCGACGGCGACGGGTTCGTCCGCGGGCTGGCCGGGGCCGGACACCACCCCCGGGGTCGCCGGGCGTGCGTGGTGGGCGCGGGCGGGGCGGGCAGCGCGATCGCGGTGGCGCTGCTCGACGCCGGCGTGGCGGAACTGCGACTCAGCGACACCGACCCGGGCCGGCTGGAGACGCTGCGGCGGCGGCTGTCCGCCGCGTACCCCGGCCGGGTCGGCGCGACCGCGCGACCGCGACAGGCCGACGCCGACCTGGCGGTCAACGCCACGCCCCTGGGGCTGCGCCCCGACGATCCGCCGCCGTTCGCGGTGGCGGAACTGCCGGCGCACGCGGTGGTCGCCGACATCATCATGACGCCGGCCGAGACGCTCCTGCTGGCCCAGGCGCGGGCCCGGGGCCTGCGGGCGCACCCGGGAGAGCCGATGCTCGCCCACCAGATCGACGCCTACCTCGACTTCTTCGGGCTGTGACGACCGGCGGTCCGCCGGGAGCCCCGGCGGCTCCCGGCGGCCGCCGCCCGGCCCCCCGCCGCCCGCCGGCCGGCGCACTGATCATCCTGTCGGGCGGACCTGTTACCGTCGCGCCGCCGCTGCACCAGTCGGACCGGAGGTAGGCGTGATCAGCTCGCACGTGTCGTCGTTCGTCGGATTACCGGTAGTGCCCTTCACCCCGGGGATGACACTCCCCGACGATCCGTCGGCGGTCGCCTGGCGGCTGGAGGTCGAGGACTTCGACGCGGATCCCGAGGAGTTCCTCGGTCTCGTCCGGGCGCTGCGGGAGCAGGTGCCGGCCGACGCGGTGCGCGCCCTGGTGATCGGCGAGTGGGGCGAGGCGTACGAGCGGCCCCTGCCGATCGGGCCGCTGGTCGAGGCCGCCGGGGAGTGGACCGGCCTGCGGGCGCTCTTCCTCGCCGACCTGACCTACGAGCAGTGCGAGATCTCCTGGCTCATGCACGGCGACATCACGCCGCTGCTCGCGGCGTACCCGTCGCTGGGGGTGCTCCGGGTGCGCGGGGCCCAGGGCCTGCGGCTGGAGCCGGTCCGCCACGCCGAGCTGCGGGAGCTGCGGTTCGAGTCCGGCGGCCTGCCGGCCGAGGTGGTCCGTGCCGTCGGCGCGTGCGAGCTGCCGGCCCTGCACCGGCTGGACCTCTGGCTCGGCAGGAGGGACTACGGCGGTGACGCGAGCGCCGAGGACCTGGCCGGGGTGCTCAACGGCGCCGGCCTGCCGGCGCTGCGGTACTTCGCGGCGTGCAACGCCGAGATCGCCGACGCGGTGGCGGCGGCCGTCGCCACCGCGCCGATCGTGCCCCGGCTGGAGGCGCTCGACCTGTCGATGGGGACGCTGACGGACGAGGGCGCGAAGGCGCTGCTGGCCGGGCAGCCGCTGACCCACCTGACGCACCTCGACCTGGAGCACCACTACCTCTCCGAGGACATGGCCGCCGCGGTGGTCGCCGCGCTGCCGGGGGTGCGGGTCGACCTGTCCGACCCGCAGGTCGCCGAGGACTACGACGGCACCGTCTACCGCTACACCGCAGTCGGGGAGTGAGGGACGATGGCCTTCGGTTCCCACGCGCGCCACTTCGCCGGCCGTCCGGTGGTGGACGTCCCCGCCGACGGGCCGCTGCCCACGGTGGACGGTCCGGTCTCGTGGCGGATCGCCCACTGGCACTTCGACGACGAGACCACGGAGAACTCGCTCTCGGCGGAGTTCCGCGACGCGTTCGACCGGTTCGTCGCGCAAGCCGGGCCGTCCGTGGAGTCCCTGGTCGTCGGCTCCTGGGGCTACGCGGCGTTCCATCCCGCCCCGATCGCGCAACTCTGCGCGGCGGCGGCGCGCCTGCCCGCCCTGCGCGCGCTCTTCCTCGGTGACATCACCTCCGAGGAGTGCGAGGTCTCCTGGATGAGGGTGGGCGACGTCAGCGCACTGCTGACGGCGTACCCGGCGCTGGAGGTGCTGCGGGTGCGCGGCGGCGAGAACTTCGCCTTCTCCCCCGTACGGCACGAGCGGCTGCGGGAGCTGGCGGTGGAGAGCGGCGGGCTGTCCCGGGCGTTCGTCGGCGCGGTGCTCGACTCCGACCTGCCCGCGTTGGCCGACCTGGAGCTGTGGCTCGGCACCTCCGACTACGGCGGCGACGCGCAGGTCGCCGACCTCGCCCCGTTGCTGGCCGGGGAACGGTTCCCGCAGCTGCGCCGGCTCGGCCTGTGCAACTCGGAGATCGCCGACGACATCGCCCGGGCGCTGGCGTCCGCGCCGGTGGTGCCCCGGCTGCAACGGCTCGACCTGTCGATGGGCACGCTCGGCGACGAGGGCGCGACGGCTCTGCTGGCCGGGCAGCCGCTGACCCACCTGGCGGAGCTGGACCTGTCCCACCACTACCTGGCGGAGGAGACCGCCGCGTCGCTGGTCGCCGCGCTGCCGGGCGTCGCGGTGGACGTGTCCGACCCGCAGGAGCCCGAGGAGTACGACGGCGAGAGCTACCGCTACACGGCGGTGTCGGAGTGACATGCGCCTGACCGTCGTCGGCAACCCCGCCAACCGCCGGGTGGAGCTGTTCACCCGGGCGGTCCTCGCCGCCGGCCTGCCCCGGCCGGCGGTGCTGCCCTGGGTCGACGTGCTGACCGGCGCGGCGCCACCGGCGGCGGGCGCGCTGGTGCGGGTCGACTCGCCCGGCGAGGACGCCGAGGTGGACCGGCTGCTGCGCCGGTCCGCCTCGCCGGCGCGGCACGGCGAGCTGATCGGCCTGGCCGACACGTACGCCGGCCTGCTGCGGGGCCTGGACCGGGTCGCCGCCGGCGGCGCGGAGCTGCTCAACGACCCGGCGGACGTCGCGGTGCTGTGCGACAAGCGGCGCTGCCACGCCCGGCTGTCGGCCGCCGGGGTGCCGGTGCCGGCCGCGCTGCCCCCGGTGCACGGGTGGCAGGAGCTGCGGGCGGCGATGGCGGCGGCCCGCTGGAGCCGCGTGTTCGTCAAGCCCGCGCACGGCTCGTCGGCCGCCGGGGTCGTCGCGCTGGCCGTGGCCCGGGGGCGGGTGCAGGCGGTCACCACGATCGAGGCGACCCCGGACGGGCTGTTCAACTCGCTGCGCCCCCGCCGCTACACCGACGAGGCCGAGGTCGCCGCCATGGTCGACCGGATCGCCGCCGACGGCCTGCACGTGGAGCGGTGGCTGCCCAAGGCGGGGCTCGGCGACCGGGTGGTCGACCTGCGGGTGGTGGCGGTCGCGGGGCGGCCCACCCACGCCGTGGTGCGCGCCGCCCGGGGGCCGCTGACCAACCTGCACCTGGGCAACGCGCGCGGCGACCTCGCCGAGCTGCGCGCGGCGGCCGGGCCGGCGGCGTGGGCGGCGGCGATGGAGACGTGCGAGCGGGCGGCCGCGTGTTTCCCCCGCACCCTCCAGGTCGGCATCGACCTGATGTTCCTGCTCGGCTGGCGGCGCCACGCGGTGGCCGAGGTCAACGCCTTCGGCGACCTGCTGCCGGGGGTCCTCACCGCCGGCCGGGACACCTACGCCGAGCAGGTGCGCGCCCTGACCGACGGCCGGTGGGACCGCTGGCGGTCGGCGGCCGGCCGGACGCCGCCGGGCGGCGACGCGGCGTGGCCCGCCGGGGCGGTCGGCCGGGAGGTGCTCGCGTGCGCAGTCTGATCGGCAGCCACGACCTGCTCCTGCTCACCCTCGACACGCTGCGCCACGACGTCGCCGCCGACCTGGCCGCGCGGGGGCGCACGCCGCACCTGGCGCGGGCCCTGCCCGGCGGGCGGTGGGAGCGACGGCACTCCCCCGCCAGCTTCACCTACGCCGCGCACCACGCGTTCTTCGCCGGCTTCCTGCCCACCCCGGTCACCCCGGGCCGGCACGAGCGGCTGTACGCGGCGGCGTTCCCCGGCAGCGAGACGTCCGGCGCCGACACCTGGGTGTTCGACGCGCCCGACCTGCCCACGGCGCTCGCCGACGTCGGCTACCACACCCTCTGCCTGGGCGGGGTCGGCTTCTTCAACCGGCGCAGCCCGCTCGGGGCGGTGCTGCCGGGCCTGTTCGCCGAGGCGCACTGGGAGCCGGAGTTCGGGGTCACCTCCCCCACCTGCCTGGACGCGCAGCTCGACCGGCTGACCGAGGTGCTGCCGCGGGTGCCGGCGCGGCAGCCGCTGTTCACGTTCCTCAACGTCGCCGCCCTGCACCAGCCCAACCGGCACCACCTGCCCGGGGCGCAGGTCGACGACCTGGCCAGCCACGCCGCCGCCCTGGAGTACGTCGACGGCCGGATCGACCGGCTGTTCGCCCTGCTCACCGGCCGGGGTCGGCCGGTGTTCGCGATCGTCTGCTCCGACCACGGCACCGCCTACGGGGAGGACGGCCACACCGGCCACCGGATCGGCCACGACGTGGTGTGGACGGTCCCGTACGCCCACTTCGTCCTGCGACCGGGGGAATGGTGACCAGCACCGACACGGGCCTCGACGGCTCGCCGTACCAGCAGTACCTCTACGCGTACCCGCACAAGACCTCCTACCGGCCGCTGCGACCGCGCCCGCTGCTGGCGGACGTGTGGCGGGCCGAGGCGCGCGAGGCGCTCTTCCTCTACGTGCACCTGCCGTTCTGCGAGATGCGCTGCGGCTTCTGCAACCTGTTCACCCGCGCCAACGCGCCCGCCGAGCAGGTGACCGACTACCTTCGGCAGCTGCGCCGGCAGGCGGGACGGGTCGCCGACGCGCTGGGCGGCGACGCCGGCTACGCCCGTGTGGCGCTCGGCGGCGGCACCCCCACCTACCTGACCGCCGACGAGCTGACCGAGCTGTTCGGCATCGCCACCGCGATGGGGGCCCGGCTGCCCGGCGTACCGCTGTCGGTGGAGACCTCGCCGGCGACCGCGACGCCGGACCGGCTCGCGGTGCTGGCCGCGCACGGCACCACCCGGGTGAGCATCGGCGTGCAGAGCTTCCTCGACGCCGAGGCCCGCGCCGCCGGCCGGCCGCAGCGCCGCGCGGAGGTGGAGGCGGCCCTGGCCGCGATCCGCGACGCCCGGATCCCCGTGCTCAACATCGACCTGATCTACGGCATCGACGGGCAGACCGCCGACACCTGGCGGGAGAGCCTCGACGCGGCCCTGGCGTGGCGGCCCGAGGAGCTGTACCTCTACCCGCTGTACGTGCGACCGCTGACGGGGCTCGGGCGGCGGGCGCACGGCCGCGCGGACTGGGACGCCCAGCGGCTCGCCCTCTACGAGCAGGCGGTGGCGACGCTGGGCGCGGCCGGCTACCGGCAGGAGTCGATGCGGCAGTTCCGCCGGGCCGGCGCGCCCACCCCGGACGGGCCGGACTACTGCTGCCAGGACGACGGCATGGTGGGCCTGGGCTGCGGCGCCCGCTCCTACACGACGTCCCTGCACTACTCGTTCGACTACGCGGTCGGCGTGTCGCAGGTGCGGGCGGTGCTCGACGACTACCTGGCCCGCCCGGCCGACGACTTCCGCTTCGCCGAGTTCGGGTTCGCCCTCGACGGCGCGGAGCAGCGCCGCCGGTGGCTGCTCAAGTCGCTGCTGCGCGCCGACGGGGTCGACGCGGCGGCCTACCGGGCCCGCTTCGGCGCGCTTCCGGGCGACGACTTCCCGGAGCTGGGCCGGCTGGTCGAGCGGGGGTGGGCCGGCTACGGCGGGCTGCGGCTGACGCCGGCCGGGCTGGCCCGCTCCGACGCGATCGGCCCGTGGCTGACCTCGGCCCGGGTACGCGACGCGATGACCGGGTACGTGCCGAGGTGAACCTCGCGATCCTCTACCGGGGTCCCCTGGCGAGCTGCAACTACGACTGCCCGTACTGCCCGTTCGCCAAGCGGCGGGACCCGCCGGAGCTGCTGCGCGCCGACCGGGCGGCGCTGGACCGCTTCGCGGGCTGGGTGGCGGCCACCTCCGACGTGCGGCTGTCGGTGCTGTTCACCCCGTGGGGCGAGGGGCTGACCCGCCGCTGGTACCGCGACGCGATGGTGTCGCTGTCGCACCTGCCGCACGTCGAGCGGGTGGTCATCCAGACCAACCTGGCCGCCCGGGTGGACTGGCTGGCCGACGCCGACCCGCGCGCCGCCGCCCTCTGGACCACCTACCACCCCGGCCAGGTCGACCGGGACCGCTTCCTGCGCCGCTGCGCCCGGCTGACCGAGCTGGGCGTCCGCTACTCCGTCGGGGTGGTCGGCCTGCCGGAGCACCTCGCCGAGGCGCGGGCGCTGCGCGCCGCCCTGCCCGCCGAGGTCTACCTGTGGGTGAACGCCGCCGAGGGCCGGCGCTACGACGCGGCCGAGGAGGCGACCTGGACGGAGCTGGATCCGCTGTTCGGCTACAGCGTCCGCCCGCACGTGTCGCTCGACCGTCCGTGCCACGCGGGAGAGACGGCGATCTCGGTGCGCGGCGACGGCACCGTGCGCCGCTGCCACTTCATCGACGAGCCGATCGGCAACCTCTACGACGGGTCGTGGCGCTCGGCGCTGCGCCCGCGCCCGTGCGGCAACGCGGTCTGCGACTGTCACATCGGGTACGTCCACCTCAAGCCGCTCGGGCTGCGGGACGTCTTCGCCGGCGGGGTTCTGGAACGCATCCCGGCCGCCTGGCCGCCCGTACGCCGGCCGGTGCTGCTGGCCGCGCCGGCGCACGCGCCGGTGGCCGCCCCCGCGCCGCCTCCGCCGGCGTAGCGCGGAGCGGGCCGGCGAACCGGCGCACGGACGTGGAGCAGGGGCGGCCCGGCGCAGGCCGGACCGCCCCTGGACGGGTGGCTCAGTGCGCGCCGGGTAGGACGGCAGCCGCCTCCTCCTTGGCCCGCCGCTCCTCACCACTGAGGGTGTGCAGCGGCTTCTCCCGGATGAACAACACCACCACCAGGGCGAGCACCGCGAAGGGGGCGGCCACCAGGAACAGCTCGCCGGTCGCGGTGCCGTACACGTCCTGGATGATCCTCAGCACCGGCTCGGGCAGGGCGGACAGGTCGGGCACCTCGGTGGAGCCCTCCCCGCCCGGGGCGCCGCCGGTCAGCGGACCGAGCTTCTCCGCGCTCAGCGAGGCGACCCGGTTGGCCAGCACCGCGCCGAGCGCGCTGACGCCGATCGTGCCGCCCATGCTGCGGAAGAAGGTCAGCACGGAGGTGGCCGCGCCCAGCTCGTGCGCCGGGACGTCGTTCTGCGCCGCGAGCACGAGGTTCTGCATGAGCATGCCGACGCCGACGCCGAGCACCGCCATGTAGACGCTGAGCAGCAGGATGCTGGTCTCGGCGTCGATGGTGGCCAGCAGCAGCATGCCGACGACCATCACGGCGGCGCCGGCCACCAGGTAACGCTTCCAGCGGCCGTACTTGGTGATCAGCTGGCCGGCGACCGTCGACGAGACCAGCAGGCCCAGGATCATCGGCAGGCTCATCAGCCCCGCCACCGTCGGCGACTTGCCGAGTGAGAGCTGGAAGTACTGGGACAGGAACACGGTGCCGCCGAACATCGCCACGCCGACCAGGATGCTGGCGATGGTGGTCAGCGAGACCGTCCGGTTGCGGAAGATGTCCAGCGGCACGATCGGCTCGTCCGCGCGGGACTCCACCCAGACCGCCAGCGCCAGCAGGGCGAGACCGCCACCGACCATCAGCGCCGTCCAGCCCGAGGCCCAGGCGAACTTGTTGCCGGCCAGCGACGACCAGACCAGCACGGTGGAGACCCCGGAGGTGATGAGCAGCGCGCCCAGCCAGTCGATCTTCACCTTGCGGCGGCGGGTCACCGGCAGGTGCAGGGTGCGCTGGAGCAGGAAGATGGAGAGCAGGGTGAACGGGACGCCGATCAGGAAGCACCAGCGCCAGCCGAGCCAGGAGGTGTCCACCAGCACGCCGCCGATCAGCGGCCCGGCGATGGTGCCGACGCCGAACACCGCGCCGAAGATGCCGGCGTAACGGCCCAGTTCGCGGGGCGGGATCATGGCGGCCATCACGATGGTGGCCAGGGCGGTCATGCCGCCGGCGCCGATGCCCTGCACGACCCGGCTGACCAGGAGCACCTCGACGTTCGGGGTGAGCCCGGCGATCAGCGAGCCGACCACGAAGAGGCCGAGGGAGAGCTGGATCAGCAGCTTCTTGTTGTAGAGGTCGGCCATCTTGCCCCACAGCGGCACGGTCGCCGTCATGGCCAGCAGCTCGGTGGTGACGATCCACGTGTAGACGGTCTGGGTGCCGTTCAGGTCGGCGATGATGCGCGGCAGCGCGTTCGCCACGACCGTGGAGGCGAGGATCGACACGAACATGCCGACCATCAGGCCGGAGAGTGCCTGGAGCACCTCGCGGCGGGACATACGGCCGGCGCCGACCTTCAGGGTCTCGGCGGGCACGGTGGCGGTCATCGACCTTCCTTACCGGGTACGAGTTTCACGGCCTCCCGGGCACCATTCCCGGAAGGGGCTTGCGGGTCAGGGCCGGTCGGGTTGCGGCAGCCCCGCGGCGAGGGCGGCGAACGCCTCGTCGACGAGGTCGGCCAGGTCCGGCCGGTCGGGGTGGGCGGCCCACCGGGTCATGGCGTGGCGCAGCGCTGCGCCCGTCACGGCGGTGACCAGCGCCGGGTAGCCGTGGTCGGGTTCGACGCCCACCCGTGCCGCGACGACCTCGACGATGGCGCGTTCCGTCTCGGCGTTGCCGGCCAGCAGGCGGGGCAGCAGCGCGGGGTTGCGCGTCACCACCTCCATCCGCAGGCACCACAGCTCGCGCTCGGCGCGTACCTCGTCGATCACCTCGTCGAGGGCCGTCCGCAGCGCGGTCAGCACCGGCACCTCGGGCGGCACGGCGGCCAGCCGGGCCACCAGGCGCGCCGCGTCGCCCGCCTGGTCGCCGACCAGGGCGTCGTCCTTGCAGGCGAAGTAGTTGAAGAAGGTGCGCGGGGAGACGTCGGCCGCCTCGCTGATCTCCTCCACCGTCACCTGGGCCAGGCCGCGCTCGGCGACCAGGCGCAGGGCCGCCTCGGTCAGCGCGGCCCGGGTCCGGCGCTTCTTGCGGTCGCGCCGCCCGGGAGCGGATTCGGTGCCGGCGGGATTCACGCGCCGGACACTACTAGCGATCTTGCAGGTACTGCAATGTTTTATTGTGTGAAGTGACGCCGGCCATCTCCCGGGTCGCCGGGCGGCACCGGAAGCGGCCACGGGCCCGGCCGGGACGCTCCGGCCGGGCCCGTCGCCGTACGGGTCACGGATAGTTCGTCAGGTACACCACCTGGTTGCCCGCGTTGGCGGTGCCGCCGGTGCCGTTGACCACCCGGTTGATCGTGCCCACGCCACCGAGGGAGACGGTGACCATGTTGGTGAACCGGACGTTCGGGCTGGTCGGCGCCTCGATGGCGCGATCGGCGACGACCGCGGGGTCGACGTTGAAGTAGCAGTAGCTGCCCATCCCCCACGCCTGGTGGCTGCTCACCCCGTCGGCCACCTTGTACGCCGCGTAGCCCCGGGTGGCCCCGTTCATCCAGGCGGCCTGGTTCGGCGGGTCGTACGGCATCTCGTTCTGGTAGAAGTACGTCCGCCCGCCGTTGCCGTTCCAGACGGTCTGGTACCGCTGGTAGTGCTCGACGAAGAGGCCGTACATGGTCACGTCGTCGCCGTTGACCGTCAGGCCGGTGTCGGCGGTGTTCACCGCCCAGCCGACGCCGTCGCCGTGGTCGGCGCGCCAGAGCCACATGTGGTCGCCGATCACGTGGTCGCTGTTGACGGTCAACGTGTGGGTCGCCCGGCCGACGCCCGGCCCGCCGATGCGGAAGAAGACGTCGTGCAGCGAGGTCGGGTTGGCCGCGTGGCTGGCCGCCGAGCCGGGCGGCCCGACCTCCATCAGCACCGGCGAGTTGACCTGGCCGGCCTCGAACATGATGCCCGCCACCTTCACGCCGTCCACGTCGGCGACCCGCATCGCGACGGTGCCGTTGTCGGCCTGGATGGTCGCCAGGCCGAGGCCGAGGACCACCGTGTCGGGGCGGTCCACCCGGATCGGCTCGGTGACGTGGTGCACGCCGGGGGTGAACAGCAGATGCCGGCCCTGGGCGAGCGCGGCGTTGATGGTGGCCGCGCCGGTGCCCGGCCGCACGACGTAGAACTGGCTGAGCGAGATGGACGAGCCGGCCGGGGTCCTGCCGTACCAGCTGGTGCCGGACGAGTTGGTGCGCAGCGCCGGCACGAAGACCCGGTACTCGCCGGTGCCGTCGACGTAGAGGAACGGCTTCTCGCGTACCTGTGGGGTCTGCGGGATGACGGTGTGCGAGGGGTTCGGGAAGTGCGGCGGCGGAGCGCCGGTGACGCCCTGGAAGACCATGTTCCACACCGAGCCGGTCCAGCCGTTGCCGAACTCGCTGTTGCGCGAGTACCACTGCTGCTGCGAGCCGGAGACGACCAGGCCGTCGATGCGGGTGTCGGCCATCAGGCCGCCGCTCGACCAGCCGTCACCGCCGTTCCAGAGCTGGATCTGGCTCTGCGCGCCACGCAGGTGCATCCGCCGGTACGGCGCTGCCTGCGAGACCGCCCAGCGCTCCACGCTCACCCCGGCCGGCAGGGTCACCGACAGGTTCTCGGCGGCCCGCCAGAAGTTCTGCGTGGCGTTGCCGCCCATCCAGAACGCCTCGACCCGGACGTGCCCGTTGAGGTTCACGTCGTCGGGGCTCATGCCGAGGCCGGCGACCTGGGTGAAGAAGCCGAGGTTGACGTCGGCGGTGTAGCTGCCGGGCTTGAACAGCACCGCGTAGCGCTCGGGGCCGAACTGGTTGCGCTCCTGCTGGGCGAAGAGCGTGTTCAGCCGGTTCTGGATGGTGGCGGTCGGGGTGGACGGGTCGAAGACGAAGGTGTTCGGCCCGAGGTCCGGGTTGCGGGGGTCGGTGGGCTCCACCGGCGGGGCGTCGCCGCCCGCCACGTTCACCGCCAGTTCCCAGAGCGAGTAGCCGTAGGCGGTGGCCCGCGCCGTGCCGTACACCCGCAGGTAGCGACCGCTGCCGGCGACGGCGAGCGACTGGCTGCCGCCGGTGCCGGTGGTGGTGCCGTACACGGTGGTCCAGGCGTTGCCGTCGGCCGAGGTCTGGAGCTGGAACGCCCGCGCGTACGCGGCCTCCCAGGTCAGCACCACGCGGCAGATCGACCGGACGGTGCCGAGGTCCACCCGCAGCCACTGGGGGTCGGCGGCGGCGCTGGCCCAGCGGGTGCCGGGGTTGCCGTCGACCGCCGCCGAGGCCGGGAGCCCGGCGTTCTCCACCGACGACGCGGTGGCCGGCCGGCCCTGGGCGACGTTGGCGCTGCCGCAGGTGGGCGCGGTGCCGCCGGCCTCCCCGTAGACCTGGAATTCCCAGAGGGAGTAGCCGTAGCCGGTGCCGCGCGCGGTGCCGTGCATCCGGACGTACCGGCCGGCGCCCGTCACGTTCACCGTCTGGGTGCCGCCGGTGCCGGCGGTGGTGCTGTGCACGGTGGTCCAGGCCGCGCCGTCGTCGGAGGTCTGGATCGTGAAGGCCCGGCCGTAGGCGCCCTCCCAGGACAGGACCACCTGGCTGAGGGTGGCCCGGGTGCCGAGGTCGACCTGGATCCACTGGGGGTCGCTGGAGGCGCTGGCCCAGCGGGTGCCGGCGTCGCCGTCGACCGCGGCGGACGCCGGGGTGCCGGCGTTCTCCGTCGACGAGGCGGTCGCGGGCCGCCCCTGGGACAGCAGGCTCGGGGCGGCCTGCGCCGGGGGCGTCGCGGCGGGGGTGAGCGCCGCGACGAGGAGCAGCGCGAGGCCGATGAGCGACCGCCGGGCGGGTCGCCCTGGCGGCGGCGTCGGGCGTACGGATGTAGCGCGAGATGTCATGACTTCGCCTGTCGATAGAGGGTGGGGGACCTCGGGCGTGACGGGATGACGAAGGGGGCCACGGCACTGCGGGGCGGCGACGCCGGACGGTGCCGGGACGGGAGAGAGCGCTCTCGTCCGAGTGTTGCGGCGTCGTCGCGCAGCCGTCAAGGCATCGATAAATAACGCTGTTATTTATCCGTGAAGTTCGATTTGATCGGTAACCCGCCGATTCGCCGAGCGCACCCCGCCGGCCGTGAGCAGCCGGGCGATCGGGAGCGTCGCCGCACCGAGCGCCACCGCGTCGACGCCCAGCAGACCCAGCTCGATCGAGGCCTGTTCGTACGGCTGGCGCAACGCCTGGCGGCCGGCGGCCTCCCGCACGGCCGGCAGCAGGCCGCCCAGCGCCATGCCGGCCCAGCCCCCGAGCACGACCCGCTCCGGGTTGAACAGGTTGATCAGGTTGGCCACCCCGGCGCCCAGGTACTCGGCCGTCTCGTCCAGCACCCGCCGGGCGGCGGCCGAGGTGCCGGCCGCGTCGATCAGGGCCGCCAGCTGGGACTCCTCGTCGTCGCCCGGGACCGGGTGGCCGCCCCGGGCCTCGCGGTAACGGTCGATGACGGCCTCCGCGCCGACGTACGCCTCCAGGCAGCCACGGGCCCCGCAGCGGCAGGGCCGCCCGCCGTAGACCAGGGTGGTGTGCCCCCACTCCCCCGCGCTGCTGGAGGCGCCCCGGTAGGTCACCCCGTTGGTCACCACCGCGGTGCCGACCCCCGAGCCGACAAGCGCGAAGACGGCGTGCCGGGCCCCCCGGCCCGCGCCGAACCACATCTCCGCCTGGCCGAGCGTCTTCGCCCCGTTGTCGACGTGCAGCGGCAGGTCGGTGCCCGCCGCGATCAGCCGCTCCAACGGCACCCGGTCCCAGCCGAGCGACTGGGCGTGCACCACGGCCTCCCGGCCCTGCTCGACCACCCCGGAGACGCCGATGCCGACGCCGAGCACCTCGTCGACGGCCACCCCGGCCCGGGCCGTGACCGCGTCGATGCCGGCCAGCACGTGCCCGGCCACCTCCGCCGGCTCCGTCCGCCGGGGATCGAGCGGGTACGCGACGCTGGCCAGCTGGGCCATCGCGAAGTCGAACAGCTCCACCCGGACCCGGGTCTCCCCGACGTCCACCCCGATGACGAACGCGAAGCGCGGCGCGACCCGCAGCATCATGCTGGGCCGGCCGCCGTCGGACTCGGCGGCGCCCGCCTCGGCGATCAGCCCTTCGTCGATCAGGTCGGCGACCACGTTGCTGACCGCCGGCTGGCTCAACCCCGTGCTGCGGACCAGAGCCTGCCGGGTGAGCGGGCCGTCCAGGAAGACCTTCGACAGCAGGGCGGACCGGTTCCGCAGCCGGACGCCCCGGTTGGTCGCGCGCGCCAACTCCACCTGCCACCTCGATCCCCTCGGCCCTCGGGAGCGACTGTACGACCCCGTGCTTGACGGCCCCTCGGCCAACCACTTTAATGACCACATTCATTAAGTCGTGATGGAACTTCGAGCCGTCGGCCCCGCCGGCGCGCCCCGCCCACCGCCCGCCGGCGCCCTCACCCCCGTGCCCCGACGCGACGCCGGCGACCCCCACCCCGCGCAACGGAAGGGCCGAACGTGTCGAGACGACACCTCGCGATACTCACGGCGGCCGTGCTGGCCGCCACCACACTCACCGCCTGCGGCGACTCCGGGGACTCCTCCGGCGCGGCCGGGAAGACCCTCACCTACTGGGCCAGCAACCAGGGCGCCAGCCTGGAGGCCGACAAGCAGACCCTCCAGCCCGAACTGGACAAGTTCGAGCAGCAGACCGGCATCAAGGTCAACGTCGAGGTGGTGCCCTGGTCGGACCTGCTCAACCGGCTGCTCACCGCCGCCACCTCGGGCCAGGGCCCGGACGTGGTCAACATCGGCAACACCTGGTCGGCGTCGTTGCAGGCCACCGGTGCGCTTGTCGAGTTCGACGACGCCACCCTCGCCAAGGTCGGCGGGAAGGACCGGTTCGTGCCCGCCGCGCTGGCCGCCGCGGGCGCGCCCGGCAAGCCGCCGGCCGCGGTGCCGCTCTACAGCCTCGCCTACGCCCTCTACTACAACAAGAAGGCGTTCGCCGACGCCGGCGTCACCAGCCCACCCACCACCTGGGAGCAGGTGGCCGAGGTCGGCCGCAAGCTGACCGGCGGTGACCGCTGGGGCCTCGCGGTCGAGGGGGCCAACCCGTCGGAGAACGCCCACCACGCCTTCACCTTCAGCCAGCAGTACGGCGGCGAGTGGTTCGACTCCGCCGGCAAGCCCACCTTCGACACGCCGCAGAACGTCACCGCCGTCAAGCGGTACGTCGACCTGATGGCCGCCGACCGGATCGTCAACCCGAGCAACGCCGAGTACGCGCAGAACCAGTCGGTCTCCGACTTCGCCAACGGCAAGGCGGCCATGCTGCTCTGGCAGGCCGCCGGGTCCAACCTGAAGTCGCAGAACATGGCCCCCGACGCGTACGGGATCGCCCCGGTGCCGTTCCCGGCCGCCCCGCCGCCGGGCGGCAAGAAGGTCAACAGCATGGTCGCGGGGATCAACATGGCGGTGTTCAAGCACACGAAGAACCGCGACGCCGCGCTGGAGTTCGTCAAGTTCATGACCAGCGACGCGGAGCAGGTGGCGCTGAACAGGACGTACGGCTCGCTGCCCGCCGTCGCCACCGTGGCGGACGACCCGGCGTTCGCCGCCCCGGAGCAGAAGGTGCTCCAGCAGACCCTCGCCACCACGGCGGCGCCGCTGCCGCAGGTGCCCGACGAGAGCACCTTCGAGACCCTCGTCGGCACCGCCATCAAGGAACTCTTCGCCGACGCCGCCAGCGGCAGACCGGTCACCGAGGGGAGCGTCCGGCAGAAGCTGACCCGGGCCCAGCAGCAGATGCGCTGACCCGCCGGACCGGTGGCCGTGGGAGGGACGCCGACCCTCCCACGGCCACCCAGCGGAAGGACCTGACCCCGATGGCCACCACCACGCCCGCCCGGGACGTCGCCGCACCGGAGCGGCCCGCCCGCCGCGCGGCCCCGGCGCGGCGCCGGTCACCCGGCCGCCGCCGGTCGCTGCTGCCGTACCTGCTGCTCGCCCCGGCCGTCGTGCTGGAGCTGGCGGTCCACGTCGTGCCGATGCTCGTCGGGGCGTGGATGAGCCTGCGCGAGCTGACCCAGTTCCACATCCGCGACTGGTCCACCGCGCCCTTCGTGGGCTGGGAGAACTACCGCGTGGTGCTCGACGTCGACTCGGCGGTCGGGGCGCAGCTGCTGCACTCGTTCGGGGTGACCGTCGGCTACACGGTGGCCTCGGTCGGGCTCTCCTGGGTGCTCGGCACCACCGCCGCCGTACTGCTGCAACGACCCTTCCGCGGCCGGGCCGTGCTGCGCGCGCTCTTCCTCACCCCGTACGCGCTGCCCGTCTACACGGCCGTGATCACCTGGAGCTTCCTGTTCCAGCGGGACACCGGCCTGGTCAACCACGTGCTGGTCGACCAGCTCCACCTCCTCGACGACCGGCCGTTCTGGCTGATCGGGGAGAACAGCTTCGTCGCGCTGCTGACCGTCTCGGTCTGGCGGTCCTGGCCGTTCGCCTTCCTCTGCGTCATGGCAGGCCTCCAGAACATCCCCGGCGAGCTGTACGAGGCCGCCGCCATGGACGGGGCCGGATTCTGGCGGCGGCTGCGCTCGGTGACGCTGCCCATGCTGCGCCCGGTCAACCTGGTGCTGGTGCTGGTGCTGTTCCTCTGGACCTTCAACGACTTCAACACCCCGTACGTGCTCTTCGGCGGCTCCGCGCCGGAGCAGGCGAACCTGCTCTCCCTGCACATCTACCGCAGCTCCTTCAAGACCTGGGACTTCGGGGCCGGATCGGCGATGTCGGTGGCGCTGCTGCTGTTCCTGCTGCTGGTCACCGCCGGGTACCTGCTGCTGACCAACCGCCGGAGGAACGATGCGTGAGACCGCCGCCGAGCGCTGGGCCCGCCGGATCGTGCTGACCCTGCTCGCGCTCTTCGTGCTCGTCCCGCTCTACGTCATGCTCAGCTCGGCGCTCAAGCCGTTGCAGGACGTGCAGGGCGCCTTCACCTGGTGGCCCCGGCGCCCGACCGCGCAGGCCTTCGTCGACATGTGGTCGACCGTGCCGCTGGGCCGCTACCTGGTCAACAGCCTGGTCGTCTCGACCGTGGCGGCGGTCTTCTCGGTCACCGTGGCGATCTTCGCGGCGTACGCCGTCAGCCGGTACCGCTTCCGCGGCCGGGGCCTGTTCTCGGTGACCGTCCTGTCCACCCAGATGTTCCCCGGCATCCTCTTCCTGCTGCCGCTGTTCCTGATCTACGTCAACCTCGGCACCGCCACCGGCATCCAGCTGTACGCCAGCCGCACCGGCCTGATCATCACCTACCTGACGTTCTCCCTGCCGTTCTCGATCTGGATGCTGGTCGGCTACTTCGACTCGATCCCCCGCGGCCTCGACGAGGCGGCGCAGGTCGACGGCGCCGGCCCGCTCCGCACGCTGTTCCGGGTCATCCTGCCGACGGCGGTGCCGGGCGTCGTCGCCGTCGCCGTCTACGCCTTCATGACCGCCTGGGGCGAGGTGCTCTTCGCCTCGGTGATGACCGACGAGGGCAGCCGCACCCTCGCCGTCGGCCTCCAGGGCTACTCCACCCAGTTCAACGTCTACTGGAACCAGGTGATGGCCGCGTCGCTGGTGGTCAGCGTCCCGGTGGTGGCCGGCTTCCTGGCGTTGCAGCGCTACTTCGTCGCCGGCCTCACCGCCGGCGCGGTCAGGTGAGGCCGTGACGGCCGCACACGAGGCCATGTCGGCCGCACATCCGAAGGAGAGCCCACCCGTGCCGGACCTGTCCACGCTGCCGCCCGACTTCCTCTGGGGGGTCGCCACCGCCGCGTACCAGATCGAGGGGGCCGTCCGCGCCGACGGCCGCGCGCCGTCCATCTGGGACACCTTCTGCGACGTGCCGGGCGCCGTCGACAACGGCGACACCGGCGCGGTGGCCTGCGACCACTACCACCGGTGGCCGCAGGACGTGGCGCTGATGCGGCGGCTCGGGGTGGACGCGTACCGGTTCTCGGTGGCCTGGCCCCGGGTGCGGCCCGACGGCGTCGGCCGGGTCAACCCGAAGGGCCTGGACTTCTACGACCGGCTGGTCGACGCCCTGCTGGCGGCGGGGATCCGCCCGTTCGTGACGCTCTACCACTGGGACCTGCCGCAGGCGTTGCAGGACCGGGGCGGCTGGCCGGAGCGGGACACCGCCGAGGCGTTCGCCGACTACGCCGCCGTCGTGGCCGCCCGCCTCGGCGACCGGGTCGCCGACTGGACCACCGTCAACGAGCCGCTCTGCGTGTCCTGGATCGGGCACCTGGAGGGCCGGATGGCGCCCGGCGAGCGGGACCTGGCCAGGGCGGTGCGCGCCTCGCACCACGTCCTGCTCGGGCACGGGCTGGCCACCCGGGCGATCCGGGCCGCCGCCGCCCGGCCCGCCTCCGTCGGGATCGTGCTCAATCCCAGCCCCTGCGAGCCGGCGAGCGACCGGCCCGAGGACGTGGCCGCCGCCCGGCGGATGGACGGCCACGTCAACCGGTGGTGGCTCGACCCGCTGCACGGACGCGGCTACCCGGCCGACATGGTCGCCGCGTACGGCGTCGAGCCGCCGGTGCGGGGCGACGACCTGACGGTGATCGCCACCCCCACCGACTACCTCGGCCTGAACTACTACTTCCGTCAGGTGGTGGCCGACGACCCGACGGGGCCGCCGCCGTACGCCCGGCAGGTGCCGGTACCGGGCGCGGTGCACACCGCGATGGGCTGGGAGGCGTACCCGGCCGGGCTGGAGCAACTGCTGGTCGCGGTGACCGAGGAGTACGCCCCGGCGCGGGTCGTCGTCACCGAGAGCGGGTCGGCGTGGCGGGACGAGGTCACCGCCGACGGCACCGTCGAGGACCGGGAGCGCACCGACCACCTGGAGCGGCACCTCGCGGCGTGCGCGGCGGCGGTCGACCGGGGCGTGCCGCTGGCCGGCTACTTCGTCTGGTCGCTGCTCGACAACTTCGAGTGGTCGTACGGGTACGACAAGCGCTTCGGGCTGGTGCACGTGGACTACCCCACCCAGCGCCGGACGGTCAAGGCGAGCGGCCTGCGCTACGCCGACCTGATCCGCGCCCACCGGCGGCGGACCGGGCGGCTGACGCCCTCCCGGTGAGCCGGGGACGATCCGCCCGGCCGCACGGGGTCCCGGGCGCCACCCGGGGCTCCGTGCGTCACCCGCCCGGCGGGGTCAGCAGAACCAGCCGTCCTGCACCCAGCCGCGCCGGTTGACGTGCCCGTAGGCGAAGCCGTAGACGTAGCCGCCGCTGCGCGGCCCCTCGACGAGGAACGTCTGGCCGCGGTAGAGGGTGCCCATCCACGCCCCGACCGGGGCGGTGCGGACGAAGAGGTCCTCGGCGCACACCGTCTCCCGTTGCCCGATCGTCCCGTTCGCGGCGTGCCCGGCCGACGGCGTGAGCGCCAGTACGGCGCAGACGGTCGCCAGCAACGCGCCGAGCCGGCGCGGCACTCCTCCGCTCACCATGAGTCGTAGCCTCCGATGCACTCGCTGCGCACGTAGCCCCAGTCGTTGGGCCCGAAGTCGAAGGTGGCGGCCCAGCCGTTGTAGACGGGGTGCGCGCCGGGCGTGTGGCCGATCTTGTTGCCGTACGCCAGCGTGCGCTTGAACCCGTGCGGGCCGCTCGCCGAGTCGTAGTTGGCGTAGAAGCTGGCGCTCTGGCAGACGATCACGGCGTGCCGCGGCACGACCGGGTCGGCCTGCGCGCCGGTGGCGCCCAGCGTCGCCAGGACCCCGCCCGCCGCCAGGACGCCGACCGCGCGGATCACCTGTGTTCGCATCGACACCTCCGGGGTGGAAACCTTCCTTCCCGCCACCCTAACGAATACGTCGAAAACCTTCTATGCCTGCGATCCCCCGCGTCCTCGTGCCGGCGTCCGGGATGCCGATAGGGTCGGGGCCCATGCGGACGAAGCAGGAACTGGGCGCGGTCATCCGGCGGGACCGGCGGGCCGTCCTCGTCGTCAACGCCCACTCCCGCCGGGGCCGCCAACTGCACGAGCGGGCCCGGGCCCGGCTGACGGCGGCCGGCTTCCGCCTGCTGGGCGACCACCCCGTCGAGCAGCCCGGCCAGCTCGAACGCGTCCTCGCCGCGGCCGTCGACCTCGGGCCGGACCTGCTGGTGGCCGGCGGCGGGGACGGCACCCTCAGCACCGCCGCGCGGCTGCTCGCCCACCGCGACATGGCGCTCGGCCTGCTGCCGCTGGGCACCACCAACAACTTCGCCCGCACCGTCGGCGTCCCGCTCGACCTCGACCGGGCCGTCGACGTGCTGACGGGCGGCACGGTGATCGACGTCGACCTCGGCCTCGCCGGCGACATGCGGTTCACCAACCACGTCGGCGTCGGCCTCTCCGCCGACATCATGCTGCGCACGCCGCCGCGCCTGAAGCGGGTCACCGGGCGGCTGGCGTACCCGCTCACCGCCCTGGCCCTGCTGGCCCGGCACCGCCCGCTGCGCGTCACCGTCCGGGCCGGGGACGCGCGGCACGAGTTCCGCACCCACCAGGTGTACGTGGCCAACGGCGGCTTCCACGCCGGGCGCCCGATCGCCGCCGACGCCGACGCCGACGACCGGCTGCTGGTCGCGTACCCGGTCGGCGGCGCGAACCGCCGTGGACTGCTGCGCGACACGGCCCGCAACGCGGTGACCGGGCACCGGCGCTCCGTCGGCGACGAGCCGTTCCTCGCCGTCGGGGAGCTGTGGCTGGAGACCGACCGGCCGGCGCGCGTCGAGGTCGACGGCGAGCTGTGCGGCCGTACGCCGATCCGGATCGGCCTGGACGCCAACGCGCTGCGCGTGATGGCGCCGGCCGGGAGCCCGGACCGCTGACCCGCGCGGCCGGCCGGGGCGCTACTGTGCCCGGTCCGCCGCGTCGAGGGCCGCCAGGAAGTCGGCGACGAGGTCCTCGGTGTCCTCGATGCCGGTGGAGACCCGGACGAGGCCCTCGCCGATGCCGGTGGCGGCCAACTGCTCGGCGTCGACGATCCCGGCCCACATCGAGCGCGGGTGCACCACGAGGGTGCTGACGCTGCCCAGGCTGGCCGCCCGCTTGGCCAGGCGGAGGCCGTCGAGCAGCCCGCCCGCCGTCCGCCCGTCGCGCAGCTCGACGCTGAGCACCCCGCCGAAGCCGGTCATCTGCCGGCCGGCCAGCTCGTGCTGGGGATGCGTCGGCAGCCCCGGGTAGCGGACCCGCCGCACCGCCGGGTGGCCCTCGACCGCCCGGGCCAGGGCCAGCGCGTTGGCGTTGTGCCGGTCCACCCGCAGCGACAGGGTGCGGATGCCCCGCAGCAGCAGCCAGGCGTCGATGGGGCCGAGGGTGCTGCCGGTGACGATGGCAGTCTGCCAGACCCGGTCGACGAGGTCGGCGGAGCCGACGACCACCCCGGCCGAGACGTCGGAGTGCCCGCCGAGGTACTTCGTCCCGCTGTGCCACACCAGGTCGGCGCCGAACTCTGTCGGCCGCTGGTTGACCGGGGTGGCGAAGGTGTTGTCGACCGCTACCAGCGCGTCGTTGGCGTGCGCCAGCTCGACGACGGCGGCCAGGTCGGTCAGTTCGAGCAGGGGGTTGCTCGGGGTCTCCACCAGGACCAGCCGGGTCTGCGGGCGCAGCGCCCGGACGAAGGCCTCGGTGTCGGTCTGGTCCACCTGGGTGAAGGCCACCCCGAAGCGGGCCAGCAGGCCGGTGACCAGGGACGTCGTGCCGCCGTACGTGCTGCGCTGCACGATGACGTGGTCCCCGGCGGAGAGCAGGGCCAGGGCGATCGTGCTGATCGCGCCCATCCCGGAGGCGGTGACCAGGCCCGCCTCGGCGCCCTCCAGCTGGGCGACCACGGCGGCGACCTGCGCGTGGTTCGGGTTGCCGTAGCGCGTGTAGAAGGCGTTGCCCCGGGTCTCGGTGGCGACGGCGGCGAACTGCTCGTCGGACTCGGCGCTGAAGGTGGCGCTCTGCACGATCGGCGGCGACACCGCCCCGCCCGGGCTCAACCCGTCGTCGCCGTGGACAGCGATCGTGCCGGTGCCGGTCACAGGTTCTCCTCACGTGGTGGGCTGCCCGCCGGGACGGCGGGTCGGACAGGTGCGGGCGTCATCCGGGCGGCGGGCGCCCGACGACGGCTCGTCCGCGTGGACGCTCCCGACGGACGGGCGGTCACCCGGCCGGGACGGGCACGGCCGCCGGGGGCGGCGCGGGCGCGGCCCGGTCGGTGAGCATCCGCAGCGCGTCGCGGTGCCGGCGCAGCACGGCGTCGTCCAGGTCGGCGACGGCGAGCCCGGGGCCCGTGCCGGCGTCGGCGAGGACCCGACCGTCGGGAGCGTACACGGCGCTGCGACCGGCGAACTGCCAGCCGCCGTGCGCTCCCGCGAAGTTGGCGAACAGCACGTAGCAGTTGTTCTCCAGGGCGCGGGCCGGGAAGTACACGCCGCGCCGGTGGTCGGAGTCGCCCGTCGTGAACGCGCTCGGACACAGGTAGGCGTCGGCGCCGGCGACGGCCAGCGCGCGAGCGTGTTCGGGGAAGCTCGCGTCGTAGCAGACCCCCAGGCCGAGCCGCCAGCCGCGCACCTCGACCAGGCAGTCGGCCCGGCCGGGCACGAACAGCTCGCGCTCGTCGCGGTCCAGGTGGCGCTTGTCGTACGCGGCGGCGGGCCGGCCGTCCGCGCCGACCACCAGGGCGCCGATCGCCCAGCCGTCGGCGCGTCGCCGGCAGCCGCCGACCACCGCCACCACCCGGTGGGTGCGGCAGGCCTCGGCGACGACGTCGAGCGGGTCACCGCCCGCCTCGACGGCGCACCGCGCGATGTCGTCGCGCAGCAGGCCGACGTCGTAGCCGCAGAGCGACAGCTCGGGGAAGACGACGAGGTGGACGCCACGGGCCGCCGCCTCGGCGATGCTCCGCACCGCGGTCCGCGCGTTGCCGGCCAGGTCGCCGGGGACGGCGGTGACCTGGGCGGCCGCGACCCGCAGCGGGGCGCGGCCGGCGAGGTGGGCGGCCGTCACGCGGCCCCCAGCCACCAGCGCAGGCCGAAGAAGACCACCAGGCCCACCGTCCAGACAATCATGAAACGCTCGACGAAGAGGCCGGTCACCAGCGTGACCAGGCCCGCCACCAGGTACGGGACGGTGACGACGGTGATCTCGATCCGGTTGTCCACCGGGGCGATCACCGACGGGACGGCGATGGCCGCCAGCAGCGCTGGCGGGAGGTAACCGAGGAAGACCTTGACGTCGTCGGGGAGCACCCGGTCGCGGAAGACCAGCAGCGGCAGGTACCGGGGTGCGAAGGTGGCGAGCCCCATCCCGAGGATGAGCAGCAGCATGGACATTCCGGTCACCTTCCGTCCGTGTCACGGGCCGTCTCGGCGGCCCGGCGTTCCCCGGCCGCCGCCCCGGCGGTCCGCGGTTGCGGCGTTCGCGGCTCCGGCTCCGGCCCGCCCGACTCCGCCGGCGTCTCCCCCGGCCCGCCCGACTCTCCCGGCTCGCCCGGCTCCGCCGGCTTCGGCGGGAACCACCGCCGTTCCACCAGCTCGCAGGCCATGCCGACGAACGCGCCGCCGAACGCCGCCACGATCAGGCCGAGGTTGTAGGGCAGCCCGAGCAGGAGCAGGGCCAACGCCCCGGCGGAGACCGCCGTCGTCCAGACCTTCCAGCCGACCAGCGCCGAGGCGAGCACGACCAGGAAGACCGCGGTCATCGGGAAGTCCAGGCCGGAGCGCAGCCGCTCCGGCAGCAGGTGCCCCGCGATCATGCCGACCACCGTGGCGACCGCCCAGTTGACGTACATGACCGCCGAGGCGCCGAAGTAGAACATGCTCTTGCGCCGGGCCGGCTCGTCGCCCTTGATCCGGTCGAAGGCCACGAAGAACACCGCGTCGATCAGGCCGAAGCCCAGCAGCAGCCGCCAGCGCTGCGGCAGCTCGCGCACGTGCGGCGCGAGCAGCGTGGAGTAGATCAGCATCCGCAGGCTGAGGATCAGCGTCGTCAGGACGATGACCGGCCAGGCCGCCCCCTCCGAGATCAGCTTGAAGCCGATGAACTGGGCGGTCCCGGAGTTGACCACCATGGCCAGGCCGAACGTCTCCAGGTAGGAAAGGCCGGCGGCCAGGCCGAGGGTGCCGCCGATCACGCCCAGCGGAAAGGCGGAGAGCAGGAACGGCACCATCGAGCGGGCGCCGGCGACGAACTCGTCCCGCGCGGTCGGCGTACGGTCAGACATGGTTCTCCCCAGGACGGCGGGCGGACGGTACGGCGGCTGCCGCCGGCGGCGCGCCCGGACCCGTCGCGCCGACGATAGCGGCCACGTCGGCCGCGCGGGTGCGGCAGAAGTAGTGCCCGCCCCCGTCGATCTCCCTCAGCTCCACGTCGGCGGCGACCCGCCGCCACGCCTCGTGCGCCGCGCCCGGCCCGGCCGTCAACGGGTCGTCGGCGGCCACGACCACGGTCACCGGCACCGGCAGCGGCTCCCCCACCCGGTCCCGCAGGTAGCGGTGCGAGCCGACGGCGTCGTGCCGGAAGGCGGCGACCAGCGCGTCGACGTGCCCCGCGTCCAGGCCGTCCAGCTCGGTGAAGCCGGTCTGGTCCACCAGCCAGCCCACCACGTCCGCCGACGCCATGCCGGTGACCTCCGCGATGCTGGCGTCGATCTCCTCCGGCCCGCGCAGCAGCTTGCCGCCGAGGAACAGCCGCTCGGGTGGCCGGCCGGCGGCGGCGAGCAGCCGGGTGACCTCGATCGCCGCCGCCGCGCCGACGCAGTGCCCCCAGATGAGCACCGGCCGGCCGCCCAGCTCCCCGATCTCGGCGGCCACCCGGCGGGTCAGCTCCGGCAGGTCCAGCAGCAGCTCGGGCCGGCTGACGTCGTGCCCCGGCAGCGCCACGGCGTGCACCGCGATCCGGTGCGGGGCCAGCGCCTCGGCCAGCGGCCGGAAGGCGAGCGGGCTGCCCGCCGCGTACGGGAAGCAGACCAGGACCCGGTCGTGGGCGGCGTCCGGCGGGGACAGCGGTTGCAGCAGCCGGTCCTCCGGCGCGGCGTCCGCCTCGACGGCCCGGGCCAGCGGGCCGAGCGTGGAGGTGGTCATCAGCTGCCGCAGGGTGACCAGGGGCCGCAGCGCGGCGATCACCCGCATCGCGGCGAGCGAGTTGCCGCCCAGGTCGAAGAAGTTGTCCTCCTCGGCGATCCCGGCCACCGGCACGTCGAGCGCCCGCGCCCACGCCTCGGCGATCCGCCGGGCGACGGGCGTGCCCGGCGCGGTCCGCCCCGCCGGCGCCGCCGGTCGGCGCGTCGCCGGGGCGGCCCGGTCGAAGCGGCGCCGGGCCGGCGCGCGGCGGGGCTCAGGCAGGCCGGGCCGCAGCCCGTCGTGGGCGCGCTCCGGGTCGGTCGCCAGCTCCGCCAGCACCCGCCGGTACACCTCGCCGATGCCCGCCGCCTGCTCCGACGTGAAGGCCGCCGAATGGTAGTGCAGGCTCAGCCGGACCCGGTCGGTGAAGAAGTCCCGCATGAACTCGGCGCGCAGCGCGAACTCCGTCTCCGTGCTCACCTGCACGTCGAGCAGGTCGAAGCCGGGCAGCTCGCGCAGCTGCTTGAGCAGGTAGAAGTGGGTGTAGTTGAAGACGGTCTCGAACAGCAGGTCGGTGGTGCCGGCGTCCGCCTTCATCTGCGCCATCGGGTAGCGCCGGTGGGGCAGCAGGTCCGCCTCCGCGCGGTACACCGCCCGGACCAGGTCGGCCCAGGAGCCGCCGCCGAGGTCCACCCGCATCGGCACAGTGTTGAGGAACAGCCCCAGCGCCCCGGTGGCGCCCTCCGCCTCCGGCCGGCCGCTCTGCTCGTACCCGGTGACGACCTCGGTGTCCCCGGCGAGCGCGCCGACCACCTTGACGTGCGCGGCCAGCAGCACGGTCTTCAGCGGCACCGCCAACCGGTCGGCCGCGCGCAGCAGCCGCTCGGAGAGCGCGTCGTCGATCTCCACCTCGTGGAAGACGACGGGCCGCTCGGCCGGCGCCTCCGGCGGCTGCCACCGGGGCAGCTCGGTGACCCCGCCCGCGGCGAGGACGCCGTGCCAGAAGTCGCGGTCCGCCGCCGACTCCAGCGCCCGGCGTTCCAGCCCGATGTAGTCGCGGAAGTGGTTCTCCGCCGGCCCCTCGTCCGGCCGGTCCCCGGCCAGCAGCCGGTAGTAGGTGTCGAAGAGCTGGGTGTGCAGCAGCGTGATGCTCCAGCCGTCCAACGCCGAGTTGTGCTGGCTGACGCTGTAGCGGTACAGCTCGTCGCCGAGGACGTGCACGTGGATGCGGACCAGGCCCGGTTCCTGCCAGCGGAACCGGTACGACTGCTCGCGCGCGTGCCAGTCGGCGTGCCAGCGCTCCTGCTCGGCCGGGTCGCGGTCGCGCAGGTCCACCACCCACAGCGGGCTCGGCGCGTCGGCGTGCACGAGTTGCAGGTACTCGCCGAAGCCGGTCAGGTGGTAGCTGGTCCGGAAGATCGGGTGCCGCGCGACGAGGATCCGCACCGCCTCGGTGAACGTCGCCTCGTCGAACGGCGCGTTGATCAGGAAGCTGATGATGTCGTGGTACTGGGCGGCGCCCCGGGACAGCTCGTTCTCGTAGATCAGCCCCGCCTGGAGCTGCCCGAGCGGGTACGCGTCGACCACCCCGTCCGGCAGCAGGGCCCGGTCCGCCTCGTCGAGCAGGGCGAACGGCGGGTGCGTCACCGCCCGTTCCGCGCCCGGCGGGCCGGCCGCCAGCAGCGCCGCGATCGTCGGGTGGCGGAACAGCTGCTGGAACGTGAGGTCCACGCCGGCGGCGTGCGCCCGGGCCAGCACGGTGACGAAGTGGATCGAGTTGCCGCCGATGGCGAAGAAGTTGTCCTCCACGCCGACCCGGTCGAGACCCAGCACCTCGGCCCAGATGTCGGCGAGGATCCGCTCGGGCCCGGTGCGCGGCGCCACGTACGGCCGCTCGGGCGCGGCCGGCTCGGGCAGCGCCCGCCGGTCCAGCTTGCCGCTGCCCGACAGCGGGAACTCGGCCAGCTCGACCACCCGGGCGGGGACCAGGTAGCCCGGCAGCAGGGTGCCCAGGTGGGCGGTGAGCGTCGCCTCGCCCACCGGCTCGTCGGCGACAACGTAGCCGATCAGGTTGCCGTCGCGGGCCACCACCACCGCGTCCTTGACGGCCGGGTGCCCACGCAGCGCCTCCTCCACCTCGCCCAGCTCCACGCGGTAGCCGCGCACCTTCACCTGGTGGTCGAGGCGGCCGAGGTAGTCGAGCGTGCCGTCGGGCAGCAGCCGGGCCAGGTCGCCCGTGCGGTACACCCGCTCCTCGCCCACCTCCGGCGCGGCGACGAAGCGGTCCCGGGTCAGCTCCGGGCGGTTCAGGTAGCCCCGGGCGAGCTGCACCCCGGCGACGCACAGCTCGCCCGGCACCCCCACCGGCTGGGGGCGCAGCCGCTCGTCGAGCACGTACAGGCGGGTGTTGTCCACCGGCCGGCCGATCGGCACCCGCTCCCGGCCGGGCCGGCAGCGGTGGTGGGTGACGTCGACGGTGGCCTCGGTGGGCCCGTACAGGTTGACCAGCGTCGCGCCGGGCAGCAGCTCCGCGAGCCGGTCCACCTGCCGGGGACCGAGGGCCTCGCCACTGGCGAAGACCTGCCGCAGGCTCGCCAGCCGGTCGGTGTCGGCGGTGCCGAGGTAGTCGAGGAACGCGCCCAGCATCGACGGCACGAAGTGCACGGTGGTGACGCCGTGCGCCTCGACCGCCCCGATGATCGCCTCCGGGTCGCGCTCCGCGCCGGCGGGAAGCAGGCAGACGGAGGCGCCCTCGCGGGCCCACCAGAACAGCTCCCACACCGACACGTCGAAGGTGGTGGGGGTCTTGTGCAGGATCACGTCGGCGGGGCCGATCGGGTACAGCCGCTGCATCCAGGCCAGCCGGTTGGCCAGCGAGCGGTGCTCGATCATCGCGCCCTTCGGGGCGCCGGTCGAGCCGGAGGTGTAGATGACGTACGCGAGGTCCTCCCCGTGGCACGGCGCGTCGGGGCCGGGCGACCCGACGGCGGCGGGCACCGGGCCGGCGGTCGGCAGCGGGAGCACCGGCACGCCGTCCGGGACCCGCGCCGGGTCGGCGGCGAGCACCACGGCGGCCCCGCTGTCGTCGAGCAGGTAGGCGACGCGCGCCGCCGGGTAACCGGGGTCGACCGGCAGGTAGGCGCCGCCGGCCCGCAGGGTGGCCAGGATCGCCACCAACTGCTCGCGGGAGCGCTCGGCGAGCACGCCGACGATCGACTCCGCGCCCACCCCGGCGCCGCGCAGCCGCGCGGCGTACGCGGCCACCCGGGCCTCCAGTTCCGCGTACGTCCAACTGCCGGCCGCGGTGCGCACGGCGACGGCGTCCGGGCGGGCGGCGGCCCACCGGGCGACCCACTCGTCCGGCCGGCCGGCCGGGTCCTGGCCGACGCCGGTGTCGTTGACCTCCCGCAGCACGTCCCGGTCGCCGTCGGTCAGCAGGCTCAGGTCCGCCACCGGCGCGTCCGGCTCCGCCAGCGCCCGACCCAGCAACAGCGCCAGGTGGGCGCCGATCCGCTCGGCCGTGGCGCCGTCGTAGCGGCGGGCGTCGTGGTGGACCGTCACCTCGGCGGCGCCGAGGGCGAAGAACACCCCGACCCCGGCGCCGTCCGGGGCGCCGCCCCCCACGGCCACGTCGACGAGCGGGTGCGGGCCGGGACCGGCGTCCGCCGCCAGTTCCTCGGCCAGCAGCTCGACCGGGTAGTCGGCGTGGCGCGCCGCCTCGGGCACCGCCGTGCGCAACTGCCCGACCAGGTCGCGGTAGCTGCTCTCCGCCGCGCAGCGCACCCGCAACGGCAGCATCCCGGCCAGCTGCCCCGGCGCGCCCGGACGGCCGACGAGCATGTCGTCGGCGCCGGTGTAGCGGCGCAGCAGGGCGGCCACCGCGGCCGTCACCAGGACCTGGCGGGCGTCCTCGCCGCCCCGGCCGGCCCGGGCGAGCCGCTCGACCACCGCCTCGTCGAGCGGCACGGTGACGGCCGCCGGCTCGGGCGGGGCGCCGGGCGCCGGGGTGCGGTCGGCGGGGAAGCCGACCGGGTCGGCGCCGGAGCCGAGCACGGCACGCCAGTGGCGGGCGTGCTCCGGGCGGCGCGCCGCGGCGATCTTGAGCTGGCCCCGCGTCATCAGCGACTGCATGATCTCTCCGGCTCACAACTCGATGTCGATGGTGGAGGGTGCCCCGGCGGCGACCCGGCGGGCCCCGGTCAGCTCGCCGACCGGCACCCCGGGGTCGGCCAGGACGGTGTCGGCGATCTCCAGCCAGAGGTCGGCGAAGGCCCGCACGGTCCCGGGCAGGAACAGCCCGGCGTCGTACGCCCAGTGCACGCGCAGCGAGTCCGCGCGCTCGTAGACCTGCATGTCCAGGTCGAACATGGCCTGACCGGTGGGCGCGACGGCCAACTCGACCCGCCGCCCCAGGAAGTCGGCGGCGGCCACCTCGGCGTGCTGCATCGCGAACAGGGTGTCGAAGAGCGGATGCCGGTCCTGGTCGCGGACCGGCAGCACCTCGGCGACCAGCGTGTCGAACGGGTAGTCCTGGTGCGCGAACGCGTCGACCACGTCGTGCGCCACCTCGGTCAGCAACTCCCGGAAGGTGGCCTCCGGCCGCACCCGGTGCCGCAGGCAGACCGTGTTGACCAGCATCCCCATGGTCGCGTCCAGGCCCGGCGCGCCGCGGCCGGCCACCGGGGTGCCCACCGTGACGTCGGTCCCGCCGGTCGCCGCGGCGAGGAAGGTCGCGTAGCAGGCGAGCAGCACCTGGAACAGGGTCACGCCCTCGCGCCGGGCCAGCGCCCGCAGCGCTGCGGTCCGCTCTGCCCCGACGTCGAACTCGACCGTGCCGGCCCGCGCCGTCGCCGGGCGGCCGGTCAGCCGCGCCGCGTCGGTGGGCAGCCGCAGGGGCGCCGGCGGCTCGGCGAAGCGGCGCCGCCAGTAGTCGCCCCCGGGCGGCTCCCCGGCGGTGGCCCACACCGCGTAGTCGGCGTACTGGGCGGGGACCGGCGGTGGCTCGTTGCCGGCGTAGACGGTGTCGACCTCGCGCAGCAGCAACGCCAGGGAGAGGCCGTCGGTGACGATGTGGTGCAGGTCCAACGCCAGCACCGGGCCGTCGCCGGTACGCCGCAGGCCGGCCCGCAGCAGCGGCGGGGCGGCCAGGTCGAACGGCTCGACCGGCAGCGTCCCCGTGCCCTCGACCTCCGGCAGGTCGAACGGGACGGCCGGCAGCACCCGCTGCACCGGCCGGCCCCCCTCGGTGCCGAAGGCGGTACGGAGGATGTCGTGCCGGGCGATGACGGCGCGGAACGCGTCCGCCAGCCGGGCGCCGTCGACGTCCGCCGGCAGCGGCACCAGCAGCGGCAGGTTGTAGGTCACCGACGCGGGGTCGCGGGACTGGGCGAGGAAGACGCGGCGCTGCTGCGGGGAGAGCGGGTAGGCGTCCGCCGCCTCGGCGCGGGGCAGCGGCACCGCCGCCCGGGCCCGGCCGATCTCCTCGGCGAGACCGGCCACCGTCGGGTGGCGCAGCACCGCGGCGAGGGAGACGCCCACCCCGAGGGCCCGCTGCGCCTCGACGGCCAGTCCCGTCGCGGCGAGCGAGTCGCCGCCGGCGGCGTAGAAGTCGTCGAGCACGCCCAGCTTCGGCACGCCGAGCAGGCGTTCCGCGATGCGCACCAGGACGCGCTCGGTGTCGTCGCGCGGCGGCAGGTACGCCCCGAACCGGTCGTCCGGCTCGACCAGGTCGGCGGGGTCGAGGGAGTCGACCTGCACGATGTGCCGGGGCAGCTCGGCGTCGGGCAGTTCCCGGGCGAGCAGGCCGCGCAGGTGCAGCGGGTCGAGGTAGTCGTCGGACACCACGTACGCGCAGCCGCCCTTCACGGCCACCTCGCGCACCTGGGGCCAGAGGCGGGTCAGCGTGTCGACGTCGGCCATCACCGCTCCGTACCGGTCGCGCCGACCAGGGCGCGCACCGTGGGGTGCACGTACAGGTGGCGGGGGGTGAACTCGCCGAGGCCCTGCGCGCGCAGTTCACGCAGCAGCCGCAACGCGAGCAGGGAGTTGCCGCCGAGGTCGAAGAAGTTGTCCTCCGGCCCCACCTCGGCGCCGAGCACCCGCTCCCAGACCACCCGGATCCGCTCGGCGCGGCCGGGTCCCGCCCCGGGGTCGGCGGCTTCCCGGGCGGCGGGCAGGGGCCGGGCGGCCGGCGCGGGCAGCCGGGCGGCGTCGAGCTTGCCGTTGGCGGTGAGCGGCAGCGCGGGCAGCGGCGTCACCGTGGCCGGCACCATGTACTCGGGCAGGATCCGGGCCACCCGGCGGCGCAGCTCGGCGGGCGGGTCGGCCCCGTCGGCGAGCACCACGTACGCGTGCAGCCGGGCGTCGACGGTGTCCACGGTGACCGCCACGGCGAGCACGTCCGGGTCGTCGAGCAGCACCTGGCGGATCTCGTCCAGCTCGATCCGGTAACCCCGGATCTTGACCTGGTCGTCGAGCCGGCCCAGGTGCTCCAGCCGCCCGTCCGGGAGCAGCCGGCCCCGGTCGCCGCTGCGGTACATCCGCCCACCCCGCCAGGGGTCGGGCAGGAAGCGCTGGGCGGTCAGCTCGTCGCGGTGCAGGTAGCCGTCGGCCACCCCGGCGCCGCCGACGTGGATCTCCCCGGCGGCGCCGGGCGGCAGCAGCCGCCCCGCCGGGTCGAGCACGTGGACGTACCAGCCGGGCAGCGGGCGGCCCACGGAGCGGGTGCCGGCCAGGGCCAGGCCCCGGTCGATGGTCTGCGCGGTGACGTGCACGGTGGTCTCGGTGATGCCGAACATGTTGACCATCCGGCAGTCGCGCTCCGGGTACCGGTCGAACCAGCCGGTCAGCATGCCGGCGTCCAGCGGCTCGCCGCCGAACACCACCAGGCGCAGCCCCAGCCGGTCCGCGGCGCGCCGGTCGGCGTCGACGAGCTGCGCGAACGCCGACGGGGTCTGGTTGAGCACGGTGACCCGCTCCGCGCGCAGCAGGGCGTGGAACTCGGCCGGGTCGCGGACCACCAGGTGCGGAACGACGACCAGGTGCCCGCCGGTGAGCAGGCAGCCCCAGATCTCCCAGACCGAGAAGTCGAACGCGCTGGAGTGGAACATCGTCCAGGTGTCCGCCGGGCCGAGCCCGAACTCGTCCCGGGTCGCGGCGACCAGGGCCAGCACGTTGCGGTGCGGGACCTGGACCCCCTTCGGCCGGCCCGTGGAGCCGGAGGTGTAGATGACGTACGCGGGGTCGTCCGGGCCGGCCGTCGCCGCCCCGCCGCCCGTCGCGTCGTCGGTGTCGTCGGCGAGCAACTCGTCGACCTCCACGCCGTCGGCGCCGACGAGCAGGCTCACGCGGGAGTCCTCGACGGTGTAGCGGATGCGCTCGGCCGGGTAGGTGGGGTCGATCGGCACGTAGGCGGCGCCGGCCCTGAGCACGCCGAGCAGTGCCGCCACCAGGTCCACGGAGCGTTCCAGGCAGACGCCGACCCGGGTGCCCGGGCCGCAGCCCCGCGCCCGCAGCGCCGCCGCGATCCGTCCGGCGCGGGCGTCGAGCTGGGCGTACGTGAGCCGGTCGTCGCCGTAGGACACCGCCGGGGCGTCCGGGGTGGCCCGCGCCCACCCGGCCACCCGCTCGTGGATGCCGCCGGTCAGCTCGGGCAGGTCGACGGCCGCCCCGCCGAGCGCCGCGACCCGGTCCCGCTCGGCGTCGTCGAACAGGTCGCAGTCGGCCAGCGCGCGGTCGCCGTCGGCGAGGAGCTGGCCGAGGACGCGGGTGACGTAGCCCGCCACCGTGGCGACCACCTCGGCGGACCACACGCCGGTGCGGAAGTCGCAGGTGACGGTGCTGCCGCGCAGCGTCAGGGTGAGCGGCCACGGCGGCGTCAGGCTGGGCAGGTAGGTGTCCGCCGGGCTGTCGGCGGTCAGCACGCCGACCACGGCCTCCGGCGGCCCGGCGTCGGGCGTCCGCCCGGGGGCGGGCCACGGGGCCGGCTCGGCGGGCCGGGCCGCGAGGGCGCGCAGGGTGCCGTCCACCGATACGGGCACGACCGCCGGCCCCTCGTCGCGCAGCGTGCCGACCCGCACCCGGCGCACGCCGCCGAAGCGGGCCAGCACCGCGCCGACCGCGCCGGTCAGCGCCAGCAGGTCGGTCCCGGCGGGCACCGCGAAGGCGTACGACGCGGTCCGGTCGGCGCGCGGGTTCCCGCCCCGCCAGGCGGTGTCGCCCTCGTGTTTCCCGTCGTCCTCGGCCCCGGTCCCGGCCGTCTCCCCGGCGGCGCTCCCCGGCGACTCCGCCTGCCCGGCCGGCCCCGGCTGCCCGGCCGGTTCCGGCTCGACATCCTCGGTGCGGTCCCCGGGCCCCGGGCCGGCGGTCGGCTCCGCCCCGGCCGGCGGCGCGGTCCCGGCCGTCTCGACGGCCAGCTCGCCCAGCGCGCGGCCGGTGAGCGGGCCACGCCGGGCGACGAGCACCAGGTCGGCGCCGGCGTCGTGGCGCAGCAGCACCGCCCGCACCGGCGGACCGTCGGCGGGCAGCGGTCGCGCCAGTTCGGCGGCGCGGCGCGCGGCGGCCGCCGACGCGGGCACCCGGTCCACCCAGAGCCGGGCGACGTCGAGGCCCCGCCGCGCCAGCGCGGCGGCGAACCGGGCGGCGACCTCGTCGGGGTCCCCGGCGACGGCCACCGCCGCCGCGTGGCAGGAGCGGCCCGGGTCGGACTGCTGTCGGGTGGGCTGTGGACGGCTGCTCATCGGGTCGTGAATCCTCCGTCGACGGTGATGACCGAGCCGGTGACCTGCGACGACTCGTCGGAGGCCAGCCAGAGTGCGGCCTGGGCCACCGAGTCGGGCTCGATCAGCGCGTTCATCGGCTGGGCCTGGACGAACGTCTCCTCGTGCTCGGCGACCGGCACCTCCAGCGACCGGGCGATCTCGGCCAGCATCCGACCCTCGACGTACGGGTCGTCGCGCACCGAGCCGGGGCACAGGGCGTTGACCCGCACCTTCAGCGGCGCGTAGTCCAGCGCCGCGGCCCGGGTCAGGCCGACCAGGCCGTGCTTGGCGGCGACGTACCCGGCGAAGTGCCGGTAGCCGACCAGGCCGGCGGTCGACGCCACGTTGACGATGCTCCCGGCGCGCTGCCGGCACATCACCGCGCCGACCGCGCTGACCATCCGCCACGGGCCGGAGAGGTCCACGTCGAGCATGAGCTGCCACTCGGCCTCGCTGATCTCGTGCACCGGCTTGCCGGAGGGCGCCGCGATGCCGGCGTTGTTCACCAGGACGTCGATCCGGCCGAACCGGTCCAGGCAGAGCGCGACGGCGGCCCGGACCGCGTCGAGGTCCCGCACGTCGGCCTCGACCGGGTACGCGGCCACCCCCAGCTCCGCGCAGAGCTTGGCGGTGTGCGTGAGCTGGCTGGCCGAGCCGAGCGGGTACGGCACGTCGGGCAGGTCGTGGGCCACGTCCACCAGGACCAGGTCGGCGCCCTGCGCCGCGAAGGCGGTCGCGCAGGCCCGGCCCAGCCCCCGCGCGGCGCCCGTGATGATCGCGGTCCGGCCGGCCAGCCGGCCCGGCGTCGGCTCAGGCACCGGCCAGCCTCCGTCGCACCAGCGCCAGCAGCTCGGCCGGGTCGTCGGCGAGGTACATGTGTCCACCGGCGACGGTGAGGGAGGCGAACCCGGCGGAGGTGACCCGGTCCCAGCCGGCCAGCGCGGAGGCGGCCACCAGGGTGTCGTCGGCGCCGCGCAGCGCGGTCACCGGCACGTCGAGCCGCTTGTCGCCGCCCGGCCGGTAGCCCTCGTGCAGCTCCACGTCGGCGCGCAGGGTCGGCAGCAGCAGCTCCCGCATGTCGGGGTCGGCCAGCGCCGGGTGCGTGTAGCCGGCGAACTCCTCCACCCGCGCCACGAACTCGTCGTCGGGCAGGTCGGCGGCCGTGTGGTCGCGGCCCGACCACGGGTCGGGCGAGCCGCTGACGAACAGGTGCGCCAGCCGCACCCCGGCCGCCTGGGCCAGCCGGCCGGCCATCTCGTACGCGAGCACCGCGCCCATGCTGTGGCCGAACAGCGCCACGCGGTCACGGCCGGCGACCAGTTCGAGCACCTCGTCGAGGAGCCCGTCGACGGCCTGGTCCATCCGGCGGTACGGCTCCTCGACGAAGCGCTTCTCCCGGCCCGGCAACTGCACCGGGAGGATCTCCAGGTCGGGCGGTGCGACCCGCTGCCACGGTTGGTACACCGAGGCGCCCGCGCCGGCGTACGGGAAGCAGAGCAGTGACGTGACGGTCAAGACGGCTCCTTGCCGAGGAGGGCGGACCGGACGGCGCCGAGCAGTCCGGGGTCGGCCCGGGCGAGCAGGTCGTGCCCGCCCGGGACGGTGACGGTGGTGCAGCCGGCGGTGGTGAGGTCGGCCCACGCCGCCGTCCCGACGTCGTCGACGTGCGGGTCGGCGTCGCCGCGGATCGCCGTGACCGGCACGCCGATCGGGCCGGCGTCGCGGTATCGGTAGCTGCGGCCGAGTTCGAAGTCGGCGCGGGCCGCCGGCAGCGCGGCGGCGGCCAGCTCCGGGTGCGCGGCGACGGCCGCCGGCATCGTGCCCAGCGCGACCAGTTCGGCGAGGAACGTGGCGTCGTCGGCGCCGGAGTGGTCCGGTTCGACCTCGGCGCGGTGCGGGGCGACGGCCGAGGAGACCACCAGCAGATCGGCCGGGCGGTGCCCGCGTCGCTCCAGCCGGCGGACCAGCTCGAACGCCACGTACGCGCCGAGGCAGTCGCCGTAGACAGCGTACGGCCGGTCCAGGTGCGGCGCCAGGGCCGCCTCGAGGGCCTGCACCAGCGGCGTCATCCGCCGTGGCGCGGGATCGGCGGCCCGCTCGCGGCGGCCCGGGTACTGCACCGCGTTCACCTCGACGGCGCGCGGCAGCCCCGCCCGCCAGGTCTCGAAAGCCCCGGCGTTGCCGCCCGCGTAGGGCAGGCAGAACAGGCGCAGGGCGGGCCGGGCGACGGGCGCCCGGACCACCAGCCACGGGTTCTCAGCCATCGCGGCTCACCCGCTCGACGATGGCGCCGTAGCTGCCCAGCGCGACGAACTCCGGCAGGGTGATGGTGCTGCCGTGGCGCTGCCGCAGCGCGGTGACCAGGCGCAGCGCGCGCAGCGAGTCGCCGCCCGCGGCCAGGAACTCCGCCCGCTCGCCGCGCGGCGCCACGCCGACGACCTCCTGCCAGACCGACGCCACCCGGGCCGCCCAGCGGTCCCGGGCGTCCCCGTCGCGCGGGGCGGGGACGACGGGACCCGACGGTCCGACTGCCGGCAGCGGCGCCGTCGGGTCGGTCGCCAGCAGCCGGCGGTACGCCTCGGCCAGCCGGTCGGCCCGCGCCTCGTCGACGTGCCGGGCGTCGTACTGGAGGGTCAGGGCGAGCTGGCCGGTCGCCGGGTCCACCTCCACGTCGACGGCGAGGCTGAACGCCACGTCGACAGTGATGCCCCGGCTGTCGACGATGCGGCTGCCACGGCCCTCGCCGCCCTCGCCGTCCTCGGCGCCGCCGTGGAAGTGGGTCCAGTTGAAGAAGTGGTCGAACCGGGGCCCGGCCCCACCCGCCCGGACGATCTCGGCGAGCGGGAACCGGTGGTGGCCCATCAGCGACCGCTCCGCCTGCCAGGCGTTGGCGGCCAGCTCGGCCAGCGACCGGGTGCCCAGCACGGCGCTCACCGGCAGGGTGTTGAGGAACAGCCCGAGCGTGGCGTCGCTCCCCTCGGCCTCGGGCCGGGCGCCGACGACCAGCCCGGTGACCACCTCGTCCCGGCCGGCGACCTCCCCGATCACCCGCAGGTGGACCGCGAGCAGCCAGGACTTGGCCGGTACGCCGACGGCCCGGGCGGCCTCGGTGACGGCGTCGGTGGTGGACGCCGCCAGCGGCACCCGCCGGGTGGTGGTGATCCGTGGCTCCGCCCCGCCGAGCAGCAGCGGCGGCACGCCGCCGGCGCCCTGGAGCCAGAACCGGCGCGACTCCGCGTCCGCCACGGCCTCGCGTTCGGCCGCCACGTACGCGCGGAAGGGCAACGTCGGGCGGTGCGGCACGGACAGCCCGGCGCGGCGCCGGTCGTACGCGGCCAGCAGTTCGCCGAGGAGGAGGTGCAGGCTCCAGCCGTCGAGGATCGCGTGGCACTCCGCCACGATCAGGGTGAAGGTGTCGGTGTCGTCGCGGACGGCGTGCAGCCGCAGCAGCGGCGGCCGGTCCCAGTCGAAGGGCCGCACCCGCTCGGCCGCCACCAGCTCGTCGACGCGGGCCCGGCGGGTGGCCCCGTCGGCGTCGGTCAGCTCCGTCACCGGCACCTCGACCGGCACCTCGGCGTGCACCAGTTGCAGCGGCTCGCTGAAGGCGCCGAGGGAGAAGCCGGTCCGCAGCACCGGGTGGCGTGCCACCAGGTCGGCCAGCGCGGCGCGCAGCGCCTCCGCCTCCAGCGGCGCGTCGACGCGGTGCGCGGTGACGTTGTGGTACATCGCCGGGTCGCCGGTCAGCTCGCAGTGGTAGACCATGCCCTGTTGCAGCGCCGTCATCGGGTAGGCGTCGGCCAGCCCGGCGGGCAGGCGGTCCCGCTCGGCGGCGGCGACCAGGGCGAACGGCTCCGCCGCCCCGGCCACGTCGGAGGCGTCGGAGGCGTCGGCGTCGGGCCCGGTGAGGGTGATCTCGCCGTGCGCGACCAGTTCCCGGATCGACTGGTGCACGAAGATGTCGCCGAGCCGGAACGACAGCCCGCGCCGGTTCGCCGCGACCTGCATCTGGATGCTGCGGATGGAGTCGCCGCCGAGGGCGAAGAAGCTGTCGGTCACCCCGACCGACTGCGTGCCCAGGACCTCCCGCCACGCCTCGACGAGGATCTCCTCGGCCCGGTTGACCGGCGCCACGGCCGGCTCCCGCCGGGCCCGGTCGAGCTCCGGCGCGGGCAGCGCGGCCCGGTCGAGCTTGCCGTTGCGGGTCAGCGGCAGGTCGTCGAGGAGCACCACGGCCGCGGGGACCAGGTGGGCGGGCAGCCGCTGGGCGAGCCAGTCGGTCAACCGGGCCTCCAGCGGGCCGGCGGCCGGGCCGTCCGGGACCGCCACCGCGGGCCGCGGGTCGGCGGCGTACTCGGGGCGCACGGCGTGCAGGGTGTGCCGGTCGGTGCCGGTGAGCAGGTCGTCCTGGCGGGTGACCACGTCGAACCCGCGGTCCTCGAAGAGGGCGATCAGCTCGTCCAGGCGCCCCTCGGTGTCGGTGCCGACGGCGTCGTGCACCTCCATGGCGACCTGCGCGATGAGCGGCCAGTGCCGCTCCTCGATGCCGGCGAGCACGTCGGCCTCGGCCCGCTGCACGTCGATCTTCAGCAGGTCGATGCGCTCCGGCGCGACCTCGTCGATGACCTCCGACAGCGGGCGCACGTCCACGGTCACCTCGGCGCCGTCGAAGCGCTCCGCCAGCAGCTCGTCGACCCGCTCCAGCAGGGTGTCCCGGTCGGACTCGCCCCGGTCGCGCTCGTTGGCGAGGAACCGCTTGATCACGGCGACCTCGGCCGCCGGGTCGGCGTACGCGGCCTGGCCGGACATCATCGAGTAGCCCGGGTAGTAGGTGAAGGAGACCTGCCCCGGCGCGGTGGACAGGCCCACCGGGTGCACGGTGGCCGGCACGCCGAACTCCTCGACGTTGCGCCGCAGGGCCGCCACCACCGACGGCACCGGCTCGAAGGCGTGGATGGTCGCGTCCGGGCAGGCCGCGTGGACGAACAGCGAGAACATGCCGATGTTGGCGCCGACGTCGAAGACCGTCGCGCCCCGGCGCAGCACGATGCCGTCGCGCAGGTAGACCCGCTGCGTGAAGATCTCGTCGTACAGGTAGCGGGTCTCGTGCGGGTTGATCCCGGCGACCCGGTCCAGGTCGACGTCGACGGCCGGCGCGGCCGGGCGGACGTAGCCGACGAGGCGGTCGCCGTGCCCGTCGTCGTCGCGGGCCACGACCGCCGCGTCGGCGACCTCCGGGTGCGCCCGCAGCGTCGCGGCCACCTCGCCCGGCTCCACCCGGAAGCCGTGGATCTTCACCTGGTCGTCCAGCCGGCCCAGGTAGCACAGGCGCCCCTCGGGGTCGAAGCGCACCCGGTCGCCGGTGCGGTAGACCCGCTCCGTCCGGCCGCCGGGCAGGGCGGCCCGGACGAACCGGCGGCCCGTCGTCTCCGGGTCGCCGAGGTAGCCGTCGGCCAGCTGCGGCCCGCTGACGCAGAGCTCGCCGGCCACGCCGGGCGGCACCGGCCGCAGCCGCTCGTCGAGGACCCACACGCCGACGCCCGGCAGCGGACGGCCGATGGTCGGCGCCGTCGCGGGGCGGATCTCGGCGGCGGTGCTGTCCACGGTGCACTCGGTGGGCCCGTACAGGTTGACCGCCCGGACGCCGGGCAGCGCGGCGAGGGTGTCCCAGAGGTCCGGCGGGATCGCCTCGCCGCCCACCAGCAGCAGCTCCGGCAGCCGGGCGTCGCCGGCCCCGGCGAGCAGGATGCGCAGCTGGGAGGGGGTCAGGTCGAGCACGTCGACCCGGTTGTCGGCGAGGGCCGCGGCCAGCTCGGCGCCGTCGCGCCGGGCGTCCTCGGGCACCAGGTACAGGCTGCGGCCGTGGGCCAGCTGCACGAGCTGCTTGACCGAGGCGTCGAAGGTGAGCGGGGCGTTCACCGCCACCCGCAGCCCGGCCCGGCTGCCCGCGTACACGGTCTCCTCGAGCGCGTACGCCAGGTGGGCCGCGGCGCCGTGCGGGACCTGGACCGGTCGCGGCGTGCCCGTGGAGCCGGAGGTGAAGATGACGTAGGCGGGATCGGTGGGCGCGGCCGGGGGCACGGCCGCCGTCGCGGTGCCGGCGGCCAGCTCGGCGACGGTGGCGCCGGCGAGCCCCGCCGGGCCGCCCACGCCGACGACGAGCCCGGCGTCGACCGCGCGGACCTGCGCGGCGAGCCGCTCCGCCGGCGCCGCCGGATCCAGCGGTACGTACACCGCGCCGGCCCGCAGCACGCCGAGGAACGCGGCGACGGTGTCCCGGGACCGGGTGGCGAGCACGCCCACAGGCGAGCGGTGCAGCCCCCGCTCGACCAGGCCGGCGGCGACGCGGGCCGCGACGTCGCGCAGCTCCCCGACGGTGTACGTGCCGTCGGCGGCGACCACCGCCGGGCTGTGCTGGTCGGCGCCGGCCAGCCCGTCGTCGAGCAGCTCGACGAGGGTGCGCACCGCGGCGCGGGACGGCCCGCCGGCCGCGTCGGCGAGCCAGCGGGCCTCCCCCTCGCCGATGGACACCAGCGGCGTGCCGTCGGCCAGCGCCCGGGGCAGCGACCCCAGGATCGCCAGGAGACCCTCCAGCAACCAGCGGCCCCCGACGACCCGCAGGGTCACCTCGTCGTCGCCGACCACGGCGGTCAGCTGCGGGCCGGCCGTCGCGGGCGGCGCGGAGACCTCGACGGCGGTGGCGCCCAGGCCACCCAGGGCCGCCGGGTCCCCGGCCGGTACGACGGCGAAACCGGCGACCGCGTCGGAGTGCTCGCCGACGGGGTCGACCAGGTGGAACGCCTCCTCGGCGGCGGACTCGGCGGCGCGTACCTCGTCGAGCAGCGCCTTGGGCGCGGCCGGCAGGGGCAGGCCCAGCCGGACCGGCGCGTGGCCGCCCAGCGGGCCGACGACACCGGCCGTCCCGGTGGCCTGCCGCCCGTCGCTCCACCGGGCCAGCACCAGGTCCGCGTCGTCGACCCCGGCGGGCGGCTCGGCCCGGCGGGACAGCGCGAGCGCCCAGGCGGCGAAGAGCAGGTTCGCGACGCCGACGCCGGCCTCCCGCGCGGCGGCGCTCAGCGCCGCGGCGGGCGCGGTCGCGGTGCCGACCTCGGCCGGGTCGTCCCCGTGCGGGGTGACCAGCCGCGCGGCCGGCGCGGCGGGTGCGCCGAACGGGTCGGCCTCCTGCCGCTGCGACAGCTGCCACTCGGTGACGTCGAGGAACTGCAGGGCGTCGGGGTCGTCGGCCAGCCGGCCGTCGGCGTACGCGCGGGCCAGGTCGGCGAGGACGAGCCGCAGGCTCGCCGGGTCGGCGATCAACGGCGTGGCGGCCAGCTCCAGGGCGTCGTCGGTGACGGTCACCGACAGCTCGCCCTGGGCGCCGACGACGACGCTGCGGCCGTCGTCGACGTCCTGCAACGGCACCCGCAGCCCGGGGTGGTGCACCAGGGTCAGGCGCAGCGCCTCGTGCCGGGCGACCACCGCGTCCAGGGCGGTCTGCAACCGGGCCCGGTCCAGCGGGCGGTCGAGCAGCACCCGGGCGCGGACCAGGTCCTGCGCCCCGGACCAGGCCAGCCGCTGGATCGGGGACAGACGGTAGCCGTTCACACCACGCTCCGGTTGAGGTAGAGGTCGGACATGGCGACCAGGATCTGCCGGTCGCCGCTGAAGGGCTCGCGACCGTGGGTCGCGAGGAAGTTGTCCACCACCAGCACGTCGCCGCGCTGCCAGGGAACCGACACCGCGTGTTCCCGATACAGGTCCCGGATGCCGGCCACCACCTCGTCGGGGATCGGCTCGCCGTCGCCGTAGTAGGCGTTGCGGGGCAGCCCCTCGGGCCCGTACTCGCGCAGCAGGGCGGCCGAGACCTCGGCGGGCATGTTGGAGACGTGGAACAGGTGCGCGTGGTTGAACCAGACCGTCTCGCCGGTGCGCGGGTGGGTCGCCACCGCCTGCCGGCGGGCCCGGGTCCGCAGCCCGTCGCCGTCGAGCCAGGTGTACTCGGTGGCCGAGTCGGCGCAGTACTTCTCCACCTCGGCGCGGTCGGTCGTCTGGAACGCCTCCTGCCAGGGCAGGTCCAGGTGGGGGCCGTAGTTGCGCACGTAGCTGACCCCGTGCCGGAGGAACCGCTGGCGTACCTCGGCGGGGATGCGCGGGCTCACCACCCGCTCGCTGGCCAGCGGGGTCGCGCCGCCGCTGCCGGTGGCCGGCTGGGCGCACCAGAAGTAGAGGTGGGTGGGCCAGTTGTGCGAGTACGACATCTCGTGGTGCAGCGGGATCCACTGCTCGGCGTTGAACTCGGTGGAGGTGAAGACCTTCTCCGCGACCTCGTGCCGGGGCGCGGCGCGTTCCAGGTAGCCGAGCAGGTCCGGGCTGACCGCGCGGGCGGCCCGGCTGAAGTCGTCGGCCGTGGCCACCTCGAAGCCCCGGAAGAGGACCGCCCCGTGGGCGTCGAGGTCGCGCAGCAGCTCGTCACGGCGCCCCGCCAGCCAGCCGGCCAGGTCGAGGTCCGGCACGGCGGCCTCCACCAGCAGCACGAACGTGTCGTCGACCAGCACCCGGCGGGACACCGGCGAGGTGACCGCGCCGCTGCCCCGTCGGCGCGGCGCCGGCCCCGTCACGACCGCACCCCCGTTGAGGTCACGGTGGCGGCGGCCAGCTCGGGCGCGGCGACCGGGTCGGACATCGCGGTCAGGATGCGGCGGGGCGGCGTGAACGGTTCCCGGGCGTGCGCGGCCAGCATGTTCTCCACCAGCAGCACGTCGCCGCGCCGCCAGGCGAAGGAGCGGGTCTCGGCCGCGTACGCGGCGCGCAGCTCGGCCAGCACGTCGTCGCCGATGGGCGTGCCGTCGCCGTACGCGGTCTGGTAGGGCAGGTCCTCCTCGGCCAGCGACGCGCGCAGCCCCGCGCTGACCTCCGCCGGCAGCGAGGTGACGTGGAAGAACAGGGCGTGGTTGAACCAGGTCCGCTCCCCGGTCACCGGGTGCTCCCGCACGGCGGGGCGGACCTGGCGGGTACGCAGCTGCTGCTCGCCGACCCACTCGACGTCGATCAACGCGCGGGCGCAGTACGCCTCGACCTCGGCCCGGTCGTCGGTCTGGAACGCCGTCTGCCACGGCAGGCTGATCCCCGGCAGGTAGTTGCGCCGGTAGAGCACGCCCCGGCGCTCGAATCCGGCGACCGTCTCCGGGCGCAGCCGGGCGAGCACCCGGCGGCTGTCGGCCAGCGGGGTGCGCCCACCGGCGGCGGGCTCGGTCTCGCAGTGGAAGACGATGCGCAGCGGCCAGTTCACCGTGTACGACTGCTCGTTGTGCAGCACGATCGGCTGGTCGGCCGGGTGCTCGGTAGAAGTGTAGACGCCCTCGGTCACCTCGCTGCGCGGCGACGAGCGCTCGCCGTAGCTGAGCACGTCGTCGGAGAGGGCGGCCATGACGGTGCGGAAGTCGGCCGCGCCGTCCACCGCGAAGCCACGGAACAGCACGGCGCCGGCGCGGCGCGCCAGCTCGTCCACGGTGGACCGGTTGCCGGCCAGCCAGGCCGCCAGGTCCACGTCGGGCACGTTGGCCAGGACGAGGGCCGGCAGGGGCCCGCCGGGCCAGTCGGGGCGTACGTCGACCAGGGACCGTTCGCGGCCGCGGCGCGGGATCACCGGCGCGACCGGGGTCTGCTCACTCATCTCTCGTTCCCCCCAGGGTGTGGGCACATCGGGCGAGGCTGCGCCGGGGATCGGCGGCCGCGTCGCGTAGGAGTGCGGTGAAGCGGCGGTGCCACGTGGCGACCAGTTCGCCGTCGAAGCGGTCGGTGCGGTAGGTCCAGAGCGCCGCCAGCCCGTCGCGGCGCTCGTCGAGCCAGAGGGTCAGGTCGAGCCGGGCGGTGTCGGGGGTCAGCTCCACCCCGACGAACTCGCCGCCGGAGGCGTCGACGTGCCGGGCCGCCGGGGCGTTCTGCACGCCGAACGCGACCTGGACCAGCGGGTTGCGGCCCGGTTGCCGGGCTGGGCGGAGCCGCTCGACGACGACGTCGAACGGCACGTCCTGGTGGGCGGCGGCGAAGAGGGTCACCTGGCGCGCCTCGTCCACCAGGTCGGCGAAGGACCGCTCCGGGCCGGGCCGCAGGCGCAGGGGCATGGTGTTGACGAAGCAGCCGACGCTCTGTTCGGCGGCGACGCTGGTCCGGCCGGCGAAGGCGACACCGATCAGCACGTCGGTGCGGCCGGTCTCCGCGGCGACCAGCGCGGCGAAGGCGGCCAGCCCGACCATGTGCAGGCTGGCGCGGCTGGCGCGGGCGAGGTCGCGGACCACGGCGGCGGTGTCGTCGTCGATGCGGGTCCGCAGGGCGGCCCCGGCCGGGGACCGGTCCGCGCGGGGCGGCGTGGCGACGGCGAGCGCCGGTGCGGCGGCGGGCAGGTCCAGGACCGTCGGCGCGCCGCGCAGCGCGGCGACCACGGCGGCCACGGCCTCCCGGCCGGCCGGGGCGGCCAGCCAGTCCCGCTGGGCCACGGCGAGTTCCGCCGGGCCGGTCGCCGGACCGGCCGGCCACGGCGGGCCCGCCCCGGCGCCCGCCGACTCGGACTCGCAGGCGCGGCCCAGGTCCCGCACGATGACGCTGAACGACCAGTCGTCGCAGACGATGTGGTGGGCGACCAGGAGCAGCGCCGCCCGCCCGTCGTCGGCGGCGACCAGTCGGGCGCGCAGCAGCGGGCCGGTGGCGAGGTCCATGGGGGTACGCGCCTCGGCGGCGGCGAGCTGGTCGAGCTGCTCGTCCAGCGACACCCCGGCCCGGGACGGGTCGACGACCAGCGGGACGTCGAGGTCGTCGCGGACCCGCTGCACCGGGCCGTCCGGGGTCGACGGGAAGACGGTACGCAGCGCCGGATGCCGGGCCACCACGCGGCGCAGTGCCCGGCCGAGCGCCCCCGGGTCGGTCCCCGGCGGCAGCCGGACCGCGAACGACACCAGGTAGGAGGTGTCGGCCGGGTCCAGCTGGTGCAGGAACCACAGCCGGGTCTGCGCGGCCGAGAGGGGGGCCGTGTCCACGGGCGCCGCGGGTGGCGTGCCGCCAGCCGACGGGTGCCCCGGCCCGGGTGCGGCCCCGGCGGACGCGGTGGCGCTGGCGGACGCGGCGGTGCCCGTGGCGGCGGCGGGTCCGGCGGCCCGACGCAGGTCGTCGAGGTGGCCGGCGAGCGCCTCCACCGTGGCGTGCGCGAACAGCGCCGCCGGGGCGACCGGCAGGCCCGTCGCGGCGGCGAGCCGGGTGGCGCAGCGTACGGCCAGGAGGGAGTCGCCCCCGAGGGCGAGGAAGTCGGCCTCCGCCCGGTCCACCGGCCGGCCGAGCACGTCGCGCCAGACGCCGGCGACCGTGGCGGCGGAGCCGGCCAGCGGCGCGCCGTCGCCGTCGCTCGCGGCGGCGGCGACCTCCGGAGCGGGCAGCGCCGCCCGGTCGACCTTGCCGTTGGGGGTGGTCGGCAGGCGGTCCAGCCAGACGACGGCGGACGGCACGAGCGGGGCGGGGACCGCCTCCCGCAGCAGGTCCCGCACGTCGTCGCGGCGCTCGCCGACGAGGTAGCCGACGAGCAGCGGGTCGCCGCTCGGCCCGGTCCGCACCGCGGCGGTCGCCTCGCGTACGCCGGGCAGGGCGGCCAGCCGCGCGGCCACCTCGCCCAGCTCGATGCGGTATCCGCGCAGCTTCACCTGGTCGTCCAGCCGGCCGAGGAACTGCAACTGCCCGTCCGGGCGCAGCCGGACCCGGTCGCCGGTGCGGTACATCCGCTCCCCTGGGCGGAACGGATCGGCCAGGAAACGCGCCCGGGTCTCCTCCGGCCGGTTGAGGTAGCCCCGGGCCAGCCCGGCGCCGGCCAGGTACAGCTCTCCCGGCTCCCCGGGCGGCACCGGCCGGCCGTCCTCGTCGAGCAGGTAGACGCGGGTGCCCGGCAACGGACGGCCGATCGGCGGGTCTCCCCCGTCGGCCGGCACCTCCGCCCAAGTCGAGTAGGTGGTGTCCTCGGACGGCCCGTAGAGGTTGCAGAGCCGGCGTACGTGCGGCCGGGCGAGCACCCGGGCGGCGAGCGCCGCGGTCAACGGCTCGCCGGCGAGGCAGACGGTGCGGACGCTGCCCGGCAGCGCGCCGGCCGCGAGCAGCTCGCTCATCGCCGACGGCACGGTGTTGACCAGGGCGACGGGCAGCCGGTCGGCGTCCGGCGCGGCCAGGGCCAGCGCGTCGCGGACGAGCACCACCCGGCCGCCCCAGCAGAGCGGGCCGAAGAGCTCGAAGACGGACAGGTCGAAGCAGACGGACGTGGCGGCGAGCACGCCGCCCAGCTCGACGTCGGTGAAGGTCTCCCGCGTCCAGTGCATGAGCACGGAGGCCGAGCGGTGCTCGACGGCGACGCCCTTGGGCCGGCCGGTCGAGCCGGAGGTGTAGATGACGTACGCCAGGTCGGACGGGTCGCCGGGCAGGCCGGGCCGGGCCGCCGGGCGGGCGTCGGGGTCGCGGTCGGGGTCGTCGAGACGCAGCGCGGCGTCGGCGAACCGGTCGGCGAGGTCGGCCACCGTCAGCACCAGTCGGGCCCCGGAGTCCTCGGTCATGAAGGCGACCCGGGCGGCCGGATAGGCGGGGTCCAGCGGCACGTAGCAGGCACCGGCCTTGAGCACGCCCAGCAGCGCGGCCACGAGCCGGGGGCTGCGGGGCAGGCAGACGCCGACGCGGTCCCCCGGACGCACCCCCCGGTCGACGAGGAGCGCGGCCAAGCTGTTGGCCGCCGCGTCCAGCTCGCCGTAGGTGAGGACCTGCCCGTCGCACCACACGGCGTCGGCGTCCGGGGTCCGGTCGACCTGGGCCTCGACCATCCGGTGCAGGGTGTCGACGGTGGACGGTCGGACGGCGGGGCGGGACGGGGTGGGCCGACGGACCGGCCCGGCGGGGCGCGCGGGTGCGCTCACCGCGAGCCGCAAACTGGCATGGCGCGTCCCACCGAGCACTCCCCCCACTACCGACGGTGATCGGTCGCGCGCCCACTGCCAGGTCGACGACCGGAGAGGGTGACACATCGTGACCATGAGCCACCGGGCCATCGCTCTCCGCAGAGAGAGTCCACGACCGCCGATTCCACTGCCAAGACGTCTCCCAGGATTCGGGACACGAGTGGCGCCCGCGTGGAATCCCAGATCCGGCCGATCCCGCGGGTGGCCGGGCCACCCCGACGGGCCCCACCACGGCAGACGTCCCGCCGCGCGATCAGCGGGTCCGATGTGGGCACCTGGCGACTGTCAGGTATCGGGCAGCTCCCCCGACCACCGGCGGCCGGTCGCGTCGGCGGCGTTCGCGCCGGGACGGGAAAGCGCTTACCATCATCTATGCATCGACGGGATTGGATCGCTGGCGGCCTCGACGGGGTGGTCGCGCGCCCCTCCCGCCGCCCCGCGCCAACCGAAGGAGCCACATGAGGTCCCCCGACACGCACAGACACCCCACCCGTCGACGCCTCGGCCTGGTGGCCACGGCCGTGCTGGCGCTCGTCGGCGCCGCCGTGGCCGTCGGTCCGCGGCCCGCCGCGGCGGCCACGGTCGACCCCGGCGCCACCTACATCCTCGTCAACCGGCACAGCGGCAAGGCCATGGACCTGTGGGGCTGGTCCACCGCCGACGGCGCGCCGGTCAACCAGTTCACCCGCAACGACCTGGCCGTGCAGCAGTGGCGGTTCGTCGACGTGGGCGGCGGATACCACCAGATCCGCTCGGCGCACAGCGGCAAGGTGCTGGAACTGCCGAGCGCCGAGGACGGGGTCCAGCTCGTCCAGAACACCGCCGCCAGCGGCAACACCCGGCAGCACTTCCGGCTCGCCGACTCCGACGGCGGCCACGTCCGCCTCGTCAACCGGCACTCCGACAAGGCGCTGGACGTGTGGCAGTGGTCGACCGCCGACGGCGCGATGATCTCCCAGTACCAGGACCTCGGCGGCGCCAACCAGCAGTGGCGGTTGGTCAACCTCGGCTCCGGCGGCACCGGCTGCGGCAGCGGCACGTTCCACGCCGAGGCGGTGCTCAGCGGCGGCACCTGGACCGCCCGCAACGGCGCCAGCACGGTCTACACCGGAAGCGACATGCGCGCCGCCGTCCAGGCCGCCGTGAACAGCCTCAGCGCCGGGCGGACCAGCAAGCAGCGCGTCGTCGTCCGCGGCTCCGGCTCGATCAGCGCCGGTTCACGGATCTCCCTGCCCAGCCACACCGCGATCGACGTCTGCGGCACCATCAACGTCACCGGCTCGGGCAGCGGCGACCAGGCGCCCATCTACTCCCGCGGCACCACAAACGTCGAGGTCGGGCACCTCACCGTCACCGGCACCCCGCTCTACGGGATCTTCCTGCGCAACGTGACGAACGTCGTCCTCGGCCGCATCGACATGCGGCTCAACAGCGGGCTCGGGATCCGCATCGACAACCGCGGGGACACCAGCCAGTGGACCCGCAACGTCCGGATCGACAGCGCGTACGTCTCCGGCGCCAGCTCCCACGCCGTCGAGACCTACGGCGTGGACGGGCTGACCATCGGCACCGTCACGGCGCGCGACGTGGGCGAGTCGGGCCTGCTGCTCAACCAGACGATCAACGCCACGGTCACCACCGTCGACGCCGAGAACGCCGGCGCCGGCACCGGGTACGCCGCCTTCCGGATGGCCAACCGCAACGGACGCGTGGGCTCCGGTTACCCGACCAACGTCCGGGTGGGCACCGTCCGTGCGCGCGGCGGCGGCCGGGGGATCTTCTGCGTCTCCGAGTCCGGCGGCGCCGTGATCGACCGGGTGGACATCGCCAACACCGGCAACAACGCGGTCCTGATCGAGAACTGCCAGAACGTGGACATCGCGGCCGGCGGGGGCACGATCAGCGGCGGCGGCGAGGTGCGGCTGGCCGAGCGCACCGAGTTCCCCGGCAACCGGGACATCACGCTGCGCAACTTCACCCTGGTCAACAGTCGGATCGTCGAGAACCCCTGCGCGGACAACCTGACCATCAGCAACGTCGGGCTGAGCAACTCCACGATCGTCCGGTGCTGACCGGGCGGCCCCGGCGCGCTCGCCGGGGTCGCTCCGGCCGTCCGGCGTCGACGGTCGACCGGGACGCCGGGTCGACGGCCGCTATGCCGGCCCGGGTGCGATGGCGGTGGGTAGGTTGAGGCCGCCGGACCAGGCGAGCAGGCCGGCGGTCGCGCCGACGATGATGGCGGCCAGGGTGGCGATCGCGAGCCAGAGGCCGCGCGGTGACCGCCATCGACACCACCGGCGGCCGGTGGATCGTCATGATCGAAGCGCCGCGACGGCGGCGGGTGGGCCCTGCCCGGCGGCAACGTCGAGCCGGGCGAGACCGCGGCCGACGCGGCGGCCCGGGAGCTGACCGAGGAAACCGGGCTGGTCGTCACCTGCACCGACCCGCGGGTCGAGACAATCGATCGTCAAAAAGTCCCGGAGTCACGGCAACGTTTGCTGGGGTCGAGAGCGTAAGTAGTGGCCGTGAGATCGAAGCTGAGGGTGCGGGTGGCTGATGCATGATCGCGAGGACAAGGAGGTGACGGCCTTTGTGCGGGCGCGGTACGGAGCGCTGCTCCGGACCGCCTTCCTGCTGTGCGGAGACCGAGGGAAGGCCGAGGATCTGGTCCAGACGACGTTGGCCAAGACGGTTGTGGCGTGGCCTCGACTGCAACGGTCGGAAGGCGTCGATCACTACGTCCGGCGCATTCTGGTCAACACCTTCGTGACCTGGAGGCGGCGCCGATCCTGGTGGGAACAGCCCTTGGGCCGGCTGGTGGAGAGTCAGGCACGCGACGAGTACGTGGGGGTGGAACAGCGGGACCTGCTTCGCCGGGCGTTGGACGGGCTGCCGGCACGACAGCGTGCCGCCGTCGTACTGCGCTTCTACGAGGACCTGTCCGAGCAGGACACGGCGCACGTCCTGGGTTGTTCGGTCGGCACGGTCAAGAGTCTTTCATCAAGGGGTCTGCGGACTCTGCGTAAGCAGTGGGTTGAGGCCGACGCTGTTGCTGATGAAGAGGTGCGCTATGCATAACACGACCAAGTTGCGTGACGGCCTGGCGGATCTGGCCGAGTCGGTGGTACCGGCCGAGGGCTATGAAGGCAGGATCATGCGGCGGGCAGAGCGGCGTCGCGGGCGGCGGCGTATCGCCGCCGCAGCCGCAGCCGCCGTGTGCGTGGCGGTGCTGGTCACGATGTTTCGGGTTGTCGGATTCGGGCCCGCACCGCAACTGGCCGCACCGCCGCCGGATGGCCCGTTTCTGGGCTGGTCCCCGGTGGGAGACGTGGACGCTGGCCTGGTGCGTGAGGCCACCAGCGTCTGGGACCGCACCAACTCGGCAGGTCCGCACACTGATGTTCGGGCCCTTGTCGCGACGCGCCATCAACGCCTACGGTCGACGGTGGTCGTGCTGCAGGGATACGACAAGCAGGGCGACGCGCGGTTGGCGTTCTTCACCGGTGATCTTGGTGCGGCGGACGCCTTGCGGATGAGGGTTGATCGGCCGGCGCCCGACCCGGTGAAGACTCAGGTGATAAGTCTGGTCAGTCCACGGTTGTCTGGAGCCGTCGGCGAGGTTAGTAATGACCCCTGGGGCACCTATGCCATCGCCATCGCCATGCCGGGCGTGACAGCGGTGCGGGTGTCGAGTACCGCAGTCGATAATGAAATGATACAAGAGCCAGACGGACCCACCAGTCGCCTTATCTTAAAAGAACTCCCGATCGCTGCGACCGCGCAGACGACGACGATCGCGGGGTTCATCAAGCCGAAGCGACCGTTCGCCAGCCTCACGAAGGTGTTCGAGGTGCCTGGTGAGGACGGTGTGGACGGCGACGCGCGGGCCGTACCCGCTGAGGTGCTCCGCAGGAGCGGCCAACAGATAGTCGTGGCGTTCCCGAAGGATCAGGGAGTCCGGCGGGGGCAACTAGCCGTGGTCGCCGAAGGTTTGGTGGGACGCGTAACGGCAGTCGATGCCGTCCGCGGCGAAGCCACTGTCGACCTCATCACCAGCACCGGATTCACCGGCCAGGTGTACACGAACATCAGTAATGTTCCGGGTTCCGTACGCGGCACCGGCGGAAAGCTGGTCATGGAAGGCGTTCCCGCAGACGGTGAGGTTTACCAGACCAACCGTGTCTTGATGCCGGATCCGTCTCAGCAGAGCAGTCAGGTTGGCGCTGTCACGATCGGGCGAGCGTCTGCGGACAAGGCGGCAGGCGCGACCACGGTGGAGCTTACGCCGACAGCCGACCTTGCCAACCTGACCAGATTGTCGATCATGACGCCGTCCGCCCCCTGACGGCGACCCGACCATGTGAGGATGCGCGGAGGCGAGTCGCCTCCGCGCATCCTCAACAGGTCGACAGGTCAGTAGTGGACCGAGCCGCTGCCGGAAGCCTTTGCGATGTCACCGGCGGAGTTACCCGTAGAGAAGTAGGTGAAGTGCATCGTTGTGTTCGTCGGAACGCTCGACCAGCACCAGGTGCGCGTTACGCCGTCAGTGGGAACGGTGATGGTCCCACCCGCCGAAAGGCTGACCTTGAACTGATGGTGCGACCCCTGGGGGTAATCCCACGTGGCTTTGATGTCCTTACAGAAACTCGTCTGCGTGGACTTGAAGTCTCGGCCGTCCATGCTCCACACTCCATCGAAGGTGAAGGAGAATGGAATTGTGGACACCGCGAAAGGAATCGCCCCCGTCGTGACCGTAGGGCCGTTCTGGGTGTAGTGGTCGATCGGGCCCTGAAGCTTGGGCATCTTCCCGACAACCTTCATGGTCACGTTCGGCGGCAGCGACGCCCACACGGCGGCATTGTTCGCCTCGATCTCGGCGGCACTAACCGTCATTTTCGCCGGCTCGCCGCCGGTCGCTTCGGTTTTAGGTGCCGCTTGGGCCGGAGCAGCCATCAGCAGCAATCCTGTGGTCACGGCAGCGATGGTTCCAAGAGACCGCTTCACCAGCGAGTGTGACACTCTGTGATCCTCCCGTGCGGTTTATGTGACAACCCGACCCTGTCATTAATCGGGCCTTCACTACAAGAACGGTCACGGTCTATCTTTGTGCGACTTCTCACCAGTATTGGGTCAACGCGCCCGGAGGGCATGTGGTATCGCCAGGAGTCTCTACGTGAGGGGGTGGTTCGGGAAGCGGCTCTGGCAAACGTGCCAACGCGAGGGAGGCCTGCGCGAACAACTCGACAGTCGGCTGGCACGCGTTGAGGTCGACCTGCCCGGTTTCATCGACCCGTTCGGCTGTTGGAAGGGGTCGCCCGTAGTTTCCGGACCAAAAACAACGCTTAGGTCCGCGCTTGCGTAGCTGGCCCACGTCACCTGATCAGACCGCCGCCTGGTGACGCGTGGCGCTGAGGCGAAACGGATGGGTGTACTCGATACCGCAGCAGGTGCACCAGGCCCGGAACAGCAGACTGGTCGCGGTGTCGACGGAGCTTGGTTCCATCTCGTAGCGGATGCCGTCGATCATGGCGTAGAGGTGCCGCCAGCGGATCGGGCAGAGGCAGGCCGGCGTGCTCAAGCCGTTGCCTGCCCGTCCTCGGCAAGCGACCGCTCGATCTACTCGAACTCTGCGCAATTCTATTGCGATGGTCGCAGTGGTTTGCGGCGACCGCAATCACGTTGGGATCCGTATCCGATCTTGTCCAAGAAGCGAGAGGATCCCGCGAGCCCTGCGGCCGGATGACTCGCCTCCGCTCGGTGGGTGCCTGGCGACGACGTCCGCGAACAGTTCGGGGTCCGCGTACGGCATGACCGCCCAGTGCAGGTCTTCGGCGGAGTCCATCAATGAAGCGTCGGGCGCATCCTGTTGACGGGTGTGGTCCTCGATCAGGTGCATCTGCACCACTTTGGCGGTGCGCCGGATCCAAGTATCGGCGGAGGCTCGTGCGCTGATACGTGAAACGACGTCGTGTCGGCGGTGATCCAAGCCGCCATCAGGGACGCAGATGGTCGATCATCACCCGTTCGACGCGTCGATGAGCCCCTGTAGCGCGTCCCTCGTCGTCGTGAGCTCAGCGATGCGGCCGTCGTACGCCTGGAGATGCTCCACGAGCAGCGGAACTGCGCACGGTTCGAGGCGGTCGGTGTCGTGGATGCAGTCGAGGAGCTCACGGATAGCCTCCACGGGCAACCCTGCGCCGAGCAGCCACCGGATGGAACGGACCTGCTCGACGACGGACGGGTCGAACAGGCGCTGGCCGGCGGACGAGCGCTCCGCGGCGATGAGGCCCTGGTTCTCGTAGTGACGCAGCATCCGCGGCGTGGCCGACGTGAGAGCCGCGACATCGCCGGTCCGCAGCGCCGTTCCCTGGGTCGCGCCGCTTGCCCCTGCCACTGGTGTCAACTCCTACGGTCGCTTGCATGACCACATCGATCACTCTGTTCAATGGTAGGGCGGCCGAGGCAGCGGACCTCGCGCCACTGGCCTTCGCCGGGTTCGCCCACTTCACCGCGATGCAGGTCCGGGACCATCGTGTGCGGGGGCTGGACCTGCACCTGGCCCGTCTCCGGGAAGCCAGCGACGAGCTCTTCGGCCGCCACCTGGCTGACGAGACGATCCTCGAGCAGATGCGCAGCGCTCTGGCGGCCGCTCCCCCGGACGCGTCGCTGACATGCTTCGTCTCCTCGCGGCCGGGAGAGTTCGCCCCCGCTGGGGACGACGTTGACCTCGACGTGCTGGTGAAGGTCACCGATCCCGCGACTGCGCCGTCCGGACCTCTCTCGCTCGACGTCGTCGTGCACGAGCGGCATCTCCCCCGCGTCAAGCACGTCGGCGAGGTGTCCAAGACACTGCTGCTCAGGCGCGCGAGCGCCCGGGGCTTCGACGACGCCGCGTTCGCCGACCGATCGGGTCGGCTGAGCGAGGCCACCATCTGGAACCTCGCCTTCTGGGACGGAGAGGCCGTCATCTGGCCGTGCGCCGAGGTCCTCCCCGGCGTCACGATGCAGATCCTGACGCGCCGACTCGACGCACTAAGAGTCCCTCAACGGACGCAGGAGGTCAGGCGCGGCGAGCTCGGCGGGCGTCTCGCGGCCGCGGTGATGAACTCGTGGACGCCGGGCATCGCGGTCGCGCGACTCGGCGACGAGCCGCTCGTTCAAAACCAGGAATTCCTGCGCATTCTGAACGCTGCCTATGCCGAAGAGCCTGCGGTCGCCCTGTGATCGTCGAGAGCGCCGTGGTGTAACGGCGTGGGCGGTCACCCGCTCGTGACCGCCGGCCATCCGGGTTGGGCTGGCCGCAACGACCCGATCTTGCCCAACCCGTCGTACCGTGAGCGGCAGCCGTACCCCCACGTGGAGCTGATGCTGGCGGCCGCGGCGGACGCGGACGATGAGCAGCGGTGGCCGATCCACCCGCGCGGACTGGTCAAGGTCCGGCCGACACCGCGTTCCGCCGGCAGCGACCTCGCAGCGAAACAGGACGCCGCGCGGCGACATGCCGCTGCCGTGCGGGCCCGCCGCGGGATCCGCGACGAGCTGGCCGGCGCCCGGGTACTGCTAGGGCCTGTTTCATAAGAACTGGCCGGCCTGCGGCGGGCCCGGACGACGACCGGCGGCGTTGCGGTTTCGTCCGGATACAACACCGGTATCCGGACGAAACCGCGCATTGCCGGATCACCGCCCGAACTCCGCCTCGGCTCGACCGCCCTTATGAAACAGGCCCTAGTGTCGACGACGTGTTCACTACCGGCGCCCAACTCGATGCTGTCGGCCGCAAGCTGCAGCAGCGCTGGGGCGCCGACCGGGTGGGTCGGCCGGGGCACGGTCGCCCGCGCGGGCGATCGTGCCCCGTCCTCCCGTCCTGGGCGCTCCCGGCCCCGAGGGGGCGGGACCGGGAGCGTCCGGACGGAGCGCGTCGGTCAGCCCGCGACGGAGCGGAAGACCGGGTAGTAACCGCCGGACTGGCCGGCCGCGGTCGGGTGGTACGAGACGCCCAGGGAGGCGAAGTTGAGGGCGTGCAGCCACTTCGTGCCGTAGCTGCACAGCTGGTGCCCGACGAACTGCGCGCGCACGTCGGCGAACTTGAAGCCGGCGGCGACGGCGGCGCTGCGGGTGATGTCGTCCACCAGGTTGATGCCCTCGTTGATCTTCGTCCGCGAGGTGGCGCTCAGGCCGGCGCAGACCGTGCCGAGCTGGTAGAAGACCGGGTAGCCGACGACCACCACGCGGGCGTTCGGCGCCCGGGTCTTGATGCCGTTGTAGACGTTGCGCAGCAGGCCGGGCAGCTGGGCCCGGGCCTTGTCCTGGGCGGCCTGCACGGCGGCCACGCACTGCGTGGTGCCCTGGAGCACGCAGGTGGACATGATGTTGGCGAAGCCGACGTCGTTGCCGCCGACCGTCACGCTGACCAGCGTGGTGGTCGAGCTGAGCGCCGACAGCTGGGTGTTGATCACGCTGGTGGTGGTGGCACCGGAGCAGGCGACCGAGCGGTACGACGCGGGCTTGATGTTGGCCGCGTACAGCGCCGGGTAGGCGTTGGTGCTGCGCTGGCAGGAACCGCTCTCGCTCGTGTAGCTGCCGGCGCCCACGCCCGAGGCGTACGAGTCACCGAGCGCCACGTAGCGGTCGGTGGCGGCGGCCTGGGCGGGGGCTGCCATGGTGAGGCTGACGCCGAAAGCCGTGGCCAGGCTCAGGGCGAGGGAAACGAGACGGGTTCTCCGCACGTCGCAACTCCGGGGGTAGAGGAATCGAGTGCGAGATTGATATCACCGAATATTCGTGAACGAAAGATCTTGCCGGAACATATAGGGGTGCCGGTAGAGACCTACCGGGTTCAGGCGCCGAAACCGTTGCTGCACAGGGGTCGCGTACGCCCCGACCGGGGTCCCGGCCGCGGGGTGCCGCGAGTCGCGACCCCGGTCGGGGCGTACGCGGAGGGAGCGGGACCTCAGCGGGACGCGCCGCCCCCACCGGTGGCCGTCGCCACGAACATGGTCTGCACCTGATCGGCGGCGTCGAGCCCGGGCACGGCGTGCGCCCGCACGTCGACGAAGCCGGCCCGGCCCAGGGCGGCCCGCCAGCCCGCCACGTCCAGCAGCGGGGACGCCGGCACCCGCGGCTCGTCCTCCGCGTGCCGCCACCAGCCCTCGGCCAGGCCGAAGGTCAGCGTGTTGTAGTCGAGGCGGCTGGTCATCTCGTTGACCACCAGGATGCCGCCCGGCTTGAGCAGCGCGTGGCAGTGCCGCAGCGCGGCGGAGATCCGCAGGGTGGCGTGCAGGACGTTGCTGGCCAGCACGACGTCCATCGAGCCGGGTTCGAAGCCCTGGTCCTCGGGTGCGCCCTCCACGTTGTAGCGGGCGAAGTCGACGTGGGGGCGGTCGACGCCGAAGCGCTGCCGTCCCAGCCGCAGGAACGCGGGCCCCACGTCGGTGTAGAAGTACCGCAGCCGCTCCGTCCGGTCCGTCAGGGCGTCGAGCACCGGGCCGCTGGTGCCACCGGTCCCCGCGCCCACCTCCATGACGTGGGCGTAGGACCGCGGATAGCGCCGCAGGAACTGCCGGACGTGCTCCCGCACCCGCGCCGCGCAGAGCCGGTTGTAGAAGTCCAGCTGGACGTTGTCCCGGTAGATCGCGGAGACCAGGTCGGCGGAGCCGCCCGGGAAGAGCACCTCGTTGGCCGGCCGGTCGCCCCGCACCACCTCGACGAGCTGCGTCTGGCAGGCGACCAGCAGCGGCACGTATCCGGCGGCCTCCGGGTGCTCCCGGCGCAGCGTCGCCGCCGCCGCGTCGACCGCGTCGTCCTCGGCGAACCCGGCCGCCTCGGCGACCCGTCCGGTCACGGCGAGCCCGTCGCCCTGCCAACGCAGCAGGCCGGCGTCCGCCAGCAGGTCGAGCAGGGCGTCGCCGAGCCGCTGGTAGCCGGGAGCCACCGCGAGCCGGGCCAGGATCTCCTCCCGGCCGGCGACGGCCCCGGGGGCGGGCAGGACGCCCGCGGCGGCCAACCGGGCCGCCAGCAGCCGCCGCCCGAAGTCCGTCACCGCCTCGAAGGAGGTACGGAACCGCGCGTGGCGTTCCTGGTCCACGTCCACGAGCGGCTGCGGCGTCGCCTCGACGTCCGGTGCGGTCACGATGCGCCCTCCAGGTGCGAATCCGGCGGTGCCGGTCAGGTCAGGTGCGCGGCCACGGATGCCGCGGCACGGGATACGGTCGGCCGGCCGGCGAGCTGCGCGGTCAGGTCCGCGAGCAACTCCGCCCGCGCCGGCACGAGATAGAAGTGGTCGCCGGGGAACGCCCGCAGCCGGAAGCCGCCGGTGGTCAGCTCCGCCCAGGCGGAGACCGACTCCCGGTCGCAGGCCGGATCCCCCGTGCCGAGGTACGCCGTGATCGGCGCGGACACGGTCCGCGGCGCGCGCGGCAGGTAGCCGTGGATCAGCCGCAGGTCGGCCCGGAGTGCCGGTACGACCAGCTCCCGCAGCTTCGACGAGCGGAAGACCACCGGATCCACCTCGCCGAGCGCGGCGATCCGGACGAGGAACTCCTCGTCGTCGAGGTGGTCGGGGTGCTGGTCGATCCGGGTGACGTGCGGTGCCCCGTGCCCCGAGACGAACAGGAACTCCGGCACGACGCCGAACCGCTCCTCCAGCCGGACGGCCACCTCGTAGGCGACCGAGGCGCCCATGCTGTGGCCGAACAGGGCGAGGGGACGGTCCAGGTACCCGGTGAGCGCCTCGGTGACCCGGTCGGCGAGCACGTCCATCCGGTCGACGCACGGCTCGGAGAGCCGGTCCTGCCGGCCCGGGTAGCGGACGGCGAGCACGTCGACGGGGTCCGGCAGCCGCGCCGCCCAGGTCTGGAAGAACCCGGCCGAGCCGCCGGCGTGCGGCAGGCAGACCAACCGCAGGCCCGCGTGCGCGCCGCCCCGGAACACCCGCAGCCAGGGATCGCCGCCGGTCGGGCGGGACAGGGACATCTGGGGCACTTCCCGGTCGCGCCGCTCAGTCCGACATCGCCACCAGCACCCGGCGGTCGCCCGTGTACGGGCGCCGGCCGTGCGCGGTGAGCACGTTGTCGATCAGCAGCAGGTCGCCGACCCGCCAGTCGACGTCGACCGCCGCCTCCAGGCCCCGGTCGCGGATCTGGGTGACGTACTCGTCGGGGATCGGGGAGCCGTCGGCGAAGGTCACCGACTGGGGCAACTCGTCCGGGCCCATCACCTGGGTCATCACCCTGGCGATGTCGTCGTCCAGGCCGGCCGGGTGCCACTGGTCGGCCTGGTTGAACCACACCTCGGCCCCGGTGACCGGATGCCGCAGGGTGGACTCCCGCAGCTGGACCACGCGCAGTCCGTCGGCGGTCCACTCCCAGGTGGCGCCGGCACCGGCGAGGAACTCCTCGACCTCGTCGCGGCTGTCGGTCTCGAAAGTCTCCCGCCAGCTCTTGCCCAGCCCCATCCCGTCGTGCAGGTTCTGCTGGTAGCGCAGCCCACCGGCGAAGTCGGCGCGCAGCTGCGGGTCCAGGGAGTCGAGCCACAGCTCGGCGTCGACAACGGGGGTGGCGCCGCCGGTCTCGGCGGCGATCTGGCAGAAGAAGAGCAGCCGGGCCGGCCACTGCGCCGCGTACGACAGCTCGTTGTGCATGGAGATGGTGTACCGGGACGGGTACTCGGTGGACGTGTAGACGTTGCGGCCCACCTTGGTGCGGGGCGAGTTGCCGTGCACGTACGCCAGTCGCCTCGGCAGCAGCAGGTCCATCACCGGGTCCAGGGTCTCCGGCCGCACCCCGAAGCCACGGAAGACGAGCGCCTTCTCGGCCGTGAGCACCTCCGCCAGGTCCAGCTCGCGCAGGTGGCCGACCAGTCCCTCGGCGCTCGGCGCGCAGCCGGCGCTCTCCGGGGTGATCTCCAACGGCTTCCAGCTCGCGTGCTCGTTCATTCCGGGGCTCCTCACCGTCCCAAGCTGTGCGATCCCTCCCAGGCTCTGCCGCTCCGCTATATTCCGTCCATATCGCCACCGTCCCGGGTCGCGCGGCCCGCCCGCTCGGCGGCCTCCGCCCGTTCCGCCTCGGCCCGGGCCCGACCGCCGAAGCCGAGCACCGCGAGCACCGCGATCACCCCCATCGCCCCGCCCACGATCAGCATGGCCTGGGTGATGCTCGTCGAGTCGAGCAGGAAGCCCGCGAACAGCGCCCCCAGCGAGTTGGCTCCCGAGCTGAGCAGCATGACGATCGATCCGGCCCGCCCGCGCAGGTGGTCAGGTGCGCTCTGGAGCACGTACAACATGCCGGCCACGTTGCTGATGCCGGCGCCGTAGTGGATCAACGCGAAGATCGCGCCGAGGACGACGAGTCCCGGTGCCAGCGCGAGTCCCGGTGCCAGCGCGAGCAGCGGCATCAGCACCGCCCAGGCGATGTTGACCCCCATGATGATCCGGCGGATCCCCCAGCGACTCAGGTAGAAGTTGCTGGTCATCGCGCCGGCCATGCCGAAGACGCTGTTCACCATCAGCAGCATCCCGACCGTGGCTGACGAGCCGCCCAGGTTCTTGACGATCACCACGAGGCCCAGGCCCAGCACCTGGAACAGGATGTTGCTCGCCGCGAAGAGGCCGAGGGCGCGGCGCAGGTAGAGCTGGCCCCAGACGAAGACGAAGCCCTCCCGCACCCGGGTCAGCAGGCCACCGGGCTCGTCCGCGCGCGCCTTCGGCGCCTGCAGGTCCCGCCGCACGAACAGCAGAGTGACCAGCGAGATCACGTGCATCAGCACGGCGAAGCCGAACGGCGCCCAGCGGGTCAGCGCGTACAGCCCGGCGCCGGCCGGCTGGCCGAGGATGCTGGCCGCGTTGGCCCGCGACTCGTTGGCCGCCGTCGCGGCGCCGTACCGCTCGGCCGGGACGACGTTGAACACGGCGGCGCGTTCGGCCAGGGCGTAGCAGATGCCCAGGCTGGCCTCCACGAACGCGACCGCCATCAGGTGCGGCAGCCACACCGAGTCCCGGGCGACCGCGACCGCGACGCTGCCGATCGCGACGATCCGCCCGACGTTGCAGAGGACCATCGTGCGGCGCCGGTCCCAGCGGTCGACCAGCGCGCCGGCCGGCAACTGGGTCACCAGGTTGGGCAGCAGCGCGGCGAAGGTGACCAGGCTGGCCGCCGTGGCCGAACCGGTCGACCAGAAGACCAGCAGGGTGTAGCTGATCGAGGTGGCCCGGGAGCCCAGCGCGGAGACCCCGGAGCCGACCCAGAGCAGCAGGAAGTCGCGGTTGCCGGTCAGGCGCCCCGGCTGCCGGGACGTGGCCGCCGGGTGCCCGACCGCGCTCACGACGCGGACCCGGCGGGGGTGGCCCGGCACCAGTCGAGCACGGCCATCGCGCTGTAGAGCTTGTTCTCCGCCTGCTGGAAGGCGATGCTGGCCGGCCCGTCCAGGACCTCGGCGGTCACCTCCTCTCCCCGGTGCGCAGGGAGGTCGTGCATGAAGACCGCGTGCGGGCTGCGCCGCCACAGCTCCCGGTCCACCTGGAACGGGGCGAAGCGCGTCCGCCAGTCGGGGTCGGGCTTGCTGGTGCCGGTGGTCTGCCAGCGGGTGGTGTAGATGGCGTCCAGGTCACCCGGCAGGTCGTCCATGTGGTGCCGTTCGACGAGGTGGGCGCCGCAGCGCTGGGCCTGCTCCCGCGCGACCGCCGCGATCTCCGCCGGCAGCCCGTACCCCGCCGGCGTGCGCAGCTCCAGCTCGACGCCGGGGAAGCGGGTCAGTGCCAGGGCCAGTGCGGTCGCGGTGTTGTTCGCCTCGCCCAGGTAGAGCAGCCGCAGGTGTTCGATGCGGCCGAAGCGCCGAAGCAGGGTGGTCAGGTCGGCCAGCGCCTGCGTCGGGTGCTCCTCGGCGCTCATCGCGTTGATCACGGCCATCCGGTGCTGGCGCGACCAGTCGCGCATCTCCCCCGGGTCGGCGGCGGTCCGCGCCACCAACACGTCGAGCATGCCCGACAGCACCCGGCCGGTGTCCTCGCTGGACTCCCCGGTGTTGACCTGGAGGTCGTTCGGCCCGTACTGGATCGTCTTCGCGCCGAGCCGCAGCGCGGCCACGGTGAACGCGGTCCGGGTCCGGGTCGAGGTCTTCACGAAGTAGGTGCCGACCACCCGGTCGGCCAGCGGGCTGGCGGACTCGCCGGCGGCGAACCTCGCCCCCCGGGCCACGATCGAGTAGAGGTCGTCGTCGGTCAGGTCGCGGATCGACACCAGGTGCCGCACCTGCCGGGTCGGTGGGTCGGTGACCGTGGCAAGGATGCTCGGTACGGTCGTCATCACATTTCCTCCGTCAGTGCGATGTCGGACGCCAGCCGCGACACGACCCCGTGGCCCTGGTCGCCGTTGGTCAGCACCACCAGCCCGGAGCCGTCGGGCACCCGGCCGGCGGTGAGCGCCTGGTAGCCGGGGATGCGGCCCCGGTGGGTGAACTCCACCCGTACCCCGGCGGGCCCGTCGATGCGGTCCACCATGCAGCCGAGTCCGAAGACGCCGCCCGTTCCGGTGGTCAGTTGCGCCACCGCCAGCTCCCGGCTCAGCAGGGCCGGGTCGCCCCGGTACGCGAGGTGGATCTCCCTGACGAGCTGGGCCAGGTCGGTGGCGGTGGTCCAGAGGCCGGCCGCCGCCAGGTCCGTACGCACCTGCCAGCCGCCCGGGAGCGGCTCGCCCCGCTCGTCGTGCCCGACGGCCACCGGCCGGCCGGACGTCTCCGGGAAGCTCTGGTCGAAGCTGCTGCCGGTCATCCCCGCCGGTCCGAAGACCAGTTCGGCCATCAGGTCGGCGAAGGGCGTCGCGGTGACGTCCTCCATGAGCTGCTGCACCACCACGAAGTGGCTGTTGCGCTCCACGGCCACCGCGTCGGGCGCGTCGAGCGCCCGGACCGGACCGGTGGGCACGCCCCGGCCGTGCAGCACGTCCGACAGGCTCGGCACGGGGCCGCCACGCGGGTGTCCGGTGCTGCCCGTCGGGGTCAGCCCGGCGACGTGGGAGAGCAACTGCCGCAGGCTCACCGGCCGCTCGGCCGGCAGCTGCCAGCCCTTCAGGTACGCGTTGACGTCCGTGTCGAGCTGGAGCTGCCCCCGCCCGAGTAGGACCAGCGCGCCCACCGCGGTGACCAGCTTGCTGACCGAGCCGACCTGGAAGATGGTCGCCGGGGTCACCGGGGAGCCGCCGCCGGCCGCGCGGTGCCCGGCGGCGCGGACCTCCACCACCTCGCCGTCGGCGAGCAGGGCCAGCGAGGCGCCGGGCACCCGGTGGGCGGCGAGCAGCGGCTCGACGGCCGGCAGCACCGGCACGGCCCGCGCCACGCCGGCGCGTACCGCCGGATCTGCCGCTTCGACGGACGCCGCCGCCCCGGTCGGGGCGAGCGAGGCGGCCAGCTCGGCCAGGGTCCGGTCGAGCATCGCCGCCCGCAGCGTCAGCGGAACTCCGGCCTGCCGGGCCGCCGTGACCACCGGTACGACCAGCAGCGAGTGCCCGCCCAGGGCGAAGAAGCGGTCGTGCCGGCCCACCCGGTCGATCTCCAGGGCCCCGGCCCAGATGTCGGCGATCAGCTTTTCCAGACCGGGGCGGGGCGGGGTGTGGTCGGCCGCCGCGGCCAGGTCCACCGGGGGCAGCGCCCGACGGTCGACCTTGCCGTTGGCGTTGAGCGGGATGGCCGGCACCGGGACGAAGACGCTCGGGACCAGGTGGCTCGGCAGCCATCGGGCACAGTGCGCGGCCAGGTCCGGCGCGTCGCCGACGTGGTAGGCCACCAGGCGGGGTCCGCCGGCGCCCGTCGACTCGACGGTCACCACCGCGTCCCGCACGCCCGGATGCGCCACCAGCACCGCCCTGACCTCGCCGGGCTCCACCCGGTGGCCTCGGATCTTCACCTGGTCGTCGACCCGGCCGAGCAGGTCGAGCTGCCCGTCCGGCAGCCAGCGCCCCAGGTCGCCGGTCCGGTACAGCCGCCCGCCGTCCGCGGCGAACGGATCGGGCACGAACCGGTCGGCGGTCAGGTCCGGCCGGCCGGCGTAGCCCCGGGCCAGGCCGGGGCCGCCGAGGTGGACGTGGCCGACCACGCCCACCGGCACCGGTTGCAGGTCGGCGTCGAGGACGTACGTGCGCATCCCGGCCATCGGCCGGCCGATCGGCGCGACGTCGGCCGGCAGCGGCCCGGTGACCGGGTACCGGCTGACGGCCACGGTCGCCTCGGTGGGCCCGTACTCGTTGAGCAGCACGCTGCCCGGCGCGAGCGCGTGCCAGCGGTCGCAGACCTGCCGGGTCAGCGCCTCGCCGCCCAGGACCAGCAGCGGGGTCAGGGCCGCCGCCTGCTCCGCGTCGAGCTGGCGGGTCAGCAGGTCGAGGTGGCCGGGGGTCAGCTTGACGAAGCTGAACGGGCCGGCGGCGGCCAGCCTCGGGCCCAGCTCGTCCAGGCCGGCGTCGGGCGGCAGCAGCCACAGCCGCTGACCGGTGACCAGCGGCGCCCAGATGCTGGTCACCACCATGTCGTACGCGACCGACGAGAAGAGCGCGGCGCCGCCGGTGCGGTCCCCGATCAGCTCCTCGGCCGCCCAGCCGAGATAGTTGGCGAGGCTGCCGTGGCTGATCTGCACGCCGTTCGGCCGGCCGGTCGAGCCGGAGGTGAAGATGACGTACGCGAGGTGGTCCGGGTCGGGGCGGCCGGGCGGCGGGTCGGCGGGCAGCGCGGCGATCCGCTCGGCGTCGCGGTCGAGCAGCACCAGCTCGACGCCGGTGAGCCGGTCGGCGTGGCCGGTCGAGGTCACCACCACCGTCGCCCCGGCGTCGGCGAGCATCGCGGCGACCCGCTCGGCGGGGTGCCCCGGGTCGATCGGCAGGTACGCGCCGCCGGCCCGCCACACCCCGAGCAGGGCGGCGACGAGGTCGACGCCCCGGTCCAGCAGCACCCCGACGACCCGCTCCGGGCCGATCCCCACCCCGCGCAGGCGGTGGCCGATCCGGTTGGCCGCCGCGTCCAGCTCGGCGTAGGTCGTACCGTCGACGGCCTCCGCGTCGGGGGTGGCGGCGGCCCGCGCCGCGACCCGGTCCGGGACGAGGTCGACGCATCCGGGCGCGGCCGAGGCGTTCCAGCCCACCAGCACGTCGTCGCGTTCCCCGGCGGGCAGGTACGCCGCCCGAGGGTCGCCGTCGGGGTCGGCCACCATGGCCTCCAGCACCAGCCGGTACATGCCGCCCAGCCGCGCGGCGTCGGCCCGGCCCATGGCGTGGCTGTCGGTGCTCAGTTCGAGCCGGCCGGCACCCGCGGCGACGGCGAGCGCGAACTCGGAGGTGCTCGCGCCGATCCGCTCCACGGGCGCGGTGCGCCCGCCGTCGACCTCGGTGAAGTCGAGGTAGCTGAAGTAGACGTCGGTGAGGCGGGCGCCCCGGCCGGGGGTGCGGATGGCCGGCGCCGGGTAGCGGCGGTGCGGCCACAGGTCGGCCTCGCGGGCGTGCACCCGCTGGACGAGTTCCCGCCAGCTGCCCGCCGTCCGGTCGTGCGGGAACGGCAGGGTGTTCAGCGACATGGCGTAGACCCGCTCGCTGCCCACCACGTCGGGGCGGGTGTTGCAGACCAGTCCGCTGTAGAAGGTCGGCTCGTCGGTGAGCTGGCTGAGCACCTTCAGGTGCGCGGCGTGCAGCACCGCCTTGAGCGAGACCCGGGCCGCCGAGGCCAGGGCCCGCAGCCGCGGCTCCAGGTCCCCGTAGGACACCACCTCGGTGTACGGCTCCCGGGTGGCCGGCGCGGGCGGCGCCCACGCGGCGGGGAGCAGGAACCTCGGGTGCCGCCCGACCACGTCCTGCCAGTACCGCTGGTCGGCCGCCGAGTCCAGGGCGCGCAGCTCGCCGGCGACGAAGTCGGCGAAGCGCACCCCGGGCGGGGCGGCGACGTCGGGCTCCGCGCCCGCCCGCCGGGTGTGGTACCGGTCCAGGATCTCCATCACCAGGGCGTGCAGGCTCCAGCCCTCGATGATCACGTGGCAGATGGTGAGCACCAGCCGCCAGCTCCGGTCGGTCTCCAGGCAGACGGTGAACCGCAGCAGCGGCGCCCGCTCGACGTCGAACAGCTCGGCGTACTCCTCGCCGACGAGCCGGCGCATCAGGGCCGTCCGGTCCGCCTCGGCCAGCCCGCGCAGGTCGCGGGTGTGGACCGGGACGTCCACGGTGCGGTGCACCAGCTGCATCGGCACCGAGTAGCCGCTCGTGTCCACCGACGTACGCAGCACGTCGTGCCGGGCCACCACCTCGGCGACGGCGGTCCGCAGCGTCGCCAGGTCGAACGGCTCGTCGTCGGGGATCAGGAACGAGACGACGTTGTGGTAGTGGTTCTGGCCGTTGTCGGCCAGCATCTCCAGCAGCATTCCCAGCTGCACCCGCGACAGCGGGTACGCGTCGTCCAGCCCGGCCGGCAGCAGCGGCAGGTCGGCGGGGGCGACCAGCTCGAAGGGCTCGACGGGGCGGTCGGTCGGCACCGGCGCGTCCCGGCTCGCCAGCACCTCGCCCAGCGCCCGGACGCTCGGGTGCCGGAAGATGTCCGCGACCGTCACGTCCAGCCCGGCCGCGCGCATCGTGCCGGCCAGCACCAGCGCCGTGATGGAGTGCCCGCCGAGGTCGAAGAAGCCGTCGGTGACGCCGACCGCCGGCAGGCCCAGCACGTCGGCCCAGACGGCGGCCACCCGCTCCTCCAGCGGACCCGCCGGGGCGACGAAGTCCCGGCCCGCCAGTGTCGCGCCGGTGGGGGCGGGCAGCGCCCGCCGGTCCAACTTGCCGCTGTTGTTGCGCGGCAACTGCTCCAGCAGCACGAACGCCGACGGCACCATGTACTCCGGCAGGCTGCGCCCCAGCCGCTCGCGCAGCGCGGCGACCTGCGGCGGCTCCCCGCCGCCGGCCACCAGGTACGCGGTCAGCCGGGGGTCGGCCGGGTCGTCCGCGCGCAGCACGACGACCGCCTCCGCGACACCGGGCAGCGCGGTCAGCGCCGCCTCGATCTCGCCCGGCTCGATCCGGTAGCCCCGCAGCTTCACCTGGTCGTCGAGGCGGCCGAGGAACTCCACGCTGCCGTCGGGCAGCCGGCTGGCCAGGTCGCCGGTGCGGTACATCCGGCTGCCCGCCGGGCCGTACGGGTCGGGCAGGAACCGCCGGGCGGTCAGGTCGGGCTGGTTGAGGTAGCCGCGGGCCACCCCGTGCCCGGCCAGGTACACCTCGCCGGGCACCCCGATGGGCGCCGGGTGGCCGTACTGGTCGAGCACGTACATCCGCACCCCGGACAACGGGCGGCCGATGCGGCTGCCCACCCCCGGCGCGAGGTCGGCCCGGGTGATCCGGTGGTAGGTGGAGTAGACGGTGGTCTCGGTGATCCCGTACATGTTGACCAGCGCGGTGCGGGCCAGCCCCAGGCGGGACGCCCACGGGGCGAGGTCGGCGAAGTCGAGCTTCTCCCCCGCGATCACCACCGCCCGCAGCGACAGCTCCCGGATCCCGGGGGCGTCCTCGGCGGCGAGCCGGACCAGCCCGCGCAGCGCCGTCGGGGTCTGCGCCAGCATGGTGACCCGCTGGCTCACCAGCAGGTCCAGCAGGTCCTGCGGCACCCGGGCCACCTCGCGGGGCACCACCACCAGCCGGCTGCCGTGCAGCAGCGCCCCCCACAGCTCCCAGACGGAGACGTCGAAGGCGTACGAGTGGAACAGCGCCCACACGTCGGTCTCGTCCACCGCGTAGTGCTCCTGCGCGGCGTCGAGCAGGCGCAGCACGTTGGCGTCGCTCACGCAGACGCCCTTGGGCCGGCCGGTCGAACCGGAGGTGTAGATGACGTAGACGAGGTCGTCGGGGTCGCGGGCGATCCCCGGATCGGTCTCCGGGTGCCCGGCCAGGTCGCCTGCGTCCAGCAGCACCCGCCGCCCGTCGAAGCCGGCGAGCACCGCCGCCTGCGCGGAGGTCGTCACCACGGTCCGCGCCCCGGCGTCGGCCAGCATGTAGCCGATCCGCTCGGCGGGCTGGGCCGGGTCCAGGGGCAGGTACGCCGCCCCCGCCTTGAGCACGCCGAGCAGCGCGGGCACCAGGTCCGCGTCCCGGTCGAGGCAGACCCCGACGACGGTCTCCCGGCCGGCGCCGGCCGCGCGCAGGTGGTGCGCGAGCCGGTTGGCGGCGGCGTCGACCTGGGCGTACGTCAGCTCGACCGCGCCGGCCACCACGGCCACCGCCTGCGGATCGCGGGCCAGCTGGGCCTGGAACAGCTCGACCATGGTGCCCGTGACCGGCTCGTCCGCGCCCGGGTCGGTGACGCCGAGCAGCCGGTCGCGCTCGCCCCCGGGCACGCAGACCGCCTGGCAGTCGCCGTCGGGGTCGGCGAGCATCGCCTCCAGCACCGCCCGGTACATGCCGGCGATCCGGTCCAGGTTGGCCTGGCTGACCAGCCCCGCCCGCGCGGAGAGCGCGTAGCGGCCCCGCTGGGCGAAGCAGGAGAGGTCGAACTCGGTGGCGCCCTCGCCGGCGGCGCCGGTGACCACCGGGCCGGATCCGTCGCCGCCCTGCGTCGCGCGGGTGAAGTCCTGGTAGTTGAACAGGACGTGCAGCAGCCGGTGACCGGCCTCGCGCTGCATCTCGGCCAGCGGGAACCGCCGGTGCGGCCACAGGGCGACCTCCCGGTCGAACACCGCGGCGACGAGGTCCCGCCAGGTGCGGGCCGACCGGTCGTACGGGAACGGCACCGTGTTGAGGTACATGCCGTGCACCTCGTCGGCGCCGAGCACCTCGGGCCGGGCGTCGCAGACGAGGCCGGCGTGGAAGCCCGGCTCGCCGGTGAGCTGGCTGAGCACCTTCAGGTGCGCGGCGTGCAGCACGGCCTTCACCGACACGTCGGTGTCGCGGGCCAGGGCGCGCAGCGCCTCGTCCAGGTCGGCGAAGTCGACCGTGGCGTCCACCGTGGCGTCCGGCGCGTCCGGCTCGCCCCAGCCGGCGGGCAGGGTGAACGGGGCGCGGCCGTCCCACACCGACCGCCAGTGCTCCCGGTCGGCGGTCGACCCCAGCGCGGCGATCTCGGCGGCGATGAAGTCGGCGTAGCGCACGGGCGGCACTGCGGCCGACGCCGGGGTGCGGCCGTCGGCCAGCTCGGCGTAGCGGTCGAGCACCTCGGTGACCAGCCGCGCGCTGCTCCAGCCCTCGGTGACGGTGTGGGAGATGGTGAAGGTGAACCACCAGCTCTCGTCGCTGTCCACGTGCGCCGTGACCCGCAGCAGCGGCGCGGTGGCGACGTCGAACGGGCGGGCCCGCTCGGCCGCGATGAACTCCGCGAAGAGCGCGGCGTGCCGCTCGGCCGGGACGCCCCGGCCGTCCTCGACGCGCACGTCGGGTTCGGCGTCGGCGTGCACGAGCTGCATCGGCACCGAGTAGCCGACCAGGTCGAACGACGTGCGCAGGATCTCGTGCCGGGCCACCACGGCGCGGACCGCGCCGCGCAGCGCCCCGGCGTCGAACGGCCGCCCGTCGCGCACCTGGTGGGCCAGGACGCTGTGGTAGACGGCGCGGTCGCCACTGACGGCCGACTCCACCAGCATGCCGAGCTGGGTGCGCGACGCCGGGTAGGCGTCGACCAGGCCGGCGGGGAGCTTGGCCCGGTCGGCGGCGCCGATCAGCGCGTACGGGGCGACCGGGCGGAACTCGTCGGCGTCGGCGTCGGTCAGCGCGGCGGCCAGCCGGCGTACGGTGCGGTGGGCGAAGACGTCCCGCACGCTGGTGGGGTGCCCGGCGGCGCGCAGCGTGCCGACGAGGGTGACCGCGAGCATCGAGTCGCCGCCGAGGTCGAAGAAGCTGTCGGTGACGCCGACGCGGGCCACGCCGAGCACCCGTGCCCAGATCCCGGCGATCTCCTCCTCCACGTCGCCGGTCGGGGCCTGGTAGTCCCCGGTGGCGTACGCGCCGGTGCCGGGGGCCGGGAGCTGGCGCCGGTCGACCTTGCCGTTCGGGTCCTTGGGGATGGCGTCGAGGGTGACGTAGGCGGCCGGCACCATCGCCTCGGGCAGCGCGGCGAGCAGCCGCTCCCGCAGCCCGGACGGGGTCGGTGCGTCGCCGGGGGTCGGCAGCACGTACCCGACGAGGGTGCGGCGGCCGTCGTGCTCGCGGACGGCGGCGACGGCGTCGGCCACGCCGGGGCAGCCGCGCAGGGCCGTCTCGATCTCGCCCAGTTCGATGCGTACGCCGTGCAGCTTCACCTGCGAGTCGAGCCGCCCCAGGAAGTCCACGGTGCCGTCCGGCCGCCACGCCGCCGCGTCCCCCGTGCGGTACAGCCGCGCTCCGGGCGGGCCGTACGGGTCCGGCACGAACCTCCCGGCGGTCAGGTCGGGCCGCCCGAGGTAGCCCCGGGCCAGCCCCGTCCCGCCGATGCACAGCTCGCCGGGCACGCCGACCGGCACGGGGTCGAGCCGCTCGTCGAGCACGTACAGCCGCAGGTTCGGGTGCGGGGTGCCGAGCGGCACCCGGGACAGCCCGGCCAGGGCGTCGGCGGTGCACGCCCAACTGCTCACGTCGACGGTGGCCTCGGCCGGCCCGTACGTGTTGTGCAGCTCGCAGCCGGGCAGCGCGGCCAGGAACGCCCGCGCCACGTCGACGCCGATCTCCTCGCCGCCCACCGCCACCGACCGCAGCGACCGGCAGCCGGCCAGCCCCTCGGCGAGCAGCGCCGGCAGCATCGACGGCACGAAGTGGACGGTGGTGACGCCCTCGCGGGCCATCAACTCGCACAGGTACGCGGGGTCGCGGTGCCCGCCCGGGCGGGCCACCACGATCCGGGCGCCCGCCGACAGGGCCGCGTAGACCTCTCCCGGCGAGACGTCGAAGCCGATCTCGGTCTTCTGGAGCACGACGGCGTCGGAGTCCAGCCGGTAGACCCGCGCGCCGACGTGCCCGGTGCGGTTGACCAGGGCCCGGTGCGACAGCAGCGAGCCCTTGGGGCGGCCGGTGGAACCCGAGGTGTAGATGACGACGCTGCCGTTGTCGGGGCCGGTGAGCGGCTCCGGGTCGGTCGGCGGCCGGTCGGCCCAGGCGTCCGGCTCGTCGAGCAGCACCACCGTGGCGTCGACCGGCGGCAGTTGCGCCCGCAGCTCGGCGGTGGTGAGCAGCACCGGGGCCGCCGCGTCGGCCAGCATGAACGCCAACCGCTCCGCCGGGTACGACGGATCCAACGGCAGGTACACCCCACCCGCCTTGTGCACCGCCAGCATCCCCACGACCTGCTCCACCGACCGGTGCGCGCACACCCCGACCAGCACCTCCGGCCCCACCCCCAGCTCCCGCAGGTGGTGCGCCAACCGGTTCGCCCGGCCGTTGAGCTGCCCGTACGAGAACGACACGCCCTCGGCCGTGATGGCCACCGCGTCCGGCCGCCGCGCGGCCTGCGCCTCGAACGCCGCCGGCACGTACCCGCCGACCTCGACGGTCCGGCCCGGGGCGAACCGGGCGATCTCCTCGCGCTCCCCGGCCGGCAGGCGCGGCGCCGCCGCGTCCCCGTCCGGGTCGGTCACCATCGCCGTCAGCACCTCGCGGAACATCGCCCCGATCCGCACCAGGGCGGCCGGGTCGGCGGTCCGGCTGTCGCTGACCAGGCGGACGGTGCCGCCGCCCGCCCCGACCGACAGGCCGAACTCGGTGGCGCCCGGCCCGCCGACCTCGACGAGGTCGGTGCCGGCTGACTCGGCCGCCGCGCCGCCGTCCTGCCGGGTCTCCACGTAGCCGAAGACGACGTCGATCGGTCGGGACCCGGCGTCGGCCAGCCGCGCCACGGCCGGCAGCGGGTAGCGCCGGTGCGGCCACAGCTCCACCTCGCGGTCGAAGACCGACCGCACCAGATCCCGCCACGTCCCCGCCGCGCGGGCGTGCGGGAACGGCAGCACGTTGATGTACATCCCGTGCACCCGCTCGGCGCCCCGCACCTCCGGCCGCGCGTCGCACACCAGGCCCGTGTAGAAGGCGGACCCGCTGGTGAGCTGGCTCATCACCTTCAGGTGCGCGGCGTGCAGCACCGCCTTGACCGAGGTGTTGGTGTCGCTGGCGAGCCGCCGGAGCGCCGCGTCCAGGTCGTTGACGTCCACCGTGTACCGGCAGACCGTCGCCGCGCCGGACCGGTCGCCGAAGGCGTCCGGGAGGGTGAGCTTGGGTCGCCCGGTCACCACCGCCCGCCAGTGCGCGGCGGTCTCCGGCGAGCGCAGCGCCGCCAGCTCGCCGGCGACGTGGTCGGCGTACCGGACGGCGGGGGGCTCGTCCTGTCTCGGCGCCTCGCCGCGGCTGCGCCGGGCGTACTCGCCGAGCAGCTCGGCGAGCAGGGCGTTGAGGTCCCAGCCGCCCGTCACCAGGTGACTCACGGCGAGGGTCAGCCACCAGGCCCCGGTGCCGTCGGCGTGCGCGGCGACCCGCAGCAGCGCGGCGTCCGAGTCCAGGTCGAAGGGGGTACGCCGCTCGGCGGCCAGGTGCTCCTCGTGATCAGCGGCCGGGTGCACGGCGACCGGCACGGCGGCGCTCGCGCGCACCAGCTGCATCGGCACCGAGTAGCCGGTCAGGTCGACCGAGGTGCGCAGCGTCTCGTGCCGGGCGACCAGCGCGTCGACCGTCGCCTGGAGCGCGCGGGCGTCGAACGGCCGTCCGTCGTCGACCCGGATCGACTGCACGATGTGGTACAGCGACCTCTCCGGGTCCTTCTGGATCTCCACGGCCATGCCGACCTGCGCCTGCGTCGCCGGGTACGCGTCGACCACGCCGCCGGGCAGCCTGGCCCGGTCGGCGGCGTCGATCAGCGCGTACGGCTCGACGGGGCGAAAGGCCCCCTCCTTGGGGGTGTCGGCCTCGGCGAGCGCGGTGACCAGACGGCGGATCGTGCGGTGCGCGAAGATGTCCCGCACGGTGACGTCGTGGCCGGCGGCGCGCAGCGACCCGACCAGGGTCACCGCCGTCATCGAGTCGCCGCCCAGGTCGAAGAAGCTCTCGGTGACGCTGACCCGGTCGAGGTCGAGCACCCACGACCAGACGCCGGCCATCGCCGACTCCACCGGACCGTTGGGCCGCTCGTAGCGGCCCCGGGCGTAGGACCGCGCCTCCGGCGCCGGCAGTTGCCGCCTGTCGACCTTGCCGTGCGGGTCCACGGGAACGGCGTCGATCGTGACGTACGCGGCCGGCACCGTCGCCTCGGGCAGCTCGGCCAGCAGCCGTTCGCGCAGCTCACCGGGGGTGGGCGCGGGCCCGCCGTCGGTGACGAGGTAGCCGACCAGGGTGCGCCGGCCGTCCTGCTCGCGGACCGCGGCGACCGCGGCGGTCACCCCGGGGCAGCCGCGCAGGGCCGTCTCGATCTCCCCCAGTTCGATGCGTACGCCGTGCAGCTTGACCTGCGAGTCGATGCGCCCCAGGAAGTCGACGGTGCCGTCGGGCCGCGACGCCGCCGCGTCGCCGGTGCGGTACAGCCGCGACCCGGGCGCGCCGTACGGGTCCGGCACGAACCGCTGCGCGGTCGTTCCCGGCGCCCCGAGGTAACCCCGGGCCAGCCCGATCCCGCCGATGCACAGCTCGCCGCGCACCCCGACCGGCACCGGTTGCAGGTGCTCGTCGAGCACCCGGACGGTGAGGTTGGTGAACGGGGTGCCGAGCGGCACCCGGGTCAGCCCGGCCAGGGCGTCGGCGGTGCAGAGCCAGCTCGTGACGTCGACCGTGGTCTCGGCCGGGCCGTACGTGTTGTGCAGCTCGCAGCCGGGCAGCGCGGCCAGGAACGCCCGCGCCACGTCGACGGCGATCTCCTCGCCGCCGACGGCCACCGACCGCAGCGACCGGCAGCCGCCGATCCCCTCGGCCAGCAGCGCGGACAGCATGCTCGGCACCAGCTCGACGGCGGTGACGCCCTCGCGGACGATCAGCTCCCGCAGGTACGCGGGGTCGCGGTGTCCGCCGGGGCGGGCCACCACGATCCGGGCGCCCGCCGACAGGGCGGCGTAGACCTCGGCCGGGGAGACGTCGAAGCCGATCTCGGTCTTCTGGAGCAGCACCGCCCCTTCGTCGAGGCGGTTGATCCGCCGACCGGCGTACGCGGAGCGGTTGACCAGCGCCCGGTGCGGCACGAGGACGCCCTTGGGCTGGCCGGTCGAGCCGGAGGTGTAGATGACGTAGCAGCCACTGTCGGCGTGGGTGACCGGCTCGGGGTCGGTGGCCGGCTGGCCCGCCCAGGCGTCCGGGGCGTCCAGCAGCACGGTGGCCGCCTCGGCCGCCGGGAGCTGACCGCGCAGCTCGGCGGTGGTGAGCAGCACCGGGGCCGCCGCGTCGGCCAGCATGAACGCCAACCGCTCCGCCGGGTACGACGGATCCAGCGGCAGGTACACCCCACCCGCCTTGTGCACCGCCAGCATCCCCACGACCTGCTCCACCGACCGGTGCGCGCACACCCCGACCAGCACCTCCGGCCCCACCCCCAGCTCCCGCAGGTGGTGCGCCAACCGGTTCGCCCGGGCGTTCAGGTCCCGGTAGCTGACGCGGGTGCCGTCGCAGGTGATCGCCACCGCGTCCGGCCGCCGCGCGGCCTGCGCCTCGAACGCCGCCGGGGCGTACCCGCCGACCTCGGCGGTGCCGCCGGACGACCAGCCCTCGACCTCGTCGCGTTCCGCCGCCGGAAGACGGACGGCGACCGCGTCGCCCTCGGGGTCGGCCACCATCGCCGTCAGCACCTCGCGGAACATCGCCCCCACCCGGGCCAGCGCGGCGGGACCGAAGACGTGGCTGTCACCGACCAGGTCGAGGAAGCCGCCGGCGGCGGTCACCTGGAGGGCGAACTCGGTGCCGCCCTCCCCGGCGATGGCCTCGAAGTCGACGGACTCGTCGGCGACCGCCCCGGCCCGGCGGAACTCGGTGTAGTCGAAGACGACGTCGATCGGGCGGGACCCGGCGCCGGCCATCCGCTGCACCGCCGGCAGCGGGTACCGCCGGTGCGGCCACAGCTCCACCTCGCGGTCGAAGACCGACCGCACCAGCTCGCGCCACGTGCCGGCGCCCCGGGCGTGCGCGAACGGCAGCACGTTGATGTACATGCCGTGCACCCGCTCGGCGCCCCGCACCTCGGGCCGCGCGTCGCACACCAGGCCCGTGTAGAACCGCCCCTGGTCGGTGAGCTGGCTCATCACCTTCAGGTGCGCGGCGTGCAGCACCGACTTGGGCGACACGTCGAGGGTTGACGCCAGCGCGCGCAGCTTCGGCTCCAGGTCCTGGTAGCTGACCCGGGTCCGGAGGCTCTCGCGCGGGCCGTCGGTGCGGCCCCAGCCGTCCGGCATGGTGAAGCCGGCGTACGTGTCGACGACGCCCCGCCAGTACGCCTCGTCCTCGCCGGCCTTGAGCGCGGCCAGTTCGGCGGCGACGAAGTCGGCGTACCGGACGGCGGTCGGCTCGGGCGACTCGGGCACCATGCCGGCGCTGCGCCGCTCGTAGCAGCCGATCAGCTCGACCAGGAGGGTGTTCAGGTCCCAGCCGCCGGTGACCAGGTGGCTGACGGCGACGGTGAGCCACCAGCCCCGCTCGTCGGTGCGGTGGGCGGCGACCCGCAGCAGCGGCGCCGGCTGGTCCAGCGCGAAGGGCCGCGCCCGCTCCGCGTCGACGTACGCCCGCAGCCGCGCCTCGACGTCGTCGCCGGTCAGCTCCGTCACCCGTACGTCGACGGGCGCCTCGGCGTGCACGAGCTGCATCGGCACCGCATAGCCGGTCAGGTCGAACGAGGTACGCAGCGTCTCGTGCCGGCCGACCACGTCCCGCACGGCGGCCCGCAGCGCGTCGGCCGAGAACGGCCGTCCACTGTGCACCCGGAAGCAGCGCACGATGTGGTACAGCGACTTGCCGGGTTCCTTCTGGATCTCCACGGCCATGCCGACCTGCGCCTGCACGGCCGGGTAGGCGTCCACGAGGCCGGCGGGCAGGGCGGCCCGGTCGGCGGCGGTCAGCAGGGAGAAGGGCGCGACGGCCTGGAAGGCCGGGGCCGCCGGGGCGGCGTCCTTGGCGGAGAGGTGCCCGGCCAGGGCGGCGACCGTGCGGTGCACGAAGACGTCCCGGACGGCCACCCCGAAGCCGGCCGCCCGCAGCGCGCCGACCAGGGCGACCGCGCGCAGCGAGTCGCCGCCGAGGTCGAAGAAGCTCTCCCGGGTGCTGACCTGTTCGAGGTTGAGCACCTGGCCCCAGATCCCGGCGAGCTGGCTCTCCAGCTCGGTCTCCGGGGCGACGTGTGCCCGCTCGGCCGGCACCGCCGCCTCCCAGAGGGCGGCGCGGTCGACCTTGCCGTTGGCGTTGAGCGGGATCGCCTCCACGGCGACGAACTCGGCCGGGATCATGTACTCCGGCAGGTGCTCCGCGCACCGCTGCCGGATCCGGTCCAGCAGGCCCGGCGTCGCCGGCGCGGCCGGGCGGTAGAACGCCACCAGCCGGGCGTCGCCCTCGGCGGCCGATCCGGAGACCAGGGCGACCGCGTCGGCCACGCCGTCGGTGCCCTCCAGGACGGCCTCGATCTCGCCGAGTTCGATGCGGTAGCCGCGGATCTTCACCTGGTGGTCGACCCGTCCGACGAACTCCACCGCCCCGTCGGGCAGCCGCCGCACCAGGTCCCCGGTGCGGTACATCCGCGCCCCGACCGCGGTTCCGGCAGCGGCGGCGGCGAACGGGTCGGGCAGGAACCGCTCCGCCGTCAACGCCGGCTGACCCGCGTAACCGCGGGCCACGCCCACGCCACCGACGTACAACTCGCCGACCACACCCACCGGAGCGAGATGCAGGTCCCGGTTGAGCACGTACATCGTCATGCCCGGCAAGGCACGACCGATCGGCACCACCGGACCCGCCTGCTCGGTCTCGATCGGGAAGATGCACGTGCCCACACTCGCCTCGGTCGGCCCGTACTCGTTGACCAACCCACCCGCACCCAACAACCCCAGCCACCGGTTGGCGAGGGCCGCCGGCAACGCCTCACCAGCGACCACCACCACCGCCGCCAACGAACCCAACGCCTCATCCGACAACTGCCGACCAAGAATCTCCAGATGACCCGGCGTCAACTTCAAGAAACTGAACGGCCCCGACGACGCCAACACCGCACCCAACTCGGCCAGATCCACATCCTGGCCCACCATCACCACCCGCTGACCCGCCACCAACGGCGCCCACACATTCGGCACCTGCAAGTCGAACGCCACCGACGAGAACACCGCACAACCACCCGCACCACGCGACGCCAACTCACCCGCCGCCCACCGCACATGATTCGCCAACCCCCGGTGCGACACCTGCACACCCTTCGGCCGCCCCGTCGACCCCGACGTGAAAATCACATACGCCAACTCGTCGAGGTCGATCGGTCCGGGCAGGGCCGCGCGCAGGTCACCGTCGGCCGTGGCCTGCGCGGCGCCGTCGTCCACGGTCTCGTCCACCCGGAGCACGTCGACCCCGGCGCCGGCGAACCTGTCGGCGTACCGCTGCGAGGTGATCGCGACCCGGGCACCGGCGTCGGCGAGCATCGCGGCGATGCGGCCCGGCGGGTACGACGGATCCACCGGCACGAACGCCGCACCCGCCTTCCACACCCCCAGCATCGACGCCACCAACTCGACGCCCCGGTCCAACAGCACACCCACCACCGCACCGGCGCCCACACCCCGGCCGGCCAGGCGCCGCCCGATCACGGCGGCGCGGGCGTCCAGACCCGCGAAGTCGACCGACCGACCGCCCGGCTCGGACACGGCCTCCGCCGAGGGCGCCTCGGCCGCCCGCGCCTCGAACTCGGCGAGGACCGAACGCGACACGGGCGCCACCGCCGACGCCCCGTCGGCCAGCACCACCGACACCTCACCCGCCGGCAGACACGTCACCGACGCGTCACCGTCCACGTCGGCGACCATCGCCTCCAGCACCGCCCGGTACATGCCACCGAGGCGCAGGACGTTGGGGTAGCTGACCTGGTGCGGCCGGGCCAGGATGTTGAGCACCCCGCCGAGGGTGGAGACGTGCAGGCCGAACTCGCCGCTGGCCTCGTAGATGGCGTCCTCGAAGTCGACCCGCTCGGTGTCGACCTGCTCGAAGTCGAGGTAGTTGAAGAGGATCTCGATCGGCCGGCGCCCGTCGCCCAGGCGCTGCACGGCCGGCAGCGGGTAGCGGCGGTGCGGCCACAGCTCCAGCTCCCCGGCGAAGGTGTTGCGGATCAGCTCCCGCCAGGTACGCGCGCCCGCGTCGTGCACGAACGGCAGCGTGTTCAGGTGCATCCCGTAGACCCGGTCGGCGCCGGTCACCTCGGGCCGGCCGTGGCTGACCAGCCCGCTGGTGAACACGGGCTCGGCGGTGAGCTGGCTCATCACCTTCAGGTGCGCGGCGAGCAGCACGCTCTTCAGCGACGTGTCGGTACGGCTGGCCAGCTCGCGCAGGTCGTCCATCAGGTCGTGCAGGGGGACGCGGGTGCCGCACTCGTACTCCGGGACCGACTCGTCCTCGCCCCAGCCGGCGGGCAGTTCGAAGACCGGGCGGGCGACGACGCCCTGCCAGTAGTCGCGGTCCTCGTCCGACGCCAGCGCCTCGATCTCGCCGGCGACGAAGTCGGCGTAGCGGACCGGGGGCGCCTCGAACGCCGCCGGTGCGCCGGTGTCGCGCAGGCTGCGGTAGTTGTCGAGGATCTCCATGAGCAGCGAGTGGTGGCTCCAGCCCTCGAGGATGCCGTGCGACATGGTCAGCACGAACCACCACGTGTCGTCGCGGCCGGCCGCCCCGGCGATGCGCATCTGCGGGACCTGGTCGGGGGTGAACGGCCGGGACCGCTCGGCGGCCAGGTACGCCCGCAACCGGCTCTCGGCCTCCTCGTCCGTGCCGTCGCGCAGGTCGAGCAGCGTGACGTCAACGGGCACCTCGGCGTGCACGAGCTGCATCGGCACCGAGAAGCCGGTCAGGTCGAACGAGGTACGCAGGATCTCGTGCCGGTCCACGACGGTCCGCACGGCCCGGCGCAGCGCGTCGCCGTCGAAGGCGTGCTCGTCGCGGATCGGGAACGCCGACACGTTGTGGTAGGTGCGCCGCTCCGAGTCGGAGAGCGTCACCACCAGCATGGCGAGCTGCACCTGCGCGCACGGGTACGCGTCGGCGAGCCCGGCGGGCAGCTTGGCCCGGTCGGCGTCGTCGAGCAGGCTGAACGGGGCGACGGCCCGGAAGGCGGGCGCGACCTCCGCGTCGTCCCCGCCGGCGAGGTGCGCGGCCAGGGCGGCGACGGTGCGGTGCACGAAGACGTCGCGTACCGAGACCGGGTGGCCAGCGCCCCGCAGCGCGCCCACGAGCGCGATGGCGCTGATGGAGTGCCCGCCGAGGTCGAAGAAGCTGTCCCGGGTGCTGACCTGTTCCAACTGGAGCACCTGGCCCCAGATCTCCGCCAGCCGCTCCTCCAGCTCGGTCGCCGGGGCGACGTGCTGCCGCTGCGCGGGCACCGCCGTGTCCCAGAGGGCGGCCCGGTCGACCTTGCCGTTGGCGTTGAGCGGGATCGCCTCCACGGCGACGAACTCGGCCGGGATCATGTACTCCGGCAGGTGCTCCGCGCACCGCTGCCGGATCCGGTCCGCCAGGCCCGGCGTCGCCGGCGCGGCCGGCCGGTAGAACACCACGAGCCGGTCCGACTCGCCGACCAGGGCGACGGCGTCGCCGACGCCGTCGGTGCCCTCGACGACCGCTTCGATCTCGCCGAGTTCGATCCGGTAGCCGCGGATCTTCACCTGGTGGTCGACCCGCCCGACGAACTCCACCGCCCCGTCGGGCAGCCGCCGCACCAGGTCCCCGGTGCGGTACATCCGCGCCCCGGCCGTGGTTCCGGCAGCGGCTGCGGTTCCGGATGCGGCGAACGGGTCGGGCAGGAACCGCTCCGCCGTCAACGCCGGCTGACCCGCGTAACCGCGGGCCACGCCCACGCCACCGACGTACAACTCGCCGACCACACCCACCGGAGCGAGATGCAGGTCCCGGTTGAGCACGTACATCGTCATGCCCGGCAAGGCACGACCGATCGGCACCACCGGACCCGCCTGCTCGGTCTCGATCGGGAAGATGCACGTGCCCACACTCGCCTCGGTCGGCCCGTACTCGTTGACCAACCCACCCGCACCCAACAACCCCAGCCACCGGTTGGCGAGGGCCGCCGGCAACGCCTCACCAGCGACCACCACCACCGCCGCCAACGAACCCAACGCCTCATCCGACAACTGCCGACCAAGAATCTCCAGATGACCCGGCGTCAACTTCAAGAAACTGAACGGCCCCGACGACGCCAACACCGCACCCAACTCGGCCAGATCCACATCCTGGCCCACCATCACCACCCGCTGTCCCGCCACCAACGGCGCCCACACATTCGGCACCTGCAAGTCGAACGCCACCGACGAGAACACCGCGCAACCACCCGCACCACGCGACGCCAACTCACCCGCCGCCCACCGCACATGATTCGCCAACCCCCGGTGCGACACCTGCACACCCTTCGGCCGCCCCGTCGACCCCGACGTGAAAATCACATACGCCAACTCATCGAGATCCGTGGCGCGGGCCGGCAGGGGCGCGTCCGTCTCCCCGATCTCCTCGACGCGCACCACCTCCACGTCGACCGGGGCGAACCGGTCGGCGTACCGCTGCGAGGTCACCGCGACCGCGGCGCCCGCGTCGGCCAACATCGCGGCGATGCGGCCCGGCGGGTACGACGGGTCCACCGGCACGAACGCCGCACCCGCCTTCCACACCCCCAGCATCGACGCCACCAACTCGACGCCCCGGTCCAGCAGCACACCCACCACCGCACCGGCGCCCACACCCCGGGCGGCCAGCCAGCGGGCGACCTGCCCGGCCCGGGCGTCCAGCCCGGCGAAGTCGATCCCTGTGCCGCCCGGCACCGACACCGCCTCCGCCGACGGCACCTCGGCCACGCGCGCCTCGAACTCGTCCAGCACCGAACGCGACACGGGCTCCACCGCCGACGCCCCGTCGGCCAGCACCACCGACACCTCACCCGCCGGCAGGCACACCACCGACGCGTCACCGTCCACGTCGGCGACCATCGCCTCCAGCACCGCCCGGTACATGCCACCGAGGCGGGCGACCTGCGCGACGCCGAGGTGGCGCAGGTTGGCCTCCAGCGTGAGGAAGCCGAGCCGGCTGATCACGCCGAGCGGGAACTCGTTGGGGCTGTCGTCGATCGAGTCGGCGTAGTCGATCTCGTCGGTGTCGATCTGGTGGAAGTCGTGGAAGCTGAACCGGACGTCCAGCATCCGGCCGCCGTCGCCGACCTCCCGCTGGAGCACCGGCAGCGGGTACCGGCGGTGCGGCCACAGCTCCAGCTCCCCGGCGAACGTCCGCCCGATCAGCTCCCGCCAGGTCCGCGCGCCCGCGTCGTGCACGAACGGCACCGTGTTCAGGTGCATCCCGTAGACGCGGTCGGCGCCGGCGACCTCGGGGCGGATGTTGGACACCAGCCCGGTGAAGAACGACCCCGAACCGGTGAGCTGGCTCATCACCTTCAGGTGCGCGGCCAGCATCACCGACTTGAACGGCACGCCCGTCTCGCGGGCCAGCGCCCGCAGGCCCGGCTCCAGGTCGTGCAGCGGCACCCAGTGGTCGTACTGGGCGCCGTCGGCGGCGGTCGGGTCGCCCCAGCCCTCGGGCAGCACGAACCGGTCCCGGCCGGCGACCCGGTCGTGCCAGAAGGCGCGGTCCGTCCCCTCGCCGGTGGAACGCAGCTCGGCGGCGACCGCGTCGGCGAAGCGCACCGGCGGCGCCGGGCGCGGCTCGACCGGCAGCCCGTCGCGGATCCGGTGGTACGCGCCGACCAGCTCCATCATCAGCGAGTGGTAGCTCCAGCCGTCCATGATCGGGTGGCACTCGGTGAGGGTGAGCCACCAGCTCCCGTCGGCGCAGACGCGCGCGTGCAGCCGGAACAGCGCCGGCTCGCCGAGGTCGAACATGTCGGCCCGCTCGGCGGCGATGAAGTCGCGCAGCTCCCGCTCCAGGCCGGCCCGGTCGGTGGCGCGCGCCCGGTCCATGCCGACCCGCATCTCGGCGGTGGCGTGCACGAGCTGCATCGGCACCGAGTAGCCGGTCAGGTCGAACGACGTGCGCAGCACCTCGTGCCGCCGCACCAGCAGCGCGGCGGCCTCCCGGAACGCGTCGAGCGAGAACTCGCCGGCGTCGGGGATGCGGTAGGTGGTGGCGTTGAGGTAGTGGTTGTGCTCGTCGGCGAGCATCTCCGCGAGCATGCCGAGCTGCACCTGCGTGCACGGGTACGCGTCGACGACGCCGTCGGGCAGCGCGGTCCGGTCGGCGTCGGAGATCAACGCGAACGGCGCGACGGCCGGCTCCGGCGCGGCCGGCGCGGGGCGGCCGGTGAGGAACTCCGCCAGCTCGGCGATGCTGCGGCGCTCGAAGAGGTCGCGCACCTGCACGTCGAAGCCGGCGGCCCGGATGGCGGCGGCGAGCGCCACGGCGCGGATCGAGTCGCCGCCGACGTCGAAGAAGCCGTCCTCGACGCCGACCCGCTCCAGGCCGAGCAGCTCGGCCCAGATCGCGGCGAGCCGCTCCTCCACCTCCGTACGCGGCGCCAGGTAGGGCCGGTCGGTGGCGGTGACGGCCCGGTCGGGTGCGGGCAGCGCCCGCTTGTCGAGCTTGCCGTTGACGGTCAGCGGCAGCCGGGCCAGCGGGACGAACGCCGACGGGATCATGTACTCGGGCAGGGTGCGGGCCAGCGCCGCGCGCACCTGTCCCGGCCGGGGCAGCTCCGCCTGCTCGTCGACGACCGAGTACGCCACCAGGCGCCGGTCGCCGGGGGTGTCCTCGCGGACGACGACCACGGCCTCGCGCACCCCGGGCAGGGCCGCGATGGCGGCCTCGATCTCGCCCAGCTCGACCCGGTAGCCCCGGATCTTCACCTGGTCGTCGATGCGGCCGACGAACTCCAGGCTGCCGTCGGCGCGCCGGCGGGCCAGGTCGCCGCTGCGGTAGAGGCGGGCGCCGGGCGGGCCGAACGGGTCGGGCACGAACCGCTGGGCGGTCAGCTCGGGGCGGTTCAGGTAGCCCCGGGCCACGCCGGGCCCGCCGACGTGGATCTCGCCGGTGACGCCGACCGGCACCGGGTTGCCGTACGGGTCGAGCAGGTGGATGCTCAGGTCGGCCAGCGGGACGCCGACCGGGTTGGCGGTGCCGGCCAGGTCGTCGGGCCGCACCTCGTAGTAGGTGGCGTGCACCGTGATCTCGGTGATCCCGTAGAGGTTGAGCAGCCGGGGGGCGGCCAGTCCGCGCCGGGCCACCCAGGGGCCGAGGTCGCCGTACTCCAGCTTCTCGCCGGCGAAGATGACCGCGCGCAGCGTGAGCCGGTCGACGCGGGGGTCGCCGTCGCGGGCCAGCCCCACCAGGCCGCGGAAGGCCGTCGGGGTCTGGTTGAGCACGGTGACCTGCTCCTCGACGAGCAGGTCGAGCAGGTCGCCGGGGGAACGGGTGACCTCGCGGGGCACGATCACCAGCCGGCCGCCGTGCAGCAGCGCGCCCCACAGCTCCCACACCGACACGTCGAAGGCGTACGAGTGGAACAGCGGCCACACGTCGGCGGGGCCGAAGTTCAGGTCGTCCTGCGCCACGGTCGTCAGGCGCAGCACGTTGGCGTGGGTCAGGAAGACGCCCTTGGGGCGGCCGGTCGACCCGGAGGTGTAGATGACGTAGATCAGGTTCTCGGGGTCGACGGCGACGCCCGGGTCGGCGCCGGGCCGCCCGGCGATCTCCCCGGCGTGCCCGGGGTCGTCCAGCACCACCACGGTGCCGTCGAAGTCGGCGAACCGCGCCCGGTGGGCCTCGGTCGTCACCACGATCCGCGCGCCCGCGTCGGCGAGCATGAAGTCGAGCCGGTCGGCGGGGACGCCGGGCTCCACCGGCAGGTACGCCGACCCGGACTTCAGCACGCCCAGCAGGGTGGAGACCAGCTCCGCGCGGCGGTCCAGGCAGACCGCCACCAGCCGCTCCGGCCCGGCGCCGAGGGCCCGCAGGTGGTGCGCGAGCCGGTTCGCGGTGGCGTCCAGTTCGGCGTACGTCCAGCGTCGCGCGCCGTCCACGACGGCGGTCGCGGCGGGGTGGGCGGCGGCGGTGGCGGCGAAGACGCCGTGCACGGTGCCGGTCACCGGAGTGGCGGGGCGGGCCGGGGCGGGGGTCGCCGCCGCGAGCTCGGCGTCGTCGAGGATGCGCAGCTCGGAGATCCGGGCGTGCGGGTCGGCCCCGACGTGCTCCAGCAGCCGGCCGAGGTGGTCGGCCATCCGCCGCACGGTGGCGTCGTCGAACAGCGCGGTCGCGTACTCCAGGTGCCCGCGCAGCCGGCCGTCGGCGCCCTCGACGACGTGCAGTTGCAGGTCGACCTTGGCGACCCGGGTGGGCAACCAGAGCGTCTCGGCGGCGAGGCCCGCCGGCCAGGCGCCGCCCGGAGCGTCGTCGCCCAGGGTGAAGGCGACCTGGTAGAGCGGGGTGCGGGACAGGTCCCGTTCCGGTTCGAACTCGTCGACCAGCAGCGCGAACGGCACGTCGGCGTGGGCGAAGGCGTCGCGCACCGTGGCGCGGGTGTCGCGCAGCAGGTCGGCGAAGGTGGGGTCCCCCGTCCAACTGCCCCGCAGGACGAGGTTGTCGATCCCGTACCCGACCAGGTGGCGCAGTTCGGCGCGGTCGCGCACGGACGTCACGCTGCCCACGGGGATGTCGGTGCGGCCGGTGTGGCGCGACAGCAGCGCCTGGAAGGCGGTGAGCAGGGTGACGAAGAGGGTGGTCTCCGCGCCGCGGGCGATCTCGCGCAGCGCGGCGGAGAGGTCGGCGGAGAGCGCGAACGGGACCGAGGCGCCCCGCCAGTCGCGCACGCGGGGCCGGGGCCGGTCGGCGGGCAGCTCCAGCGGGGCGATGCCGGCGAGGCGGTCCCGCCAGTGCTCCAGGTGCCGCTCCAGCGGCTCGCCACGCAGCCGGTCGCGCTGCCACGCGGCGAAGTCGGCGAACTGCACGGCCGGCGGCGTCAGCGGCGAGGACTCGCCCCGGACGTACGCGCCGTACAGCTCGGCCAGGTCGCCGAGGAGCACCGCCGTGGAGGGCGCGTCGCAGGCGATGTGGTGGATCACCAGCACCAGCAGGTGCTCGGCCTCGTCCAGGCGCAGCAGCGTCGCCCGTACCGGCCACTCGGTGGCCAGGTCGAAGCCGGTGGCGGCCAGCTCGGCCGTCGCCTCGGCGACCCGGTCGTCGCGCTCCGCCGCCGGCACGGTGGTCAGGTCGAGCAGCGGCAGCTCCTGCGGGCGGGGCTCGTCGACGACCTGCACCGGCGTCAGGTCGGCCATCGCGTACCGGGTGCGCAGGATCTCGTGCCGGGCGATCAGGGCGTCCCACGCCCGGGCCAGCGCGGCCCGGTCCAGCGGGCCGCGCAGCCGCAGCGCCGAGGAGACCAGGTACTCCGGACTGGTGGGGTCCAGCCGGTTGAGGAACCACATCTGCTGCTGGCCGAAGGAGAGCGGCAGGTCGCCCGAGCGGTCGACGGTCGGGATCCCGGTCCGCCGACCGGCAGCCCGGCCCGCCAGCCGGCGTTGGACGAGCGACTCGCGCAGGTTGGGCTGGTTCGCGGTCGAGGTCATGCCTGGTGCTCCTTGGTCTGCCGCAGGTCTTCGGTCAGGTCGGCGTCGGACAGCGCGTCCACCTCGGCCCGGATGAGGTCCTCCACCGCGCCCGCCATCGCCTCGACGGTCGGGTGCTCGAAGACGAGCCGGAGCGACACGTCGAGGTCGAACTCCTCCTGGAGGCCGGCGACCAGCCGGCCCGCCAGCACGGAGTGCCCGCCCATGGCGAAGAAGTTGTGCCGCACGCCGACGGGCACGCCCAGCAGGTCGCTCCAGATCGCGCAGAGGCGTTCCTCGACGACCGTGCGCGGCGCGACGAAGCCGTCCTCGGTGCCGGCGGCGCCGGTCGTCACGGCGTCGGAGAGCAGGCCGAGCAGGGCGGCGCGGTCCACCTTGCCGTTGGCGTTGAGCGGGATCTCGACCACCGGCACGAGCAGGCTCGGCGTCATGTAGTCGGGCAGCAGCCGGGCGCAGTGCGCGGCCAGGTCGGGCGCCTCGCCCCGGTGGAAGGCGACCAGCCGCTCCTCGTGGACGATGACCGCGCATTGGGTCACCCCGGGGTGTTCCTCGACGACGGCGCGGATCTCGCCGAGTTCGATGCGGTAGCCGCGCACCTTCACCTGGTCGTCGACCCGGCCGACGAAGTCCATCACCCCGTCCGGGCGCATCCGGACCAGGTCCCCGCTGCGGTACAGCCGGCTTCCCGGCGGCCCGTACGGGTCGGGCACGAACTTCTCCGCGGTCAGGTCCGGCCGGCCGGCGTACCCGGTGGCCAGGCACTCCCCGCCGATGTACAGCTCGCCGACGACCCCGAGCGGCAGCAGCCGCAACGCGTCGTCGAGCACCCGGACGGTGGTGTTCGCCATCGCCCGGCCGATCGGCACGATGTCGGTCGTCTGCGGCGTGCGCACCGGGTGGGCCGTCATGATGACGGTGGTCTCGGTCGGCCCGTAGCTGTTGGTGAGGCCACCCGGCCCGAGCCGGTCCAGCCACCGGTTGGCGATCTCCTTGCGCAGCGCCGCGCCGGCCGTCCAGATCAGACCGGAGAGCTGACCCGCCTGCTCGTCGTCGAGCTGCTCCGTGAGCAGCTCCAGGTGCGGCGGGGTCATGATGAACCGGTCGAACGGGCCGGCCTTGACGAGCAGGCCGCCCAGCTCGGCGATGTCGAGGGCGGCGGGCAGCAGGGTCACCGACTGACCCGAGACCAGCGGGCTGAACAGGTTGGGGATGGACAGGTCGAAGGCGATGGTGGTGAACAGCGGCGCGCCGTCGCCGCGTCCCCCGCGCGCCCCCCGGTCGCCCAGGGCCTCGGTCTCGACGGCGCAGGCGAGGAAGTTGGACACCGCCCGGTGCGGCAGCGCCACGCCCTTGGGGCGGCCGGTCGAGCCGGAGGTGAACAGCACGTAGGCCGTCTCCTCCGGGTCGGTGTCCCGGTCCGGCCGGTGGGTGGGGCCGGCGCAGACCATCAGCCGGTGGGTGTCCACGTGCAGGGTCGGCACGGTGAACCTGGGCGCGTACGCCGCCTGGGTCACGCCCAGCTCCACGCCGGCGGTGGCGAGCATGTGCCCGATCCGCCCGGCGGGGTACGACGGGTCGAGCGGCAGCACGGCCGCGCCCGCCTTCCAGGCGCCGAGGATCGCCGCGACCAGGTCGACGCCCCGGTCCAGCAGCACGGCCACCACCGCGCCCCGGGCGACCCCGGAGCGCCGCAGGTGGTGGGCGAACTGGTTGGCCCGGTCGTCCAACGCCGCGTAGGTGGTGGTGAGGTCGCCGTGCCGCAGCGCCACCGCGTCCGGCGTGCGGTGCCGCTGGGCCTCGAAGAGGTCGCAGACGGTCGCGGCGGAGCGGGGCATGGTGGGCCCGTGCACCTCGTGCAGAAGGTGGTGGCGCTCGCCCGGCGAGAGCAGGTCGAGGTCGTCGAGCGGGGTCCCCGGCTCGGCCACCGCCGCGGCGAGCAGCCGGACGAAGTGCTCGGCCATCCGCCGCACGGTCGACTCGTCGAACAGCGCGGTGGCGTACTCCAGGCTGCCGGCCAGGGTGCCGTCGGGGCGGGGCCAGACGTGCATCGTGAGGTCGGTCTTGGCGATCCGGGCCGCCCGGCGCAGGGCGTCCAGCAGGGCCTCGTCGTCGGTCGACTGGCCGGTGATGCCGCCCTCCTGGGCGTTGAGCATCACCTGGTAGAGCGGGGTGCGGGAGAGGTCGCGGACGTCGACGAGGTCGTCGACCACCCGCTCGAAGGGCAGGTCCTGGTGGGCGAGCGCGGCCAGGGTCCGGGACCGCACGGCCCGCAGGGCCGCCTCGAACGGGGCGGCCGGGTCCAGGGTGCAGCGCACCACCACGGGGTTGAGGAAGACCCCGGCGATCTGTTCCGCCTCGGCGGGGCGTCGACCGGAGGTGGGCGCGCCGACGGCGACGTCCCACTGCCCGCTGTAGCGGGCCAGCAGCGTGGCGAAGCCCGCCAGCATGGTCATGAACGGGGTCGCCGAGCAGCGCCGGCCCAGCGCGGTCAGCTTCTCCGCGAGCTGCGCCGGCACCTCGAACTCGACGTGCGCCCCGCGCGGGTCGCGCTCGGCCGGCCGGGGCCGGTCCAGCGGGAGGGTCAGCTCGGGCACCCCCGCCAGGTGTTCGCGCCAGAAGCCGAGTTCCCGCTCGACCCGGTCGTCGGTGAGGTACCGGCGCTGCCAGGCCGCGTAGTCGGCGTAGTGCACCGTCAGCTCCGGCAGGTCGGGCTCCCGGCCGGCGGCGCCGGCCGCGCAGAGTTCCCGCAGGTCGCGCTCCAGGACCCCGGCGGTGGTCGCGTCGGAGGCGATGTGGTGCAGCGCCACCAGCAGCAGGTGGTCCGCCCCGGCCGAGGTGACCAGGGTGGCCCGCCACAGCGGCCCGGTGCGCAGGTCGAAGCCCTGGCCGAGCTGCGCGTCGACGAGGTCGACGAGCGGGGCCCCGGTCGCGTCGCGGATCGTGAGGTCGACGGGGCCGGGCGGGTCGACGCGCTGGTGCGGCTCGCCGTCGTGGGTCAGGTAGCGGGTGCGCAGCGCCTCGTGCCGGGCCTCGAGCGCGCTCAGCGCCGCCCGTACGGTGTCGGGGGTCAGCGAGCCGGGCAGCCGCAGGTAGAGCGGCACCACCCACTCGGGGCTGCCCGGGTGCAGCTGGTCCAGCAGCCACAGCCGCCGCTGGGCCGGGGAGAGCGGCAGCGCGCCGGTGCGGGGCACCGGGACCACCGCCGGCGTCGCGGGGTCGCCGTCGGTCAGCAGGGCGGCCTGCGCCTCGACGGTGCTCGCGGCGAGCAGCTCCCTCAGCTCGATGCGCACGCCGGACTCGGCGGCGAGGCGGCTGGCGAGGCGGACGGTCACCAGCGACGACCCGCCGAGCTGGAAGAGGTCGTCGTGCACCCCCACCCGGTCGACGTCGAGCAGCTCCTGCCAGAGCCGGGCGACCAGCCGCTCGGCGTCGGTGCGCGGGGCCAGGTAGGCCGTGCGGTCGGTGGTCTCGACGGGCGGCAGCGCGGCCCGGTCGACCTTCCCGCCGGTGGTCAGCGGGAACTCCGCCACCGGGACGAACACGGCCGGCACCAGGGCGTCGGGCAGCCGGTCGGTCAGGAAGGCCCGCAGCTCCGTGCTGCCCAGGGGGCGCCGGCCGGCGACGTACGCGGCCAGCCGGGGGCTGCCGCCGGGCTCGGCGAAGCCGACGACGACCGCCCGCCGGACGTCGGGGTGGGCGGCCAGCGCGGCCTCCACCTCGCCCGGCTCGATGCGTACCCCATTGATCTTGAGCTGGTCGTCGGCGCGGCCGACGAACTCCAGGCTCCGGTCCGAGCGCCACCGGACCTGGTCGCCGGTGCGGTAGAGCCGCGTGCCGGGCGGCCCGTACTCGTCCGGCACGAACCGCTCCGCGGTCAGGTCGGGCCGGTGGAGGTACCCGCGGCCGAGCCCGGCCCCGCCGACGTAGAGGTCGCCGACCACGCCGATCGGCACCGGCCGCCGGTTGGCGTCCAGCACCTGGAGGCGGAGGTTGTCCAGCGGCCGGCCGATCGGCACCGGCCCGGTGCGCTGGGCGAGGTCGACCTGCTGGGCGGTCACGTCGATGGCGCACTCGGTCGGGCCGTAGGTGTTCCAGACCCGGGTCCCGGGCGCCACCGCCAGCCGCTGGCACAGCTCGGCGTGCAGCGGCTCGCCGGCCGAGAAGACCAGCCGCAGCGAGGTGCACCTCGGCCAGTCCGGCTCCTCCGTCACCAGTTGCAGCACCGACGGCACGCCCTGGAGCACGGTCGCCCCGGACCGGATGACCGCCGCCACCAGCGCGGCCGGGTCGCGTTCGGCGCCGTCCGGCGCGAGCGCCACCGTCGCCCCGCAGATCAGCGGGGCGAAGAACTCCCAGCCGGCCGCGTCGAAGCTCACCGCGGTCTTCTGCAACACCCGGTCCGCCGGCGACAAACCGTGCTGCCGGACCGTCCAGGCCACCCGGTTGCCGATGGCCCCGTGGGTGACGACCACGCCCTTGGGACGGCCGGTCGACCCGGAGGTGTAGATGACGTACGCCGCGTTGTCGGGGTCGATGCGGACCGGCGGCGCGGTGTCCGGTCCGGCCGCGATCCGCGCCCGGTCGGCGTCCAGGCAGACCACGTGCGACGGCCCGGCCAGGCCGTCGTCGCGCAGGTCGCTCTGGGTGAGCACGACGTCCACCCCGGTGTCGGCGACGATCCACCGCCGCCGGTCCACCGGGTGCGCCGGGTCCAGCGGCAGGTACGCGCCGCCGGCCCGCCACACCCCGAGCAGGGCGACCACCAGGTCGACCCCCCGGCGCAGGTACACGCCGACCGTCGACTCCGGACCGACGCCCAGCCCGACCAGGTGCCGGGCGAGCTGGTTGGCGCGCCGGTCGAGTTCGGCGTAGCCGACCCGTACGTCGCCGGCGAGCACCGCGGTCGCGTCGGGCGTCGCCGCGGCCTGGCGGGCGATCAGGTCCGGCAGGACGACGGGACCGACCGTGCCCGCTCCGGCGGCCGGCAGGGTGGACAGAGGGGTGCTCATCGGGGTGCTCCTCCGGGGTGGGGGGTCGATCGCGGACGGCCGGGGGTCACGCCTGCCGGGGGTCCGTCAGACGGACGCGCCGTCCATGCGCAGGCGCAGGCTCTTCGGCCGCATGTCGGTCCAGAGCTCGTTGATCCGGCTGAGGCACTCGTCGCGGGTGCCCTCGGTGCCCTCGGCCCGCCAGCCGGCCGGCAGCGCCCGGTCGCTCCACCAGATCGAGTACTGCTCCTCGTCGTTGAGCACCACCAGGTAGCTGCGGTCGTCGTCGCTCATGTTCTCTCCCTCGTGGGTCGCGCGGTCGCCACGGCGGCGGCCGGTACGGGTGTGAAGTCGTCGATCCGCACGCCGAGGCCCCGCTCGGCCGCCGTGCGGCGGACGTGGTCGGCCAGGGCGATGTCCAGCACGCCCAGCCCGAACGGCGAGACCACCACCGGCCCGGGGACGTCGGCGGCGGGCAGCGCCACACCGCCGGCGAGCCGGCCGATGGTGGTGTGGATGAAGGCCCGGCCGCCGGTGAGCTGCTCGGTAAGGTGCAGCGAGGTGCGCTCGCGGCACACGTGGTCGGGGTCGTCGACGACGTTGCGGGCCGACAGGATCGCCTCGGGGTGCAGGTCGCGCAGCGACAGGTGCAGCACCACGGTCCCCGGCTGGCAGGCGGTCAGCTCCAGGTGCGGTTCGCTGGCGGTGGTGGCGATCGAGACCAACCGGTGGGCGGCCAGGGCCTGCTCGGCGCTCGCCGCCACGCTGATCGTCGTGGCCGGCAGCAGGGCCGCCGCGCGGGCGGCGAACGCCTCGGCCCGGCGCGGGTCGGTGTCGTGCAGCACCAGCGAGGCCGGCGGGGTCAGGGCCACCGTCAGGAAGCGCAGCACCTGCTCGTTGATCAGCCCGCAGCCGATCAGCGCCAGGCCGTCCGGGCGGCGCTCGGCGGTCAGCAGCTGCGCGGCGAGGGCCGCGCCGGCCGCGGTGCGCCGGGCGGAGATGACCGATCCCTCGATCACCGCCTCGGGCTGGCCGGTCTCCAGCGAGTTCAGCACGATGGCGGCGCTGGCGCGGTCCAGGCCCCGCCCGATGTTCGCCGGGAACGAGGAGATCCACTTCATGCCGGCGGCCGGCGGATCGGCGCCCAGGTACGCGGGCAGCCCGATGATCCGGTTGCGGGCGTTGTCGGGGAAGCGCAGGAAGACCGAGTGCGGCACGCTGGTGCGGCCCTGCTCGTGCAGAAGGTACGCCTGCCGGACGAGGTCGATGACCCGGGCCTCGTCGCCGTCGAGCACGTCCCGAACCACGGCATGGCCGATGATCAGCATTTTTCGCCCTTCCACAGGTGGCTGACCTCGCCGAACTGTTCGGTCACCCAGCGATCGGAGTAGATGGTGTCGAGGTAGCGGTCGCCGTTGTCCGGGAAGATCAGGACGCTGGTGCTCCCGGCGGGCAGGTCCGCCATCCGGCGCCGCAGCGCGGCCACCGTCGCCCCGGAGGATCCGCCGGCGAGGATGGCCTCCCGGACCGCCAGCAACCGGCAGCCGACCACGCAGTCGAGGTCGGAGACGTGCAGCACCTCGTCCGGCCGGGCGTTGGCGGCCAGCGGCGGCACCACCGAGGCGCCGTGCCCGGGGATCAGCCGGGGCGCGGGCGGGTGGCCGAAGATCGCGCTGCCGACGGCGTCGACCGCGACGATCCGGGTGCGGTGGCCGTTCTCGCGCAGGTAGTCGGCGCAGCCGACCAGGGTGCCGCAGGTGCCGGTGGAGCAGAACAGGTAGTCGACCCGGCCGTCCAGCTCGGTCATGATCTCGGCCATGGTCTGCCGCTGGGCGCGGGCGTTGAGCGGGTTGGTGTACTGGTCCGGGCGGTACGCGCCGGGCACGGTCTCCACCAGCTCGCGCACCCGGCGGCGCCGGACCGCGAGATACTCGCCGGTCACCGGGTCGGGGTGCTCGATCATGTCGATCTCGGCCTGGTACGCGGCCAGCACCGCCAGGTTCTGCCGGGTGGTCTTCGGGTCCACCACGCAGATGAACCGAATCCCGAAGTACGCGCAGATCTGGGCCAGGCCGATGGCGAGGTTGCCGGAGCTGGACTCCACCACCACGGACCGTCCCGGCACCAGTTCGCCGGATTCGATCTTTCCGCGCAGCATGTTCAGCGCGGCCCGGTCCTTGATGCTCCCGCCCGGATTGAACTGTTCGAGTTTCGCGTACGCCCGGGCGGGAAATTCGGGAAACAACCGGTCCAGGCGCACCAGGGGCGTGTTGCCGACCGTGGAGAGAATTCCCTGATCCATTTCAACCCCCTCTCCGGGCTGACGGAAGGTCGCCCGCAACCGCCGTGCGGGCGCTGTGCGGCACCCGTCGACGACGGGCGCCGGATGACCGGGGTGCTCAGCTCATGCCGAGTTCGAGCAGCATCCGCTCGTCGATGTCGCCGGCCAGGCGGGCGTCGGCCACCGTCGCGGCCGGGTCGGCGCAGGCCGCGCCGAGCAGGGCCAGGTACTGGTCGAAGAGCCGCTCGACGGTGGCGCGGTCGAGCAGGTCCCGGTCGTAGTTGAACTCGGTACGCAGGGACAGGTCGGGCAGCTGGTGCACCGTCACGGCGAGGTCGAACTGCCCCTCGTCGTACGGCACCACCAGCTGGCGGACCCGGTGCCCGACGAAGCCGTTGCTGGTGTCGGACAGGGTGTCGCCGTGCTGCCGGGTGAGCAGCGTGATGGTGACCCGCACCAGCGGGTCCCGGTCCCGGCGGGCCGCCTGGACCAGGGGGAACGGGTAGGCGGCGCGTGCCACGCCCTCCGAGAGCTGGCGTCCCGCGGCGGCGATCGCCGTCGCGAAGGTGGTGCCCGGGGTGAACGACGACCGCAGCACGACCGGGTTCACCAGCATCCCGACGACCTCCCGCAACGCCCTCCCCCGCCGCAGCGAGACCGGGCAGCCGATGGTGAACTCGCCCTGTCCGGTGCACCGGTGCAGCAGCGCCTCGAAGACGCCGAGCAGCACCGTGAACGGGGTCACCGCCAGGGTGGCGGCCGTGGCGCGTACCTGCCGGGCGACGTCGTCCGGCAGCATCCGGGCCACGGACGCGCCCCGGTACGAGCGGGTGGCGGAGCGCGGCCGGTCGGTGGGCAGGGTGGCGGCGGTGGCGCCGGCGCAGGTACGGGCCCAGTGCTCGGCCAGCTCGGCGCGCCGGGGTCCGGCCAGCATGGCCTGCTCGCGGGCGACGAACTCGTCGTAGCTGGGCCGCGTCGGCCAGTCCACCGTGTCCCCGCCCCGACCCGCCCGGTACGCGTCGCCGAGGTCCCGCCAGATCAGATACTGGGAGAGCCCGTCGGTGGCGATGTGGTGGATGACCAGCACCAACGCGCAGTCCGTGCCCCGCCGCAGCAGCACCGCCCGCAGGGGGCCGTCCTGTTCGAGCCGGAGCGGCTGCTCGCCGACGGCGTGGATGAGCGCACGCAGGGCCTCGTCGTCCACGTCGCCGACGTCGCGGACCTCGATCGTGCCCGGGCCGACCGGGTCGACCAGCCGCACCGGTCCTGCCCCGGTCTCGGCGAACCGGGACCGGAGCAGGTCGTGCCGAGCCTGGACGGCGACGAGGGCGGCCCGCAGCACGTCGGTGTCGAGGACCGGCTCGGCGAGCACGGCCGTCACCACGTTGCTGGTCGAGCTCTCGGGCGCGAGTCGGTACAGCGCCCACTGCGCGGCCTGACCGACGGACAGCTCCCGGGCGTCCCCGTCGCCGGCGTTCACTTGGCGCCGAGCACGAAGTCGGTGAGGTCCCGGACGCGGACGAAGTTGCCGACCTCCTCGTCCGGCACCTCGATGTCGAAGTGCATCTCGGCGGCGCCGAGCAGGTCGACCAGCTTGAGCGAGTCGAGGCCGAGGTCCACGAAGGTGTCGTCGGCGGAGATCGGCCGGTCCGGCTCCTCGGTCATCAGCTTGCGGGTCAGCTGCTCGACGTCGGCGGCCACCTGGTCAACGGTCATGTCAGTGTCCTTTCGGGAGGGTGTTCAGGGCATCCGGACGATCTGGCCGGCGTAGGCGAGGCCGGCGCCGAAGCCGAGCAGCAGCGCCTTGTCGCCGGGCTTGGTACGGCCGCTCTCGTGCAGCCGGCTCAGCGCGAGCGGCACCGAGGCCGCCGAGGTGTTCCCCGTGTCGATCACGTCCCGGGCGACCTTCTCCTCGGGGATCTCCAGGATCTCGGCGAGCTGCTCGATGATCCGCAGGTTCGCCTGGTGCGGCACGAACCAGTCGATCTCCGACAGGTCGATCCCGGCGCGGGCGCAGGCCTCCCGGGCGACCGGGGGGATGTTCTTGGTGGACCACCGGTAGACCAGCGGCCCGTTCATCGAGGCGTACTCCTTGCCGTCCTTGGCCCACTTCGTGCCGAGGATCGGGGCCCGCCGGCCGTCGCTGCCCCACACCACGGGGCCGATACCCTCGGTCCCGGAGCGGGAGATCACCGCCGCGCCCGCGCCGTCGCCGAAGATGACGTACGTCGCCGGGTCCTCGGGGTCGATGAACTCGGTGAGGTGCTCGGCGCCGACGACCAGCACGTTGCGCGCCTCGCCGAGCCGGACCGCGTTGGACGCGACCGACACCGAGTACGCGAAGCCCGCGCAGGCGGCGTTCAGGTCGAACGCGCCGGTGGCGGGGATGCCGATCCGGTGGGCGACCTCCGGCGCGCCGCCCGGGATCCGGTCCCGCTTGGTGGCGGTGGCCAGGATGAGCAGGTCGACCTCGGAGGGGTCGACGTTCGCCATCGCCAGCGCCTTCGCGCCGGCCTCGGCCGACATCACCGGCACGGTCTCCCCGGGACCGGCGGCGTGCCGGGTCTTGATGCCCGTGCGCTCCTCGATCCACTCCGTGGTCACGTCCGTACGCAGTGCGATGTCCGGGTTGGTGACCACGCGGGTGGGCCGATAGGCGCCGAGCCCGGTGATCGCCGAACCGAAGATGCTCGACATCGTTCTCCCTTCGTCAACCCGGCCGGCAGCCGTGTCGAGGACTGCCGGGAGAAAGGCTCGGGCAGCCGCCTCATAGCTTCTCTACATATCGACGCGGCATAGGAATGCCATAGCCGGCGGCGGAAGTCTGCGCCGGGCACGGACCGCCGAGGCCCGAAGGCCGAGCGAGAAGGTCCAGGATGAGAGACTTCACTGACAGGGTGGCGGTGGTCACCGGCGCCGGCTCGGGCATCGGCCGCGCGCTCGCCGTCGAGCTGGCCGCCCGGGGCGCCCGGCTCGCCGTCTCCGACGTGGACGACGAGGGGCTGCGGGAGACCGTACGGCGCTGCGCGGGCCGCGACGGCCAGGTGCGCGGATACCGGTTGGACGTGTCGGACCGGGCCGCGGTGCTGGCGCACGCCGAGCGGGTCGAGGGCGACTTCGGCTGCGCCGACCTGGTCGTCAACAACGCCGGGGTGACCCTGCTCGCCTCGGTCTCCGACGGCACCTGGGAAGACCTCGAATGGGTCATGAACGTCGACTTCTGGGGAGTCGTGCACGGCACCCGGGCGTTCCTGCCGCTGCTGACGGCGTCGCGGGGTCACCTGGTCAACGTCTCCAGCGTGCTGGGGCTGGCCGGTGCGCCGATGCAGAGCGGGTACAACGCCGCCAAGTTCGCCGTCCGGGGCTTCACGGAGGCGGTGGCGCAGGAGCTGCGGGCCGACGGGGTGCCGGTCGGGGTGAGCTGCGTACATCCCGGCCGGATCAGGACGAACATCATGCGCAACGCCCGCAACGACGGGTTGCGCGACTACCAGGCGGTCCGGGAGCACTTCGAGCGTTCGGTGGACGTCACGGCGGAGCACGCCGCCCGCGCCATCCTGCGCGGGGTGGCCCGCAACCGGGCCCGGATCCTGGTCGGGGCGGACGCCTACCGCACCGAGATCCTGACCCGGCTGCTCGGACCGTGGTACCCGAGGCCGGCCGCCGGCCGGGGCCGGCGGCCGGTCACATCGACAGGCCGCCGTCCACGGTGACCACCTGACCGGTCAGGTAGGACGCCCGGGAGGAGAGCAGGAACGCCACCACGTCGGCGATCTCCTCGCTGCGCCCGAGCCGGCCCAGGGCCACCCGGTCCCGGGCGATCGCGCCCAGCTCGTCGGAGAGGGCGGCGATCATGTCCGTGTCGACGTAGCCGGGCGCCACCACGTTCGCCCGGATGTCGTACCGGCCGACCTCCTTGGCCAGCGCCTTGGTGAAGCCGATGATCCCGGCCTTGGAGGCGGAGTAGTTCGTCTGCATCGCGTTGCCGGCCACCCCGGACACCGAGGAGACCGTGACGATCGACCCCCTGCGCCGGCGCATCATCCGGCGGACCACCGCGCGGCAGACGTGGTAGGTGCCGTCGAGGTTCACCTCCATCACGGAGCGCCAGTCGGCGTCGGCCATCAGGGCCAGCGGCCGGTCCCGGATGATCCCCGCGACGGTGACCACCGCCTCGGGGTCGCCCAGCTCCCGCTCGGTGGTCGACACGAAGTTCCGCACCGCGGCGGGGTCGGCGACGTCGACCGCCAGCGCCAGCACGCGCCCGCCGTCGCGGGCCGCCTCCGCGACGACCTCGTCGGCGGCGTCCTTGCTGGACTGGTAGCACATGGCCACGTCGTAGCCGTCGCGGACCAGCCGCAGCACCACCGCCCGGCCGATCCCCCGGGAGCCGCCGGTGACCAGTGCGACGGGCCGCCCACCGGCGCTCACCGCGCCACCCCGGACGCCACCGGGGCCGGCCCGGCCGGCTGCGCGGGGGCCACCGGGTGGGGCTCCCGGGTCGCCGCGTCGAGGGACGCGCGCAGGGACTCCACCGACCGCATCGCACCGACCAGGCGGCCCACCCGCAGCACCACGGTGGACCCGACGACGCTCTCGCCGGTGACGAAGGCCGTGTCGGCGACCAGCCGGGTCATGGTGACGTGGTGCTCCACCGTCTCCCCCGGCAGCACCGGCCGGCCGAACCGGATGCGCTCGAAGACCCCGGCCACCGGCACGCCGTCGGTCAGCACGTCCGGCATCGGCCGGTCGTGCCGGATGAGCACGAGCGCCGCCTGCCCCCAGGACTCCAGCAGCAGCGACATCGGCAGCGGCCGGTCACCGGTGACGGTCAGCGAGCCCACCAGCCGCCGCCGGGGCACCAGCTCGGTGACCCGGTCGACCAGCAGCATCGGCGGCCGGTGCGGGATGATCCGCCTGATCTCCTCGATCCCCATCATGGTGCGCACTCCTCGCTCGCGTAGCGCAGCAGCACCTCGGCGACCGGCACTGCGGCTGCGGCGACCTCGCCCCGCCACAGGTCGCCGCTGCGGCGGATGGTCACGACGAGTTCGTCGTCGCCCCGGAAGGGCAGCAGGAACCGGCAGCTGACGATCTCGGCCAGCGTCAGCTCGGGGGCCGCGGCGCGGACCGCCCGGTGCACGAACTCGAAGATGTGGACCCCGGGCAGCAACGGAAATCCCGGGTAGTGGCCGGCGAAGACCGGATCGCCGAGGTCGGGGCGGATCCTGGCCACGATCGTGTCGGGTGCGACGTGCTCCACGTCGATGGGAACGGCCGTCGCGCAGTCGGCCGATGTCAGGGCGTTCACCAGGCCACCATGGGCTCGGCGGCTATATCTTCTCTACTGTCCCGGCCCGCCGCGCGCCCGGCGGCGCTGGTCACGGCGGGCAGGGGCGAGCGCCGGCCGCGCCCGGACCCCGGGCGCGGCCGAGAAGGTCGGTCCCGGCGTCGGATCAGTTCCCCACCGCGCTCAGCGCCCCGGCGCCCGCCACCAGCACCCGGTCGGCCTGGTCGGCCTTCTCCCGGGCGAAGACGCGCACGAGGTCGTGGAAGCGGAACCGCTGCCGCCGGCCGCCGTCGGACTCGACGATCTCCAGCAGCCGGGCGTCGACCAGGTTCTCCCCCACCTCCTCGCCGGCGTGCCGGGACACGCCCAGCACCTCGGCGGTGCACCAGCTGGGGAAGGCCGGCGTGCGCAACAGCGCCAGCCGGCGCAGGGCGAGCTGGCCCTGGTCGGCCAGCTGGTGGTAGCTGCTGTCCAGCCGTTCCCGGACGTCCATCGAGCCCAGCCGGAGCTCGTCCAGCCGGTACCGCTCGTCGGCGAGCCGGTCCGCCAGGTACCCGAGCGACCAGTGCGGGCGCGCCAGCAGCCGGGATCCGGCGACCCGGACGCCGAGCGAGAGCCGACCGCACAGCTCGACGATCCGGCCGGCCGCGTCGGCCTCCTCGGCGACCCGCTGCGCCCCGATGATCCGGCCGAGCAGCGCGAGCGCCTGCTCCCGGTCGAGGGTGCCGACCTCGATCGACGTGGCGCCGGCCAGCTCGGGCATGCGGAGCCGGCTGGTGACGATGACCTGACAGCCGGGGTCGCCGGGCAGCAGCGGGCTCACCTGCGCGTAGCCCGCGGTGCCGTCGAGCATGACCAGCAGCCGCCGGCCGGCGAGCTGGCTGCGGTAGAGCCGGACCCGCTCGTCGAGCCCCTTCGGGATCGCCGACTCGGCGTGGCCGAGACTGCGCAGGAACCAGCCGAGCACGTCGTACGGCTCGACGGCGTTGCCGCTCGCGCGGCCGAGGTCGGCGTAGAGCTGGCCGTCGGGGAAGGCGGTCCGGGTGAGGTGGGCCGCGTGCAGGGCGAGCGTGCTCTTGCCGACGCCGGCCATCCCGGTCACCACGGCGACCGGCGGGCAGGCCCTCGGCTCGGCGGTCAGCACCCGGAGCAGCCCGGTGAGCTCCTCCTCCCGGCCGGCGAAGTCACCGACGCCGGGCGGAAGCATCGCGGGCCGTACGCCGTGCCAGCTCGGCTCCGCGACGACCGCCGGGGCCGGCGGGCCGGCGAGGATCGACCGGTACGCCTCGGTGAGCAGCGGCCCCGGGTCGACGCCCAGTTCGTCGGCGAGCACCCGGCGGCCCTCGTGGTAGGCGGCCAGCGCGTCGGCCTGCCGGTCGCAGTGCAGCAGGGCGGTCATCAGGTGGCCCCGCAGCCCCTCGTGCAGCGGGTGCTCGGCGACGAGCTTGGTGATCTCGGGGACCAGCCGGACGTGGCGTCCCAGCCGCAGGTCGGCTTCGATGCGGCTCTCCAGGACCGCCATCCGCAGCTCCGCCATCCGGTGCGACTCGGCCGTCACGAGGTGCTCGGTCACGTTGGACAGCGCGGGGCCGCGCCACAGCGACATGGCGGCGTGCAGCCGTTCGGCGGCCTCGGCGTACCGCCCGTCGCGCAGTGCCTCCCGACCGGCCTCGGCCAGGCGCTCGAACTCGTCGAGGTCGAGCCGGGCCGCGCCGGTCCGGATCTGGTAGCCCGACCACTGCCGGACGATGTCCACCTCGGCGCCGAGGTACTTGCGCAGCCGCGAGACGTAGTTGTAGAGCTGGGCGGCGAAGGTGGCCGGCGGGCGCTCCCCCCAGAGCAGCTCGCACAGCCGGGTGTCCGGCACGGTACGCCCCACGGCGAGCAGCAACGCCGCGAGCACGGTGCGCTGCTTCGCCCCGTCCAGCGCCACCTCCGAGTCACCCTTCCAGGCCCCCACCGGCCCGAGTACCCGAAACTCCATCCTGGCTCCGATCATCGCGCCGCCCCGGGTAGAACAGTCGCCCGAAGACTCATCGGCGCGGGCAGCGTCCACATGCGTGGGCGGCACTCATTTTCCCGTCGACGTCACGCTGGCCATTCAATTGATCACCGATCGTGACTAGGATGGGGCGGGTCGCAGGTGGGGCGAGGCGCCGCCGCCGGCCCGGCCGGTCCCGTCGTCCGTGGACCCGCGCGGGTTCGCGCACACCGGCGTGGCCAGCAACGGGGCAGGAATGTGAGTAGTTTCCACTCATGAACTCCGCGCCCCGCTCTGGCACCGTGCAACGGTGACCTCGACTCCCCTGGCCGGCGCCACCGATAACGCCTGCTCCGGCGTACGGCTGGCCCCGCACTGGTGGGCCCCGGGGCTCGCGCTGCACGAACGCGCGCCGGGCGCGCCCGGCCGACGCTCCGCCGATGCCCCGCGCGACGCGGACGCCACGGACACCGCCGGCACCACGTGCGGCGCAGCCGGCACGGCTAGCCGCGGCCCCGACGGCATGGGCGGCACAGGCAGCACAGGCAGCGCGGACGGCGCCGGCCGGCGGCTGGCCCGGTGGCGGGACGGGCACGGGCCGGGCCTCGGGGCGCGGCTCGCCGAGGTCGGCCTCGACGAGGCGGGGCTGCACGACCTGCTGGCCGAGGACCGGGCCGCGCTCGCCGCCAGGACGACCCGCCCGGCGTGGGCGGAGACCGTCGAGGCGGCCCTGGCCGCCCCAGCCGCGCCGCGGCGGCCGGCCGAGGAGGCGGACTGGCGGGCCGCCCTCACGGCACCCCTGCGACCGTTCGTGGAAGTCGCCACCGACCGGTTCCTCGTCGGGGCCCGTCGGATCGCGACGGAGAAGACGGTGGACCTGGCCGCCCTGGCCGACCAGTTCACCGCCGCGCTGGGTCGCCGCCTGCTCGCCGTCGCGGCCCGCACGCTGGTCTCGGAGCTGCACCGACGCCGCGCGGCCGGTCGGCTCGCCGGCGCCGACGGCCGGGCCCGCTTCGCCGACTTCGTGGCCCAGCTCTGCGACCCCGCCGGGCTCGCCGAGCTGGTCGACCGCTATCCCGTGCTGGCCCGCCTGCTGGCGCAGGCCGGCACGGCGGCCGCCCGGTCCGGGCTCGAACTCCTGACCCGGTTCGTCGCCGACCGCGACGACCTGGTGGGCACCCTGCTCGGCGGCGACGACCCCGGTCCGCTGGTCGCGGTCGGCAGCAACCTGGGCGACGCCCACACCGGTGGCCGCACGACGAGCGTGCTGCGCTTCGCGGACGGCCGACGCGTCGTCTACAAGCCGCGCGACCTCGCCTCCCAGGTCCGCTTCACCGGGTTCGTCGACTGGCTGGAGCAGCGGGCGCCGGGGCTGGGGCTGCGCGGGGTCGCCGCCCTGACCCGACCGGGCTACGGCTGGTCGGAGTACGTCGACGCGACGGCGCTGCGCCACCCGGGGCAGGCGGACGGGTTCTACCGCCGGCAGGGCGCCCTGGTCGCGCTGCTGCACGCCCTGCACGCCACGGACATGCACTACGAGAACCTGATCGCCGCCGGCGACACACCGGTCGTGGTGGACACCGAGACGCTCTTCCACCCCGCGCTGGGCGAGCCGGTGGGCACCGGCGACCCGGCCGCGGACCTGCTGACCGCCTCGGTGCACCGGACCGGCCTGATACCGGTGATCGTCGTGGGCGACCAGGGGGCGATGGACCTGTCCGGCGTCGGCGGCGACCGGGGCGGGACCGCACCCGTCAGCGCGCTCGACTGGGCCGACCCGGGCACCGACCGGATGCGGCTGACCCGGCGGGCCGTCGACTTCGCCGGCGGCCGCAACCGACCCCGCGTCGGCGACGCCCTGGTCGATCCCGGTGCCCACGAGCCGGCGCTGCGCGAGGGGTTCCGGCAGGCGTACGAGACGATCCGGGCGCACCGCCGGGAGTTCACCGAACTCGTCGCGTCGTGCGCCGACGTCCCGGTACGGCTGGTCGCCCGGCCCACGTCGGCGTACCACACCCTGCTCACCGAGACCACCCACCCGGACGTGCTCGGTGACGCGCTGGAGCGGGACCGCGCGTTCGGCGTTCTCTGGTCCAGTGTGGCCGGGCACCCCTTCCTCGCCCAGTTCCCGCGGCACGAGGCCGCCGCGCTGTGGGCGGGCGACGTCCCGCTGTTCGAGGGCACCCCGGGCAGCCGGACCGTCCGCGTCGCCGGGGGCGGCGAGCCGCTGCCCGTGCCGCTGGCCCGGTGCGGGCTCGACGCGGCGCTGGGCAAGATCGCCGCGCTGGGCGAGGCCGACCGGCGGCACCAGGAGTGGATCGTCGCGGCGACGCTGGCGACCCGTCGCCCGGTCGACGGCCGGCACACCGGGGCGCCGACGTCCCGGCCGGTCGTGGACGCCGCCGCGTCGCCGGAGCGCCTGCTCGCCACGGCGTGCGCGCTGGCCGACGAGATCCAGGCCCGGAGCGTGACCGGCGCGGACCGGGTGAACTGGCTCGGCCTGGAGCTGGTCGACGACCGGCAGTGGCTCGTCCTGCCGATGGGGGCCGGGCTGGCGAACGGACACCTCGGGGTCGCCCTCTTCCTCGGCCAGCTCGCCGCGGTGACCGGCACCGCCCGTTACGCCGAGCTGGCCCACCGGGCCGTCGCCGGGGTGCCGGGGCTGTTCCAGCTGCTCGACGCGCGCCCGGACCTGGTCGCCGCGATCGGCCCCGGCGGGCTGTACGGCCTCGGCGGCATCGCCTACGGGCTCGCCCGGCTGTCCACCCTGCTCGCCGACCCCGGGCTCGCCGGGCAGGCCCGCGCGGCGGTCGATCTGGCCGCCGCCGCCAGCGCGGGCCCGGCGGCCGTGGCCTGGGCCGACGGCGGCGCGGGCTGTCTCGCCGCCATGGACGCGGTGCACGCCGAGCTGGACCACGCGCCGGCGGCGGCACTCGCCCGCAGCTGGGCCGACCGGCTCGTGGCCGCGATCGAGCGGGACGAGCTGCCGGCGGGGGTGGGCTTCGCCGACGGGGTGGCCGGCATCGGCTGGGCGCTGGGCCGCCACGCCCGCACCGGTGGCGCCCGGTACGCGCGGGCGGCCCGGCGCGCGCTGCGCCGGGCCGGCACCCCCGGCGGCGACGGGGCGGTGGGGTACGGCTGGTGTCGCGGCGCCGCCGGCCTGACGCTCGCCCACCACGCCCTCGCCCCGAACGGGGCGGTACGCCTGCTCACCGACCGTCCGCTGCTCGACGACCTCAGCCTCTGCCACGGCGAGCTGGGCGTCGCCGAGGCGACGGGTGTGCTCGACGGTGGCGCGGCCCGGCGACGTGCCGGCCGGATCCTGGACGCCGTCGACCGGTACGGGGCGTCCTGCGGAACCCCTGGCAACGTGCCCACCCCCGGTCTGCTCACCGGCCTCGCCGGCATCGGGTACGGGCTGCTCCGGCTCTCCGGGGCCGGGCCGGTGCCGTCGGTGCTGCTGCTGGAACCGACCCCTGAACCGCGCACCTCGGGTTGAGGTCCGCCGGGCGACCGACGACGATCTCCAGAGGAGCCGCCAGCTCTGGAAACGACCCACGAAGTCACCAACAGGAGGAATGACAGTTGTCCGAGAACCAGCTCCCCCCGTGCCGTGTCGACGAGACCGACTCCGCGGCGCCCGTCGACGACCCGGCCGGGGCGATGTGGCTGCAGCCCGTCGTGACCTTCGGGATCCGCGCGGCGGCCCTCGCCAGCCTGGTCGTGCCCGTGGGCATGGTGATCGGCGGTCTCGTCGGTGACGCCGGCGCGGCGGCGGACGCCGCGCCTCTGACGACCTGCTGCCCCGAGAAGCCGATGTGACGACCGCACGGTAGCCGTTCGGGGGACCGGCGTCGACAGCACCGCGTTGGGCGAGGCCTGCCTCCTCGGATAGCGTGCGCAGTGTGTACCGCTCCTCGAAGTTCATCGGCAGGGACGCCGAACTGCGCGCGGTGCTGGACAGCCTCGAATCGGCGCGGGCGGGGCGGGGCGGCGCGGTCTTCGTGGTGGGCGAGAGCGGCGTCGGCAAGTCCCGCCTCGCGTCGAGGGTCGCGGAGCTGGCCACCGCGGCAGGCATGCGGGTGATGCGGGGCCGGGGCAGCACGATCGGTACCGCGGTGCCGCTGCGTCCCCTCACCGAGGCGCTGCTGTCGCTGCTGCGGTCCGGGCCGGTCGACCCCACCGTGCTCGGGCCGTACGGCCCGATCCTCGGCCGGCTCGTCCCCGACTGGGGCCGGCCGCCCGCCGACCAGGAGAACGCGTCCCTGGTGATCCTCGCCGAGGCCGTCCTCCGGCTGACCGGGGTGGCCGGCGCGGGGCGGGGTTGCCTGATGCTGCTGGACGACCTCCAGGACGCCGACACGGAGACGTTGACCGTGCTGGAGTACCTGATCGACAACCTCGCCCTGCAACCGACCCTGCTGCTGGGGGCGATCAGGGCGGAGCCCTGCGCGGCGTCGACGATCGCCCGGTCGGCCGCCCAACGCGGTCAGTGCACCCTCATCGAGCTGGGCCGGCTCGACGACGACGCGCTGCGGCAGATGGTCGGCGCCTGCCTCGACGCCGACCCGGAGCGGGTGCCGGCGGCAGCGCACGCCCTCGTCTCGACGGGCAGTGCCGGCAACCCCTTCCTGATCGAGGAACTCGTCGCCGGCATGGTCGACGGCGCGCTGCTGATCGGCGGCCCGGAGGGCTGGCGGCTGTCCGAGGAGCTGCCCGCCGCCCTGCCGGGCACCCTCGCGCGGGGCATGGCGCAGGGGGTCGAGCAGCTCGGCCCCCAGGCCCGGGAGCTGCTCTCGATGGGCGCGCTGCTGGGCCAGCGGTTCCCGCTGGCCGTGGTGCAGGCGGCCACCGGGCTGAGCGACCACGACGTGCTCGACCACCTGTGCGGCGACGTCGCCGGGCGACTGGTCACGGTGGACGACCAGCTCACCGACTGGTACGCCTTCCGGCACCGGCTGACCCGGGAGGCGCTGCTCAGCCTCCTCGGCCCCGCCGACCGCGCCCGGCTCGCCCAGCGGATGGCCGACGCGGTGGCGGCGGTCTTCCCCGGCCTGCCGGGCGAATGGTGCCAGGTCTCGGCGACCCTGCACCTGGAGGCCGACAACCCGGAGGCGGCCGGCCGGCTGTTCACCGAGGCGGGCCGGCGGGCGATCGCACAGGGCGGCGCCACCACCGCGGTCGCCCTGCTGGACCGCGCGATCGGCCTGCTCGGCGAGAACCCGGTGGCCCGGGCGGCCGCCCTCGAAGCCCTGCTGCACGCCCTGGCGGAAGCGGGACTGGTCGAGCGGGCGCTCGCCTCGGTCAGCACCCTCGACCAGATCGGTGGCGTCGATCCGCGCCGGCGGGCACAGCTGCACACCCGGCTGGCCTGGGCCGCGACGGTCGCCGGCCGCTCGGCCGAGGGGCTGGCCCAGGTGGAGCAGGCGCGCGCCCTGCTCGGCCCGGACGCCGCCGCCGAGGACACCGCGCCGGTCGACGTGGTCGCCGCCCACCTGGTGCTGGACACCGCCGGGCAGGACCAGCTCGCCACCGCCGAGGCGCTGGCCCGCCGGGCCGCCACCGTCGCCGAGACCGTCCCCCTGCCGGTGGTGGCCTGCCAGGCCTGGCAGCTGCTCGGCGCGTTGATCCGGCACCGCGATCCGGCGGAGGCGACACGCTGCCTGGAACGGGCCCTGGCGATCGCCGCGCAGCACCGGCTGCCGATCTGGGAGATCCACGCACTGATCCGGCTCGGCAACGACGACGCGCTGCGCGACGCGCGGCTGGACCGGCTCGAACAGGCCCGGGAGCGGGCCTCCCAGGCCGGCGCGGTGACGGCGCGCCAACAGGCGGAGGCCAGCCTCGCCCTGCACGCGGTGCTGCGGGGCGACTTCGACACGGCGGGTGCCCTCGTCCAGCAGGTGCTGGCCGCGACCACCCGGCTGAAGCTGCTGGAGACCACCCAGTACGTGCTGCTGGTCAGCGCCGTGCTCGCCGCGCATCAGGGGCGGCGCCGGGAGATGGAGCACGCGCTGGCCGAGTTCCGCCGGTGGAGCGGCGACCAGGCCCTGCACGCCTCCCGCGTACACGGGCTGGCGAGGGCCTTCTGCGCGCTACTGGAGGAGGACCGGCCCCGCGCCCTCGACGAACTGGCCCGCGCGTTCCAGGCCGAGGCGCAGAGCCCGACGGTCTTCCACCTCTCCGGCCGGCACGGCCTGCATCTGCTGCTCCAGGTCATGTCCGGCGAGGCCGGCTGGCCGGCGTACGAGGCGGTGCAGGGCGACTCGGCGAGCCGGCTGCGCTGGGACCTGCAGTTCGCCCTCTTCGCGAAGGCGGTGCTGCTCGGCCGGTCCGGTCGGCCGGAGGAGGCGGCGGAGGCGGCGGCGGAGGCGATGCGGGCCGGGGCGCCGTACGCGATGGGCCGGCACCTCGCGTTGCGGCTGGTGTGTGAGGCGGCCCTCGCCGACGGGTGGGGGACGCCGGTGCAGTGGCTGCGCGCCGCCGAGGAGCACTTCCACCACAGCGACGTGCCGGCCGTGGCCAGCGCCTGCCGGGCCCTGCTGCGCCAGGCGGGCGTACGCATGACGCAGCGCCGCTCCGGCGCGGGCGACATCCCCTCCGGCCTGCGGTCGGTGGGCGTGACGGTGCGGGAGTTCGAGGTGCTGCGGCTGCTGGTCGGGCGGCTGAGCAACCGGGAGATCGCCAGTCGGCTGCACCTGTCCCCGCGCACCGTGGAACGGCACGTGTCCAGCCTGCTCGGCAAGACGGGCCTGCCGAACCGGATCGCGCTGAGCGAGTACGCCGCCGAGGTGGAGAGCGGCTGAGCGGCGACGCGGTGCAACATTCCTGCAATCGACGAACGTTGACGTCGATGTCCGGGCGGCCCTAGCGTCACAGGAGGGAAAGCCCTTTCCCGCATGGATCCGGGGCCTCGCCGGACGGCGCATTGCCGCCGGCCAGCCCGGACCGCTCCCGCACCGCACCAGGAGGACCCCCGTGCGTGACAGGCTCAGACGTACCCGCGGCGCGGTCGCCGCGGTCGGCGTGTCGGCGACCGCGCTCGCCCTGGCCGCGAGCATGGTCTCGACGGCCCACGCCGCCACCCTCTTCTCCGACGACTTCGGCGACGGCGACAGCGGCGGTTGGTCGAAGTCGGGCGGAACCTGGTCGGTGACCACCGACGGTTCGCCGGTGCTCCGCCAGTCGAACACCGGCAGCGAGCTCGCCCGGATGTTCGCCGGGCAGCCGAGCTGGGCCGACTACGAGGTACGGGCCCGGGTCAAGCCGACCTCGTACGGGAGCGGCGGTCTCGTCGCCATCGCCGCCCGGGCCAGCAGCTCCACGAAGATGTACCGGCTGTCGCTGCTGGCCGACGGTCGCGCGGAACTCCAGGCCGTCAACGGCAGCGCGATCACCGTGCTCGGCTCGGCGGCCGGCGTCGGCTCCACCGGCGCGTGGCACACGCTGCGGATCGAGACCGCCGGCAGCACCGTGCGCGGATTCGTCGACGGCGTGCGGGTCGGCGACGCGAACGGCACCCTGACCGGCGCCGGTCGGATCGCGCTGGTCACCGCCCACGCTGGCGCGAGCTTCGACGACGTGGTGGTCAGCTCCGGCGGCACCGGCCCGACCACCCCGCCGACCACCGCTCCCCCGACCACGCCCCCGCCGACCACACCGCCGCCGGCCGCCGGCACCCTGGTCGTCGCCACGAACGGCGACGACGCCGCCCCGGGCACCCTGGCCGAGCCGCTGCGGACCATCCAGCGCGCCCACGACCTCGTGCAGCCCGGCGGGACCATCGCCGTGCGCGGAGGCACCTACGCGCCGGCCAGCACCATCAAGATCCTCAAGGACGGCAGCCAGTCCCAGCCGATCACCCTCACCGCCTACCAGGGCGAGCGCGTGGTCATCGACGGCGAGAACATGCCGTACACCCCCGGGGCCGTGGGATCCTCGATCCCCCGCGCCGACCGGGGCGCCCTGCACGTCGAGGGCGACTGGTGGCGGTTCGTCGGCCTGGAGATCGTCAACGGTCCGTACGGCATCTTCGGTGTGGACACCAACAACGGCCGCTACGAGCGCCTGGTGACCCGGGACAACTACGAGACCGGCCTGCACCTGCAGGGCACCTCGTCGGGCAACCACGTCGTCGACCTCGACAGCTACGGCAACCGCGACCCGCGCAAGAACGGCGAGAGCGCGGACGGCCTGGCCATCAAGGAGGGCTCCGGGACGGGCAACGTCGTCCGGGGCGCCCGGCTGTGGCGCAACGCCGACGACGGCTTCGACGCCTGGCTGTTCCTGTCGCCCGTGCTCATCGAGAACAGCGTCGCCTACGACAACGGCTACAACTACTGGGGCCTGCCCGACTACACCGGGGACGGCAACGGGTTCAAGAACGGCGGCGGCACGGATCCGCGCCCGGCGGTCGCCCACGTCACCCGCAACAGCATGGCCTGGGGCAACTCGGCCGGCGGCTTCATCGACAACGGCAACCCGGGCCCGCTGGTCTTCGAGCGCAACACCGCCTGGGACAACGGCAAGGACGGCTTCAACGTGTCGCGCTCCACCTCGGTGCTCACCCGCAACCTCGCGGTCGGCAACACCACCGACGTGTCGCTCGGCGGCTCCACCGGCTCCGGCAACTCGTGGAACCTCGGCGGGACGTGGCCGCTCGTCAGCACGGACCCGGCCACGATCACCGGCCCCCGTACGGCCGACGGCGCCATCCCCACCTCCTCGTTCCTGCGCCCGGCCAACGGCGCGGACGTCGGCGCCCGGATCTGAGCCGGACCGGCCGGGGCGGTCGGCGGTGGCTCCGCCGGCCCTCCAACCGCCCGGCGGCCCCCCGCACCGGCGCGGGAGCGTGCCGTGCGGGTCGCCCGTCGGGGCCACCGCCCGGCGCTCCGCGCTGGCAGGATGGCCGGATGGACCTCGACACCGGCGCCGGGCTGCTGCACCGGCTGACGTCCTACGAGCCGAGCCGCGAGTGGGACGTGCCCGTGGACGATCCGCGCGTCCGCCACGACCTCGTCCCGAACGACCCCGGGACCCTGCCGCCGCCCATGAAGGGCTACCCGGACGGTCCGGCCGTTCTCGCCCTGCCGCGTGACCTGCCCGACCCCGGCGTCCCCGCGACCGCCGTGCTGGCCGGCGTCGCGTCCCCCGCGCAGCCCCTCGACGCGGCGCAGCTGGGCCGCGTGCTCTTCCTCGGCGCCGGCGTCGTGCGCACCGCCGAGCGCAACGGCCGCCCCTTCCTCTACCGCGCCGCCGGCTCGGCCGGGGCGCGCTTCCCGCTGGAGGTCTACGCGAGCACCCGGGGCGTCGCGGGGGTGCCGGACGGCGTGCACTGGTACGACGCGCGGCGGCACGCGCTCGTCCAGGTGGCTCCCGCCGCGACCGGGGCGGTCACGACGCTGGTGGTCACGGGCGTGCCGTGGCGCACGGGGTGGCGCTACGCCGAGCGCGGCTGGCGACACCTCTACTGGGACGCCGGCACGCTGCTGGCCCAGCTGTCGGCGGCCGCCGACAGCGCCGGCCTGTCGCCGCGGCTGCGGTCGCTCTTCCCGGACGCCACCGTGCGCGCGCTCGTCGGCGCGGACGGGGTCCACGAGTACCCGCTGGCCCTGCTGTCGTTCGGCGACGGCGATCCGGCGATCGGGCCCACCGGGCCGGCGCTCCCCGGTGAGCTGCCCCCGGTCGAGCTGCCGCTGTGCACCGCCGCCCAGCGTGCGGGCGAGCGGGACGTGCTCGGCGCGCCCTGGCCGTCGGCGGAGCCGCTGCCGGCGTACCCGCCGTCCGACCCGCTCGACGAGGTCGTCCGCCGGCGCGGCTCGCAGCGGCGGATGGACAGGTCCCGGACACTGCCGCGCGCCCTGCTGGAATGGCCCCTGGCCGCGGCCCTGCGCGGCGTGCCGGTGCCGCACTGGGTCGCCGTGCACGGGGTCGACGGGGTGCCGCCCGGCCTCTACCGGTGGCCCGACCTGTCGACGCCGCTGCGCGCCGGTGACCTGCGCGACGAGCTGCTCCGGGTCTGCCTGGACCAGGCGCTCGCCGGCGACGCCGCCTACGTCGTCGTCGCCGCCGCGCCGCAGTCGGCCCTCGACGACCGCGGCTACCGCGACGCCCAGCTCGCCGCCGGGCTCGCCGAGGGCCGGCTGCACCTCGCGGCGTACGCCCTGGGCGCGGGCGCCTCGGGCATGACCTTCCTCGACTCGGACGTCCCAGGGCTGCTCGGCGAGCCGGACGACCTCGCGGCGCTGCTCTTCACCTGCGTGGGCGTCCCCGAGTACCGCTCGCGCGCGGGCGGGCGGCCGGGCGCCCCGGTCGAGATCCGCCCGGTCACGCCCCGCCTCGGCGGTGCGTGACGCCGCCCCGGGGAGCTGGGCCGCGCGGCCGCCGCCGGACTACCCGATGACCACCACCCGCGCCCACTCCGGTGGTGCGTCCGGCACGTACTCGGGATCGTCCTCGTTCCACGACCCGGAGTACGTGTGCCGGCGGGGAAACAGTCCGACCACCGTGCGGCAGGGCGGCTGCGCGGCCGGCCAGGGCGTCTGCCCGTCGGTCAGGACGACGACGACGTCCGGGCGGGGCCGGGTCCGCAACGCCCGGGCGAAGCCCGTACGCAGGTCCGTCCCTCCCCCGCCCACCAACGGGATCTCCTCGGCACGGCACAGCGGGTGCACGGTCCGGGCCGCCGCGTCGCAGGACAGCACGCTGACCAGGTCACGCCGGCCGCCCACGGCGCGGGAGATCGCCGCGACCTCGAGCAGCGCGCTGCCCAGTTCGGCGTCGCTGACCGACCCGGAGGTGTCGACGACCACGCATACCCGGGGTGGCATGCGCCGCAGGCTCGGCAGGACGACGCCGGGAACCCCGGCGGAGCGCCGCGCCGGCCGGCCGTACGTGTAGTCCTCACCCGCGCCCGCGCCGGAGGCCGCCGAGCGGATCGCCGCCCCCAGCAGGTCCCGCCACGGCTGGGGCGGGTGGAACGCCTCCTCCGCCCACCTCCGCCAGCCCTGCGGGACGTCCCCGGGACGCCCGGTGATGCCCTCCGCCACCCGGAACCGCACCGCGTCGCGTTCCTGCGCGCTGAGGCCCTGTGCGCCGTCCGGCCCCAGGTCCCACTCCCGCTCCGCCCCGTCGGCGCCGCTGCCGCAGTCCAGCCAGACCAGCCCCTGCGTGCGCGGCCCGAGCCGGAACTGTCGCAGGTAGTCCTCCATCAGCTCCCCCTCGGGCAGCCCCAGCGTCGCCGGGTCCACGACGCCGTCGGGCCGGGTCAACCCGTCGCCGAACACGTCGTCGTTGATCTCGCAGTCGGCGGCGATGTTCATCCGTAGCCGCTCCCCCGGCCCGGTCAGTCCCCGTTCCCGCGCGACCCGGTCGCTGCGCCCGTGGTGGTCACGGAGCAGGTGCGAGACCTCGTGCACCCACACCCCGGCGAGTTCCTCGACCGGGGTCCGGTCCACGAACACCGGGGAGACGTAGCACCGCCAGTGCCGGTCCACCGCCATCGTCGGCACCCGGCGGGACTCCACCAGGTGCAGCGCGAACAGCGCCGACGCCAGGTAGGGCCGGACCCGGACGGCGTGCAGCCGGGCGGCGAAGAGCTTCTCCCGGTCCAGCGTCCCCGGTTCCGGGCTCACCGGCCGTTCCCCGCGGCGGCGGCGAGCCGGGCCTGGTCGGCTCGCCGGGACACCGACACCGCTCCGGCGAGCCGCTCGATCGCCGCCGGCACGTCCCAGTCCTCGCGGCGCAGGGCGGCGAGCGTGCTCGCGGGAACGACCACCAGGTCCGGCGGGCCGGTTTCCAGCGCCCGGACCAGCAGCGCCCACGCGGCGTCCCAGCGCCCCCTCTCCGGGCGCCCGCGGACGGCCTCCACCACGCCGTCCAGCACGGTCTGCCGCAGATCGCCCCGCTCGGGCAGGACCGCAGCCGCCGGGTCGGCCAGCAACGTCTCGGGGTCGGGGAGGTCCATCCGGTCCATGCTGGCGAGCAGTTCCAGCCCCGGGCCGTCGCCCACCGTGCCCCGCACCAGCATCGAGAGCACCTCCCGGGAGGTGCCCGCCGCAGTCGCGAAGGCGATCAGGCGCAGGGTCATCTCCCAGCTACGGGGCGAGGGCCACGGGCCGCCCCGGCGGGTCTCGTTGCCGGGCAGCCGGTGCACGAGCGCGGGGCGGGCCGACAGCAGCCCGCACACCGCGCGCCGGGCGAAGGCGACGGCCTCCGGCAACCTCTCGGGGCACAGCCGGGGCAGCGCGGTCCGGGGCCACGTCCCGCCCAGGCCGCGCACCACGACCTCGTGGTCGTGGACCCACTGGAGATGGACGAAGCGGTTGGCCAGGGGCGGGCTCAGCTCCCAGCCGTCGGCCGCCGAGGACCGGGGGTTCGCGGCGGCCACGATCCGGATGCCGGGCGGCAGCCGCAGCGCGCCCACCCGTCGCTCGAGCACGAGGCGGAGCAGGGCGGCCTGGACGGCCGGCGGGGCGGTGGACAGCTCGTCCAGGAACAGCAGCCCGCGGCCGGCCCGGACGAGGCGTACGGCCCAGTCCGGCGGCGCCATCGGGACACCCTGCGTGGCGGGGTCGTCACCGACGATCGGCAACCCCGAGAAGTCGGACGGCTCGTGGACGCTGGCGACGACGGTCGTCAGCGGCAGGTCCAGCGCCTCGGCGAGCTGTGTCAGGGCAGCGGTCTTGCCGATCCCCGGTTCACCCCACAACAGCACGGGCAGGTCGGCGGCCACGGCCAGGGTCAGTGCCTCCAGCTGCGTGTCGGATCGGGGTTCGGTGGTGGTGTCGCGCAACAGGGAGAGCAACTCGGCGGCGACGGCGAGCTGCGGGTCGGAGGTCCGGTCGACGGCAAGGGGCATGGTGATCACCTGTGGTTTCTCGTGGTGGGGTGCAAGAGCGAGATGGTGCGGGGCCGGGGCCCTCGGTCAGCGGGCGATTCCGTGGCGCGGACGCGAGCGACGGTCGCGGGTACGGCGACGCTCGGCGGCGGCGGGGCCGGGACCGGTCCCGGCCAGTCCCGCCCGGAACAGCCCGTACGTGACCCGCCGCAGTGCGGCCGACTCGAGTTCGTTGCGCAGCGCCCCGTCGCGCACCCGCGCGTCGGGTCCGAGCAGGGCCTCGACGACGGCGAGCGCGCCGGCGGTGTCGCCGTGGTCCAGGCGGGCCCGGACCTCGGGGAGGCACTCCGGGTGGCGGTGTGCCTCGTCGATCGCCTGGAGGCAGGGCAGCGGGGTGCCGGTCAACGCGGCCAGGAGTTCCTCCCGGCGCACCTCGACCGGGTCGTGGTCGAGCGCGACGAGCGTCCCGTCGGCCAGGCCGATCCGGTGCCAGGCTCCCCGGCACCGCACCCGGCGCGGCTGTCCCGCCCGGTCCGTCGTCCGGGACGCGGTCCCCGCCGGGCCGCCGGGTGCCAGGGCCGACGCGACCAGCGGATGCAGCCGGTCGGCCCCGATCAGCCCGCTGCGGAGCAGTTCCAGGTCCGGCGACACCCAGGTCGCGGCGTCGGGCAACACCGGCGTGGACCCGTGCGTCCCGACGCGGCTTCGCATGGGCGACGACACGGTCCGCACCTCGGGCGGGCCGGGACCGTCTCCGGCCGCCACCTCCAGCATGAGGTGGCGTCGCGCCCCGACCCGTACGACGACCGGACCAGCGGCCCGTCCCTCGGCGCGCAGCAGGATGGCTGCCTCGGCGGGCCACCTCTGCACCGCCCAGCCCCACCGTCGCCCGGCCGTCCCCAGCGGTTCCGGTAGGACGGCGCAGGGTTCGTCCTCGGGCGGCCGGTCCGCCCCCGACCGGACGCGAAGCTCACCGGCCCGCCGCGCGTCCCACAGGTGGCGGTGCAGGTCGAGGCGGAACCGGCGGTCGGGGTGCGGGTGCGGATGGCGACAGGGCCCGGAACCGGAGCGGGGCCCGTCCCACAGCGCCAGGCTGAACCGCTGACCGGCGTCGGCCCAGGCCGGTGGCGTCCGGACCACGAGGTGCACGGTGTCGGCGGGGCGTCCACCCCGGTCGTAGCGGGCCAGCGCGATGGTCAGGCCGGGGCGCAGCAGCCCGTCGGGCGCGATCCTCGGCAGATGCCAGCGCAGCAGGTCGGGAGCCAGGTGGCGAAGGTCGGCGCGGAGCCGGTCGGCGAGTTCCCGACCGTGGGTACGGGCGACGGAGCGCAGGTCGACATCGGCGTCGACGCGGGCGGCGGCGCACGCCCCGGCCCAGTCCCCGACGGCCCGACGGGCGGTGGCAACCTCGATCATGGACGGCGGCACGGCGAACTCGCGCACGTGCGGCCAGAAGGACGGACGAGGGTCCGGACTCGCGGGTCGGGAGTGCATCAGCACTCACCTTGCGAGAACCGGGCCTCCGATCTGGTGAGAGAGGAAGTCGTCATCGGCGGGGAGCATACCGGTGCGGGCACCGGACCCGCCAGGCCCTACCCCGTCCCGGCCGGGGCCGCCCGCCTCCCGCCCGTCCACTCGGCGCGGTAGTTCCACCGGAGGCGCCCGGCGCACCGGCTTGAAGGTTTCCGCCACCTCACCGCACCGCCACGGAAGGCATTTACATCGCCGTCGATCGCGGTGTAGGTTACCGCCACCCGCCGATCCTCATCGACATTGGCGAATATTGTGAGGGGTGCAGATGACTGCTCGACTCGCCGCGCGACGCAGGCGTGGGCTGCTCAGCGCCATGCTGGCCGCGACCCTGGTCCTGACTGCCGAATCAGCCCTGGCCGCCGCCCCCGTGTCGGCCGCCCCGGAGGGGGCCCCACCGGCGGCCGCCCGGCTGGCCACCGCCTTCGACACCGCCGCCGGCCGGTACGACGTCCCCCGCGACCTGCTCGTCGCCCTCGGCTACGCCGAGACCCGCCTGGACGGCCACGGCGGCGCACCCAGCGCGGCGGGCGGCTACGGCATGATGCACCTGGTCAGCAACCCCAAGCTGCGCACCCTGGACGAGGCGGCCACGCTGACCGGGCTCAGCCGTGCCGCGCTGCGCGCCGACGCCGCCGCGAACATCGCCGGAGCGGCCGCCGTCCTGCGCTCCTACGCCGACCAGGCCGGCCTGAGCGCGGCCGGGCGCGACGACGTCGACGAGTGGTACGCCGCGGTGGCCCGCTACGGCGGCGCGGCCAGCCCGGCGCTCGCCCGCGTCTACGCGGACGCCGTCTACGACCTGCTCGGCACCGGCTTCGAGACCGGCCACCCCGGGGTGGCGAAGGTCCCCGGCCGCCAGGTGGCACCGGATCGGGACCTGCCGGGCGGCGAATCGGACGGGCCCGGCATCCTCAGCACCGACTACGGGCCGGCCGCGTGGGCGCCGGCGAGCACCAGCAACTACACGGTGGCCAGCCGACCCACCAGCCACTCCGTCAGGTACATCGTCATCCACGTGACGCAGGGCAGCTACGCCGGCTCGATCAGCTGGTTCCAGAACCCGGCCGCCCAGGCCAGCGCGCACTACACGTTCCGCTCCTCAGACGGGGCGGTCACCCAGTCGGTGCGGGAGAAGGACATCGCCTGGCACGCCGGCAACTGGACCTACAACACCCAGTCCATCGGCATCGAACACGAGGGGTACGTCGACAACGCGGCCTGGTTCACCGACGCGATGTACCGGGCGTCCGCGACGCTCACCCGCAGCCTCGCCAACAAGTACGGCATCCCCAAGACCCGGACGCACATCATCGGTCACCACGAGGTCCCCGGGGCCACCCACACCGACCCGGGCCCGAACTGGAACTGGTCCTACTACATGCAGCTGGTGAACCAGCAGACCGGCGTCGGCTCCGGCACGGTGAACACCGAGGGGGTGAGCCTCAACGTGCGCTCCGGGCCCGGCACCGGCTACGCCGTCGTGGGTTCCGTCGCCGACGGCGCGACCGTCAGCATCTACTGCCAGGCCGTCGGCACCACGGTGACCGGCCCCTACGGCACGAGCAACGTCTGGGACCGGATCGGCACCAACCGGTACGTCTCCGACGCGTACGTCCTGACCGGCCACGACGGCTTCATTCCCGGCGTGCCACGCTGCTGACCACCACGGCAGGTGCCGTCCGCCCGCCGGGTGGACGGCACCTGCGCGTCAGCACCGCGCGACGACGAGCTCGTGGATCGCGGTGAGCAGCTCCTCGTCGCGCTCCGCGTGCGCGGTCACCGTGACGGCGGCCCGGCGCGCGGGGCTGACCACCACGTACTGGCCGTAGCGGCCGTCCAACCGGTACGTGTCGGCCCGGTCGAGCCACACGCCCAACCCGTATCCGTGGGTGTACGGCTCGCCGTACGTGACGGCGCTCGTGTCGACCCGGTCCCCCGTCATCCGCCGCACGTACCGCGCGGGCAGCACCTGCCGGCCGTCCCACCGGCCCTCCTGCAACAGCAGCTGGCCGAACCGCGCGAGTTCCTCCGTACGCAGGAAGAGGTCGCTCTCCGCGAGCGGGTGACCCAGCGGACACGCGTGCCAGGCCGGGTTGTGCAGGTCCAGCGGCGCGAACAGGCGCGGCAGCAGGAACGAGCGCAGGTCGGCCCCGGTGACCCGGGCGATCACCCGGCCGAGGGCGTACGACCCCGAACCCGTGTACGCGAAGCGGGTCCCGGGCGCGGCGGCGAGCGGCGCGGCGACGATCTCGTGGAGCAGGTCGGCGGCGGTGATCCGCTCGTCGGCGAACCAGCGGTGGCTGGTGCCGCTGGTCATCGTCAGCACCTGCCGGAGCGTGACGGCACCGAGCCCGTCGGCGGCGATCGGCCGCAGCTCGGGCAGGTGGTCCAGGAGACGGTCGTCGAGGCTCAGCCGCCCCTCCGCCTCGGCCAGCCCCACGGCCACGGACGTGAACGTCTTGGCGACGGAGTACAGGTTCACCCGGTCGTCGGACCGGAAGCGGTGCGCCACGGGCGGGTGGCCCTCGCGGTGGACGTGGATGCCGTACGTGCCCAGGGCACGGTCGCGGTCCGCCCGCACGAAGTCGTCGAGGAGTTCGGCGCTCACGGGCGGACGATACGCGAGCCGGCGGGCCGCCGGCGCGTCCCCGTTTCCGCCGCCCGTCTCGGGGTACGGGCCAGGACGCCTGCTCAACACCGTTTTCGTGGAGGAACTCGCCAGATGGATGCCAGCAAGCCCGCCAAGGCGGTCAAGGACGTGGTGGAGGCCGCAGCCGGGAAGGTGGCCGACGCGCTGACCTCGGACGTGCCCGGCGCGCCGGGCAGCGCCCCGCCAACCGTCGAGGAGCCGACGACGCCACACGATCCGCTGCCGCCCAAGAAGGAACAGGGCGCCCCGGAGACCCGTACGCCGACCGGCGCGGCGACCGGCGCGCCGACGACGGCGAACGGTCAGCAGGGCGCCTTCCTCACGACGTCGCAGGGGGCGCGGCTGCGCGACACGGACCACTCGCTGAAGGCCGGGCCGCGCGGTCCGGTCCTGCTGCAGGACCACCACCTGCGCGAGAAGATCACCCACTTCGACCACGAGCGCATTCCCGAGCGCGTCGTGCACGCGCGTGGGGCCGGCGCGCACGGCGTCTTCGAGGCCTACGGCAAGGCCGAGGGCGTGACGAAGGCCGGCTTCCTGGCGAAGGGCAGGACGACCAACGTCTTCGTGCGGTTCTCCACCGTCCTCGGTTCGCGCGGCTCGGCCGACACGGTCCGCGACACCCGCGGCTTCGCGACGAAGTTCTACACCGACGAGGGCACCTTCGACCTGGTCGCCAACAACATGCCGGTCTTCTTCATCCAGGACGCCATCAAGTTCCCCGACATCATCCACGCCGGCAAGCCGCACCCCGACCGGGAGATCCCGCAGGCGCAGAGCGCGCACGACACCTTCTGGGACTTCGTCTCCCTGCACACCGAGGCGCAGCACCACACCATGTGGAACATGTCCGACCGGGGCATCCCGCGCTCGTACCGGATGATGGAGGGCTTCGGCGTCCACACGTTCCGGCTCGTCAACGCCGCCGGCGAGACGGCGCTGGCGAAGTTCCACTGGAAGCCCAAGCTGGGCGTGCACTCCCTGACCTGGGAGGAGGCGCAGTTGCTCGGCGGCGTGGACCCGGACTTCCACCGCCGGGACCTCTACGACGCCATCGAGGCCGGCGCCTTCCCCGAGTGGGAGCTGGGCCTCCAGGTGTTCCCCGACACCCCCGAGGAGACCTTCGCCGGGATCGACCTGCTCGACCCGACGAAGATCGTGCCGGAGGAGCTGGCGCCGGTGCAGCCGGTCGGGAAGCTGACGCTCAACCGGACGCCGACGAACTTCTTCGCCGAGACCGAACAGGTCGCCTTCCATGTCGGCCACCTGCCGCCGGGCATCGACGTCACGAACGACCCGCTGTTGCAGGGCCGGCTGTTCTCGTACGTCGACACGCAGCTCACCCGGCTGGGCGGGCCGAACTTCTCGCAGGTCCCGATCAACCGCCCGCACGCCCCGGTCAACGACATGCTGCGCGACGGCTTCCACCAGCAGGCCGTCCACGCCGGGGTCGCACCGTACCGGCCGAACTCGCTCGACGGCGGCAACCCCTTCCCGGCCGGGGACACCGACGGCGCGTTCGTCGACGTGCCGGTGACGGTGACGGAGGCGCCCAAGGTACGCGCCAACCCGGCCTCGTTCGACGACCACTACAGCCAGGTCCGCCTGTTCTGGCTGAGCATGTCGCCGGTCGAGAAGGAGCACATCGTCCGCGCCTACACCTTCGAGCTGGGCATGTGCTACCACCAGGCGATCCGGGAACGCCAGCTCCAGTGCCTCGCCAACATCGACCCGGTGCTGTGCGCGGAGGTCGCCACCGGGCTGGGTCTGCCCGCGCCGGAGCCGACCGTGCCGCTCGTCGACCCCGCGCCCAGCCCCGCGCTGTCGCAGGTGGGCAGGCAGTGGCCGGCCGACGGCCGCACCATGGGCATCGTCGTCGACCCCACCGCCGGGCTCGACGATGTCGACGAGGTACGCCGGGCGGTCTTCGCGGCCGGCATGGTGCCGCTCCTCGTCGCCCCGCACGGCGGCCTGGTGGGCGGCCTGCCCGTGCAGCGGACCTTCGCCACCGGCCGCTCGGTCGAGTTCGACGTGCTCCTGCTGGCCGGGGCGCCGGCGCCCGCGCCGGACGCGTCGCCGGCGCGCGACGCCAAGGCCGGCGCGGCGGACTCCGCCGCCGTGGATCCGCGGGTGCTGCTGCTGGTCGACGAGTGCTGGCGGCACGCCAAGGCGATCGGCGCGTGGGGCGCCGGCGTCGACGTGCTGCGGCAGGCGGGGGTCGCCGGCACGCCCGGCGTCGTCACGGGCGGCTCCGGCGCCGAGGTCCTCACCGCCGTGCAGCAGCTGCTGGCCGCCCACCGGGTGTGGGAGAGGTTCCCCGCCTCGGTCGCCTGACGCGCTCGTCCGCCGACGAGGGCCGTCCCCCGCAACACCGGGGGACGGCCCTCGTCGCGTCCGGCCCGCGCCGCGCCGCCGCCCGTGCGGCGGGTGCGGCGGGGCTGTGGCGGTCAGTCCCACCTGTCCTGGTTGAGGAAGCGGGCGAAGCCGCGCCACGAGTTGGGCCCCATCACCCCGTCGATCGGGCCGGTGTAGCCGTGGCCGGACGCGAGGCGCTGCACGGCGCGCCAGGTGTTCGGGCCGGGCTGTCCGTCGATCGGTCCGGTGTAGCCGTAGGCCCGCATGGCCCGCTGGAGGGCGGCGTAGGTGCCCGGCCCGGGCGCGCCGTCGATGGGGCCGGTGTATCCGGCGGTGAGCCGCAGCCAGTTCTGCATGCGCTGGTAGAAGATGGTGCCGGGGATGCCGTCCTGCTCGGTGGAGGTCTTGGGCAGTCGCCCGGGTGCGGGGTTCTGACCGATGTAGGCCAGCGGGTTGATGCGTACGCCGGCCGGATTGATCATGTGCCAGTGGACGTGCGGCCCGGTCGACGAGCCCGAGCCCGGCGCGCCGGCCGCGCCGCCGGAGAGGCCGACGACGGTGCCGCTGGACACGGCCGCGCCGTTGCCGAGCAGGAACTGCGACAGGTGCATGTACTGGCTGCGGTACCCGTCCGCGTGCTGGATGGTGACCGTGTGCCCACCCGTGCCGTTGTACGGGATGTTCTGGATGGTGCCCGCGCCGCAGGCGGGCAGGCGGGTGCCGACCGGCATGCCGAAGTCGACGCCGCCGAGCGAACCCCGGTTCAGGTGGTCCTGCCAGGTGCCGGTGACGGGGTAGCCGGAGAAGGGGTTGTAGATGGCGGGCGCGGCGTACGCGCGGCCGGGAACGGCCAGCCCGGCCAGGGCGCCCGCGCCGAGGGCGGCGCCGAGCAGCACCGCGCGGCGGTCGACACCGGCGACCGCCGGGCCGTCGCCGCAGCATCCGGGTTGGTCGAGATGGTCCATCGCGTGCTCCCTGCTGGATCGGTACGCCGGTCGGGCCAGTGACAATACATAGCCACGAATAAATCTGTCGACCGTCCGCTCCGCCACGGCGCCGGGCCACGGGCGACGGTCCGCAATCGCACCACCGGGTCGCTCAGCCGCCCGGGCAGCGGCTGTCACCGCCGCTGTGCTCCTGGCAGGTCGTCGGCGCCGGGAGCGGCGCGGCCGGCGGCCGGAGGGTGCGCGCGGCATCCGCGACCGCCGGCGCCAGCGCCGCCGCGGCCACGACGGCGAGGAGCAGGTAGACCAGCCCGGTGCGGCGGTACCGGCAGCCGAACGCCACCAGCGCGATGACGGCCGGCCCGCCCGCCGCCGTCGCCGCCAGCAACAGCAGCGCCCGGGCCGAGCGGCGCCCGAATTCCGCCGACCGCCCGCCACCGTTCGAGTGGTGGTCGGCCCACCCCTCCATGCCGATCGTGAACAACCACCACAGCAACGCCAGGCACGCCACCACCCAGACCACCGTCAGGAGCACGAGGGCGTAGCGGGACCGGGCGGCGGGTGTCGACGAGGTCATGCCGTACAGCGTCGCGGAGCCGGGGCCGCGGGACGTGAGCCCGGGTACTCACCGCGCGGGACTCTCGCACCCGGGCGTACGCGCGGGGGCCGGGTCGGCGATCGCCACGCGTCAGGCCGCGGCGCTCCGCGCGGGAGGGGCTCAACCGGCTCAGCCTCGACGTCGCCGCCGGGTCGCCGCCTGCGAGGACGGCGGCCCGCCGGTGCGGTCGCGACGGCGACCGCACCGGCGGGCCTGGCCACGTCACCGACGGGCCGGGTGGGGCGGTCCGCTCACCACCCGCGGCACTGGCCGGACGTCGGGCCACTGACCGTGTTGGCCACCCCGTTGTCCACCGGTGGCGGCTGGTTGCCGACGCACCGCAGCGGCCCGTCGATCCGGTTGCCCGACACCACGACCGGCGTGCCGCCGGTGCGGCTGTCGACCACGCTGACCGGACCGGTCACCCGCGTTCCGACGATCAGCACCGAACCGGTGACGCCGGTGACCGACAGCGGGCCGTCGACGGTGCTGCCCGTCAACTCCACCACCGTGGCTCCGGTGGCGGTCACCGGGCCGCTGACGCGGGCGCCGAGCGCGATCAGGCCCGCGCCCTTCGCGACGTTGACCGGCCCGAACACCGTGGCACCCGGCGCGAGGCAGGTCACCCCGCCGTTGACCGGCAGCGGACCCCGACGCTCACCGCTGACGACCTGGGCGCAGGTCTGGTCGGTGACCTCGAGCGTCACGGGCAGCGTCGACAGCCGGTTCGACGGATCGTCGCTGGTGACGCAGAGCTGGGCCCGGTACGTACCGGCGGCCAGGCCGGTGCTGTCCATCGAGAGCGTCACCTCGGTGGACGTGCCGGCGCCGGTGCCGGCCGACGTCCGCGACGCCGTCAGCCACGGCACCTCGTCGGGCGTCACGCACGGCTGCAGGTCGGGCAGCCGGACGTGGGTGATGAACCGCGCCGCGCCCTTGTCGTTCTCGACCTCGACCAGGCGGCCGGAGCGGTCGATCTCGTGGACCCCCTTGGAGCTGGTGGTCAGGATGTTGCCGTTACCGAGCGGGTGGACGCCCTGGTAACCGCTGCCGCCGGGCGGCGTGTAGACGCCGATCAGCTTGCCGTCGCGGTCCATCTCCCAGACCCCGGGGGCGGAGCCGCTGCCCCAGCTCGCCGCAAGCACGTTGCCGTTCGGCATCTCCGCGAGCTGACCGGGCCAGCTCAGCCCCTCGAAGAAGCGGGCGTTGGCCGCGGAGCCGTCCTTCTTGAAGCTGTGGATGGCGTCGCTGTCGCTGCCCGAGACGAGCATGTCGTCGCCGCGGAAGAGGATGCCCCACGGTCCCTTCAGCCCGTCGGTCCCCGGCGCGACGAACGTGCCCAGGTACTTGCCGTCGGCGTCGAACTCGACGACCGAGTTGGCGTTGCTCTGGGACGCGACCGTCACCAGCACGGTGCCGCGCGGCGAGAGCGCGATACCCCGGGTGTTGGTCATGATCTTCGGGTCGTCCACGCCGCCGGCCGGCGCGAAGATCCGCCGGAAGCTGCCGTCCAGGGCGTGTTCGGTGATCACCGAGTTGACCTGGTCGGACATGAGGAAGCCGCTGCCGTCCGGCTTGGCGATGACCTGGAACGGCGTGTAGAGGTTGCTGGTCGGGTCGAACTTGAAGTGCGGGATGAACTGCGGGTCGATCTGCTTTCCGGTCTGCGGATCGAACGCCATCACCCCACGGGTGGCGCTCGCCGAGTTCGGGATCAGCAGGACACCGTCACGCAGGAGCCGGATCCGCTCGTCGTCCGGCCCGGCGTCCGGGTCGTCCAGCCGCCAGTCCAGCACGCCGTGCCCGGCGTTGCGTACCGCGAACTTCTGGCTGGTGACCAGCCCGGCCGGCTGCCGCGCGGAGATCGACTTGGGCGCCACCTCGATCTTCGGTACCGGCACCACCGTCAGTTCCAGCGCGATCGTCGTCGTCGGCTGGTCCTGGTCGTTGCTGGCCAGGCACAGGTTCGCCGTGAACACGCCGCCGTCGTCCAGACCGGTCGAGTCGAGGGTGATCTGGATGTCCTGGCTCCTGAACGCGCCCAGGGTGCCCTGCGCCGGGGCCACCTTGACCCAGGTCGGCCAGTCGCAGTCGTCGCCGTCGCCGGTCGCCCGCCAGGTCAGCTCGGCGCCGCCGGCGTTGCCCACCTTGACGGTGTGGGTCTCGTTCTGCGCGACGTCCATGCTGGAGCTGAGCGCGGTCTTGTCGACGGTCAGGTCCGGGGCCGCGGGAAGGACGGCGACCGGGAAGTGCGCCTGGGCGATCGGCTGCCCGTCCGGCGCGTGCCGGGCGTCGGTGGTCAGGTCGATCGCGCCGAAGAGCCAGTTCTTGCGGGGGGTCCCGGTGACGTCCAGGGTGATGGTCAGCTCCTGGCTGGCGCCGGGCGCCAGGGTGAACTGCGTCGGCGCGACCGTGATCCGCGCGCCGGCCGGGGCCTGCGGCGTGACCTGGTAGGTCGCGGCCACCTTGGCCACGCTGGACACCGTCCGGGTGAAGGTGCAGACCTTGAGGCAGTGGTGCTCCACCACGGCCGGCAGGTTCAGCGTCTGCGGGTCACCACCGGCATCGGGGTTGGCCGCGACGAAGTTCGCCGCGGTCTCGTCGAGCACGATGCCGGTCCGGGCGGCCTGGGCCAGGTTGATCCGGCCGGAGCCCACGTCGAACGCGTCGGCCGGCGTGCGGCCGTCCTCCTTGACGACCCCGTCGCGGTCCGCGGTGACCGCCAGCGCGGAGCGGATCCGCGTCGGCGACCAGTCGGGGTGCAGCGCCGCCAGCAGCGCGCCGGCACCGGCGACGTGCGGCGACGACATCGACGTGCCCTGCATGAAGGCGTACGGGGCCGGGTTGTCCTTCGTCGCCATGGTGGCGGCGAGGATGTTGCGGCCCGGGGCGGCCACGGTGGGCGCGAGCATGTCGAACTTGCTGGGTCCGCGCGAGCTGAAGTCGGCCACGACGTCGGTCCAGTCGCCGTCGCGCAGCACCTCGCTGCCGGGGTCGACGCGCACGGTGACGGGGCCGTCGGTGGCCGCCGCGTGCTCGCGCAGCCGCTGCCCGTCGGCGAGGGAGACCATCACGGCGGGGATGGTGGTCCCGGCGAGCGCGCCCATCGTGATCGGCGGGCCGCTGTACTGGTTGTGCACGACCACGCCGGTCGCGCCGGCGGCGGTGGCGTTCTTGACCTTCACGGAGAAGTCGCAGCCGCCCCGGGGCAGCAGGGCGACCCTGCCGCTGAACGCCGCCGCCGGGAACGGAAGGCAGGCCTGCACGTTGTCCGCGTCGACGGCGCCGGAGTACCGGATCGCACCCTCGATGGGCGGGTTCGGCGAACCTTCCCCGATCACGGCGGCGATGCCGGTGAGCGCGGCCGGGACGGGCGTCGGGCCGGTCACGTCGAGCCGGTGGGCGATGACCCGCTCGTGGCTGACCGCGGCGACGGACATGTTCCACGGCGCGGTCTTCGCGACGGTGCTGGGGCCCGGGCCGTTGTTGCCGGCGGAGGCGGCGACGAAGATGCCGGCCGAGTACGCCTCCAGGAACGCCTGGTCGACGAGGTCCTTCCAGGGGTCGTCGCGACCGGAGATCGAGTAGTTGAGGACGTCCACGCCGTCGGCGATCGCCTGGTCCACCGCCGCGATCGTCGCCGAGGAGAGGCAGCCGAGCGCCATGCAGACCTTGTAGGAGATGACGTTGGCCCGCGGCGCGACCCCGGAGACGGTGAGCTTGTGCGTGCTGGTGCCGACGGTCATGGTCGCCTCGTGCCGGTTGCCGGCGGCGGTCGAGGCGGTGTGGCTGCCGTGGCCGTTGTCGTCCCGGGCGTCGGTGCCGACCATCGACCAGGCGCCGATCAGCTTGTCGTTGCAGATCGCCTTGTGCTGGGGGTGGCTCGGGGCGCAGACGCCGACGTACCTGCCCGCGCCGTACGGGTTGGTGTGCCGGAAGCCGTCACCGTCCACGGCCGCGAACGACGGGTGGTCGGGGTTGATGCCGGAATCCAGGATCCCGACGATGGCGCCCTCGCCACGGGTCCCGACGTTCTCCGCCGTCCGGCCCTCCCACACCGCGGGCGACTGGATCAGCGCGTTGCTGGTGTCGGTCGTCAGCTCCAGGATCTCGTCGGGTACGACCGCCCTGACCCCCGGCAGGCCGGACAGCTGCGCCGCCTCGTCCGCGCTGAGCGCCACCGCCAGTCCGTTGACCACGTTCCGGTAGGTGTGGGCGACCCGCACGGAGCGCCCCAGGACGGCCTCCATCTCGTCCACCACGGTGTCCTGCCGCTGCGCCAGTTCCCTGGCGTAGGGGGTGCTCGCCGCGGACCGGGCGTCGATCCTGCCGGCGCGCGCCCCGGTGCCCCGAGTGGCGGCCATCAACGACGGCTTGTCCAACTGCACCAGCCAGAGCCCGCTCTTGGGCTGCGGCAGGCCGGACGCCGGGCGGGGCGGCGCCTCGGGTGCCTGCCGGGTGGCCGCCAGCGGCGCGCTGGAGGGCGCCGCGGCAGCGGACACGGGGGCCGCGGCGAGCAGCATGGTGCTCGCCGCCACCGCCGCGACCAGACGGGCCGGTGTTCGCCGTCGGGAGGGGAACGTTCTTCGGGAGGGGTGCTGTGCCACGGTGAGCTCCTAAGTCACTGAGCGGCGCGATCGGTGCTGTCTCGCTGCCTGGCCAGAGCCGGGGAGTGCTCGGTGCGGCTGGGTGCGATCGTGTGAAACCTAGGTGATCACCGAGGCCGGGGCAATGGCGTCCGTCCATCCGTGCGCCGCACCGGGCACGACGACGCCGACGCCGCGGTCAGCCGGAGTCCCCCACCGGTGGGCCGGTCGTGCCGGGCTCGCCGGGGCGGATCCTCATCGTCGGGTGAGTTCGGACAGCCAGCGCTCCAGGGCCGCCGGGGAGCGGAACAGCAGCACCGGTGGCCCGGCCGGATCGGCCTGCCAGGCGCGCATCCGCCGCCGGGCCCGGCCGAACGCGGTGACGTGCCACACCAGGATCGACTCCCGGGACAGCACGCTGCGCAGCGACTCGCGGTTGCCGTTACAGATCTCCTCGCCGCTGACCAGCCGGCGGACGGTACGCCGCAGCAGCCGCCAGAAGGAGAGCCAGCGTGGATAGTCCAGGCCGACGACCAGGTCGGCGCGCGCCAGCACCACGTCGCGCCACCCGTGGTACGCCCCGTCGAGGATCCAGCGGTCGCGGCGGCAGACCGCCTCGATCCGGCTGCGCTGCTCCGCGACCGGCACCTCCACCCAGCCCGGCTGCCACAGCAGGTCGTCGACCGGGTGCCACGGTGACCCGAGCAGCTCGGCCAGCCGCGCCGCCAGCGTGGACTTGCCGGCGCCGTACACCCCGTAGACGAGGATGCGGGCCGGTGCGGTCATCGCGGCAGCGTACGCGGCAGGTGCCGGGCGGGTCCCGGCCCGGTGCCGGCCCCTCCGGGCGGGTGCGGGCGGACGGCGGCGCCATCGGTTCCGGTCGCGGCGGCGGCGGGCCGGCACGGCGGGCCGTGACCGGGGCCGCGCCTTCGGGTCATACACTCGTCCCCTGGTCACGCGCCCGGACGCCGCCCACGCCGGGGCCGGCAACGCACCGGAGCCGGACGGACGACAGCCGGTCACGGCACCCGGCGTGGCGCCCGGGCCGGCAGGGGTGGACCGCCGGTCCGCGAACCGCGCCGGTCCGCCGGACGGGGCGGACCGGCACTGAAGGGACTGCGGGTGAGGCGACGAGGCAACGGGACCCGGCGGCTACGGGTCGCGGCGGGGACGGTCGTCGTCCTCGCCGTCGCGACGGCCCCCGGTGCGGCCGTGGCCGACCCGACACCCGCTGCGGCCCCCGGGACGCCGGTGTGCGAGGTGCGTGGCGGCCGGCTGAGCGAGATCTCCGGCATGGCCGCGACGGACGGCGGCTTCGTCATGATCAACGACGGCGCGGACGACGAGGCCCGCCGCCGCATCTTCTTCCTGGACGACCGGTGCGCCGTCGTGCGGACCGTGTCCTATCCGTCCCGGCCGCGCGACACCGAGGACCTCGCCGTCGGGGCCGACGGCACGGTCTGGGTGGCCGACATCGGGGACAACGACCGGTCCCGGCAGACGATCGCGGTGTGGAAGCTGCCGCCGGGGGCCGACCGGCCGGTCCTGTACCGCATGGCCTATCCGGACGGCCCGCACGACGCGGAGGCCCTGCTCGTGACGGGCGACGACCGGCCGGTGGTCGTCTCCAAGTACTCGGCCAACCTGTACGCCCCGAGCGCCGCCCCGCGTCCGGGTGCGACGACACCACTGGTGAAGGTGGGACAGGTCCGGCTGCCGGCCTCCACGACGAGCAACCCGTTCGGGGCGCTCGGTCGCACGGCGGTCACCGGCGCCGCCACCGCACCGGACGGGCGCCGGATCGTCCTGCGCACCTACGCGGACGCGTACGAGTTCGACGTGACCGACGGCGACGTGGTCACCGCGTTGACCGGCGGGACGCCACGGATCGTCGCGCTGCCGGACGAACCGCAGGGCGAGTCGGTCACCTACAGCCGCGACGGGCGCTCCCTGCTCACCGTGTCCGAGACCGCCGACCAGCCGCCGGGGACGATGCCCGTGGTCCGGCGCTACCCGCTGCCGGCGGCCGTCGGGTCCCCCGCGCCGCCCACCACGCCCGGGTCGACGGCCCGCGCCGCCGGCGACGGGACCGGCCGCGCCGGCGCCGTGGGGACCTACCTCGTGGCGGCCGGAGCGCTCGGACTGGTGCTGATCGCCGTGGGCCTGGTCGCGCTGATCCGCACGCGGCGCGCCGGATCGCGCTGACCCGCGACGCGGTACGCCGGGTCGCGCCGATCCGCCGCGCGGCGTGCCAGGTCCCGCCACGCGGTACGCCGGGCCGCGCCGACCTGCGCGCGGCGGCCCGAACCGGGCCAGCCGTCCCGGCTGCCGGGGGCTCGTGCCCGGGTCAGGCGCCGTCCCCACGGGACGCGGCCTCGGTGTGGAGGCCGGTGAACAGCGCTGCCAGCAGGTCGCTGCGCGCGTCGATGCCGGCCGCCGAGACCCACTCCTGCCGGGCGTGTGCGCCACCACCGGGCGGGGCGAGCCCGTCGACGGTGGGGCGGCCGAGCGCACCCGTCGTGTTGGTGTCGGCGGCGCCGTCCGCCGGTCGACCGGCGAGGCGTTGACCGAGGTCGGCGGCGACGCCCACGATCCGGTCGAGCAGATGCGCCCCCGCCTCGTCCGGCCGCCAGGTGGGCCGGTGCGAGAGCAGCCGGGCGTCGAGCCGGGCGCGGTCGCGTACCGGGTGCAGCGACCGCAGGCCGGCGAGGACGGCGTCCTCGTCGTCCGGGTCGGTGAAGCGCAGTCCCAGCTCGACGTGGGCCGCGCCGGCCACCACGTTGGTCCGCCCCCCGCCGGCGATGGTGCCGGTGTTGAGCAGGACCGGCCGACCCCGCACGAGTGCGCGGAGCCGCACGAGCTGGTCGACGAGCTCGTCGATGGCGTTGACGCCGGCGTCCGGGTCGAGCGCGGCGTGCGCCTCGACCCCGGTGACCTCGATGCGGACCCGGGTGCTGCCGCGCCGGCCGGTCTTGAGGTCGCCGCCGGGGTGCGGCGGTTCCAGGCCGAGCACCGCGCGGGCCCGGGCCGCCTCGGCCCGGACCAGCCCGGTGGCGGTGGGCGAGCCGATCTCCTCGTCGGCGACGACGAGGACCCTGATCTCGGGGTGCGGGGCGCCCTGCCGCTCGACGCGTGCCGCCGCCGCGAGCAGGGCGACGATCCCGGCCTTGGTGTCGTAGACGCCGGGGCCGCGGACGACGTCCCCCTCGACGGACCACGGCATGCCGGACAGCGTGCCGACCGGCCAGACGGTGTCGTAGTGGGTCAGCAGCAGCACCGGATCGCCCGGGACCCCTCGCGCCGGGAGGGTCCAGACCAGATGGTCGCCGCTCGGGTGCGACTCCCGGGCGGTGTCGAAGCCGGCGCGGGCGGCGTCGGCGTCGAGCACGTCGGCCAGCGCGGCCAGCGCCCGCCGGTCACCGGTCGGCGACTCGTGCAGCGTGTAGCGGTGCAGCGCGTCGAGCGCGGCACTGGGTCCGAAGGACGACATATGCGGACCATATGTTTCGCTCGAACGCCTTGTCAACGGGCGCGATCAACGGCAGCATGGAAAACATACGATCGCTATCATTGCAAGGGAGTGGCTGATGACCGCTGACACGCAAGGGATCGTGGCGCGTAACCTCGCCGGGCTCGCCGAGTGGACGGCGGCGTCGGCGCTCTACCGGAGCGTCTTCGGTTACGAGGGCCCCGAGCACGCCGTCAGCCCCCGCCTCCTGGCCGCGCTGCGCGAGAACGCGGGGACCGCGGTCGGCGCGTTCGACGAGGACGGCACCCTCGTCGGCTTCTGCTACGGCTTCACCGGCGTCGAGCACGGCGAGCTCTACCACTACTCGCAGGCGGCCGTCGTCGACGCGCGGGCACAGGGGCGCGGCGTCGGCCGCCTGCTCAAGCACGCCCAGGCCGAGGCCGCACGACGCGCGGGCGTGCACACGATGCGGTGGACCTTCGACCCGTACGCGCTGCGCAACGTCCACTTCAACCTGAACGTGCTGGGCGCCGTCGGGATCCGCTTCCTGCCCGACTTCTACGACGACGGCGACAGCGACCGGGTCCTGGTCCGGTGGGACCTCGACCGTCCCGGGGGCAGCACCTGGCCGCCGGGGCACGGGCACGCGGCCGTGGACTCGCCCGCCGACGACCGTACCGCCGCACGGGGGCCCGACGACCGGGCGCGGCTGCGCCTGGAGCTGGCCGGCCGGTTCGCCGCGGGCGGGCGGCTCGTCGGCGTCGCGCGGCGGGCGGACACCCCCGGCCGCGTCAGCTACCTGTTCGCCCAGGATTGAGGCATGACCACGAAGAGATCGACCCCCTCGGAGCGCTTCGACCGCAACGTGCAGCGCAGGTCCGCGCAGGTGCTCAAGCAGCGGGTCCTGGAGCAGCAACGCACCGAGTTCGGCAAGGCGCTGGCGTGGGCCGCCGAGCAGGACGCCATCGAGCGGGCCGCGGCGCTCATCGTGTCGGCCCGCCGGCGGTACCTGCTCGGCCACGGCAAGTCGCTCGGCTTCGCGTCCCTGCTCGCCGCCGACCTCAGCGCCGGGCTCTCCGGCGTCCACCTCGTCGACGGCGCGGCACTGCGGCCCCTCGACGTGCTCAGCGACATCCGCCAGGGCGACCTGCTCGTGGCCGTCTGCATGGCGCGCTACCGGCGCGAGACCATCGACGTCGCCTCCGCCTACGTCCGCCACGGCGGCCAACTGGTCCTCGTCACCGACGCCGAGGACGCGCCGCTGGCCGAGACCGCCGCCGTCCGCATCGTCATCGGCACCGACAGCGCCTCCTACGCGAACTCCCCCACCTCCGTGGTGCTCGCCCTGCACCTGCTCGCCACCCTGACCATCGCCAGCTCGAAGGGGGCCGGCCGCCGCCTGCGCGAGCGCGACGCCCTCGCCGCCGAACTCGATCTCTACCAGGAGGAACCGTGACCGACCACAGGCGAGGCGGAGGGGCCGCCCACGAGCCGGCCGGGGACCGCCGGCACGGCGCGGTGACGGCGTGAGGCGGATCGAGGCGGTGGAGCTGCGCCGGGTACGGCTGCCGCTCGTGCACCGGTTCCAGACCAGCTCCCACGCCAAACGGGAGCTGGAGCACATCCTGGTGGCGCTCACCGACACCGACGGCGCCGTCGGGTGGGGCGAGATCGCGTCGCCGAGCGGCCCGTTCTACTGCGCCGAGACCGTCGAGAGCTGCTGGGCGGTCGCCCGCGACCACCTCGCGCCGCTGGTCCTGCGTACCGGCTGGGAGCACCCGGCCGACCTGGCCGCGACGCTCGGCCGGGTCCGGGGCAACCACTTCGCCCGCGCCGGCTTCGACATCGCCGCCTGGGCCCTGTGGTCGGCCGCCGAGGGCACCTCCCTCGCGCACGCGCTGGGCGGCACGCGCGGCAGCGTCGAGGCGGGGGTGTCGCTGGGGATCGAACGCAGCGTCGACGACCTCCTCGCCCAGGTGCGGCTGCGCGTCGACGAGGGCTACCGCAGGATCAAGCTCAAGATCGCGCCCGGCTGGGACGTCGACCCGGTGCGGGCCGTACGCGCGGCACATCCGGGCGTGCCGCTGCACGTCGACGCCAACGGCGCCTACGAGGACACCCCGGAACACCGGGCCGTCCTGGCCGAACTGGACGGCCTGGGCCTGCTGATGATCGAGCAGCCGTTCGCGCCGCGCGCACTCGTCGCGCACGCCGCCCTGCAGGAACGCATCGGCACGCCCGTCTGTCTCGACGAGTCCGTCGAGGAGCTGGACGATCTCGTCACCGCGCTGCGCCTGGGCGCCGTACGCGTGCTCAACGTCAAGGTCTCGCGGATGGGTGGGCTGACCCACGCCGTACGGGCGCACGACCTCGCGCGCGAGCACGGCGTCCCCGTGTGGTGCGGCGGCATGCACGAGTTCGGGATCGGCCGGGCCGCCAACGTCGCGCTGAGCGCGCTCGCCGGCTTCACGCTCCCCTCGGACGTCTCCGGCTCCGACAAGTACTACGCCCGCGACGTCACCACCCGCCCGATCGTGAGCGCCGACGGGCTCGTCGAGGTGCCCGCCGCGCCCGGCCTCGGGTGGGACGCCGACCTGGCGTACATCGGGGAGAGGACCACCGACCGGCTCGTGCTGCGCGCGGACGGGGCGGCGTGACGGTCCCGTCCCGGCTGACGCCGGCGGGCCGGCGCGAGCCCTCCCCCACGGCACCGGACCGGGTCCGCGCGCCGGGTCGGCGTTGCCGCCGGCGGCGACCACCCGGGTAGCCTGACCGGCACCATGGACGGTCACCGATTCGCCGTGTCCCGGCTCCTGCCGCCGCCCGGGCTGCCCCGGGCGATCGCGTACCAGTCCGCCATGGTCGCCGTCGGCAGCGGCACCTTCCTCACCGGCAGCATCGTGTTCTTCACCGAGGTCCTCGGGCTCAGCCCGGTGCAGATCGGGATCGGCTTCTCGATCGCGGGCCTCGCCGGGGTGGCCACCTCGCTGCCGCTGGGCGCGCTGGCCGACCGGATCGGCGGGCAGCGGTCCTGGGCCCTCGGCGCGCTCGGCTCGGCGCTGACGTTCGCCGCCTACCCGCTCGTGACGTCCATCGCGGGCTTCGTGGTGCTGATGGTGGTGGCCGCCGTCACCGACTCGTTCGCCAACGCCGGGCGCACCATCTACACCGCCGCCGCCATGCCGGCCGGGGACCGGGTGCGGACGATGGCGTACGCCCGCTCGTACCTCAACGCCGGGTTCACCGTCGGCACCGGTCTCGGCGCGGTGGCGCTGGCGTTCGACTCCGCCGCCGCGCTCGTCGCCATGGTGCTGCTCAACTCCGCGTTGTCACTGCTCAACGCCGGCCTCGTGACCCGGCTCCCGGCCGCGCCGATCGTGCGGCACGAGCGGACGGCCACCGCCTCGCGGTGGGCGGTGCTGAAGGACCTGCCCTACGCGACGAGCGCCGTGCTCCTCGCCGTCATGATGTTCCACTCGGTGATCCTCGTCGAGATCCTGCCGCTCTGGGCGATCACCCACACCGACGCCCCCAAGCCGCTGCTCGGCGCGATGCTGGCCCTCAACACGGTGCTGGTGATCACGTTGCAGGTGCCGGCGGCGCGCGGCGCCGACTCGCTCCCCGGCGCGGCCCGCCTGATCCGCCGGGGCGCCCTGGTCACCGCGCTCGCCTGCCCGCTGGCCGCGTTCGCGGGTCGGACCGGCGGCGGGTGGACCGTCGTCGCGCTCCTCGGCGTCGTGGTGCTGGTGACCACCACCGAGTTGTGGTTCTCGGCGGCGCTCTGGTTCTTCCAGACCAACGTGCCGCCGGCCGCGTCGCGCGGGGTGTACCTCGGCACGGCGCAGACGATCAGCTCGGCGGCGGACGTCTTCGCGCCGGTCGGCCTGACCCTCCTCGCGATCCAGACCGGCGGCTGGGGCTGGTGGGTCGTCGCGGCGATCTTCGTGGGTTGCGCGCTGGCCGCCGGCCCGGCCGTCGGCTGGGTCGCCCGGACGCCACGGACCGGCGCCGGCGCCGACCCGCCGCCGCCACCGTCCACACCGGAACCGGAGCCGGCCGTACGGCCCACCTCCGCGTGACGTCGGAAGATCGACCGATCCTTGACACGGAATCGACGCGACTGAAATCCTTCCCGGCGAAGGGGGTCCGATGAGCGCTGAGGACGACGACACCCGGACGTACGCCGTGGTCGTGAACGACGAGGAACAGTTCTCGATCTGGTGGGACGACCGGGAGGTGCCCGCCGGCTGGCGGCGCGAGGGCACGACCGGGACACGCGCCGAGTGCCTCGCCCACATCGACGAGGTGTGGACGGACATGCGGCCCGCGTCGTTGCGGCGTTGGATGGACGAGCACGCCGCGACCGGCTGACGCCGCACCGGACGAGGGCGCATGAGCGACAGTTGCCAGCGGTATCCGGCCCTCGCCGTGCAACGCGGGATGGTCCTGCAGACGCTCCGGCAGCCCGCCGGCGGGGTGGACGTCCAGCAGGTCACGATCAGGTGGGACGGCCCGCCGGACCGGGACGCGTTCGGCGCCGCCTGGCAGGCCGCGACCCGGCGGCACGCGGTGCTGCGTACGGCCTTCGAGGTCGACGGTGACCACGGCGTGGCGCAGGTCGTCCGGTCCACCGTGGCACCGGACCTGTGGTGGCGGGAGACGACCCTCGACGACTTCCTCCCCACCGACCGGTACGAGCCCTTCGACGTCGGCCGGGCGCCCCTGCTCCGGGTCACCGCGCTGAGCGACCAGCACGTCGTCGTCACCTTCCACCACGCGATCCTCGACGGCCGCTCCACCCGGATGCTGCTCGACGAGGTCCTCGCCGACTACGCCGCGCGCCGGGCCGGCCGGGTGCCGGACCCGCCGCGCCGGCCGCCGTTCGCGGACTTCGTGCACTGGTGGGGCGCGCGCGACCCGCGCACCGGCGACGCGTTCTGGAAGGGGTACCTCGCGGGCGCCCCGATGCCGCGGGCGCTCCCGGGCCGCCTCGACGCGGATCCCGGCGCGCGGGGCGTGCCCGCCTCGCACGAGGTCGTCGTCACCCGGCCGGACTCCGACCGGCTCCGCGCCGCCGCCGCCGGAGTGGACGTCGGCGTCAGCGCCGTGGTCCACGCGGCCTGGGCGCTGCTGCGCGGTGGCTACGGCGGGGTCGACGACGTCACCTTCGCGGTCACGAGATCCTGCCGGTACGACAGCGTCCCGGACGCCGACCGGATCGTCGGGCTGCTGCTCAACACGGTGCCGCTGCGGATCCGGCTCGATCCGGGGTGGACGGTGCGGCGGTTCCTCGCCGACGTGGCGGGCCGGATCCGGCGGATCCGCGAGCACCAGCTCACGCCGCTGCACGCCATCCTCGACCAGGCGGGCCTGGCACCCGACACGCCGCTGCTGGACAGCCTGGTGGTGTTCGAGCGGCAGCGGCTGTCCACCGCCCTGGCCGAGGGCGGGCCGGAGGGGGCCCGGCGCTCGGCCCGCGTACACCGGATGCCCGGCTATCCGCTGACGGTGCACGCCTTCGACGAACCGGAGCTGCGCCTGGGCGTGACGTGGGACGGCACCAGGCTGCTGGACGCCTCGGCGCGGCGGGTCCTCGCGCAGTTGCACCGCACCGTGCTCGAGTTGGCGGAGCGGCCGGACGCCCGCCTGGCCGACCTGGACCTCGGCGCCGCCGGGGAGGCGCCGCTGCGCGCCGCCTGGAACGCCACCCGGCGGCCCTACCCCCGCGACGCCTCCGTCCCCGAGGTCTTCGCGGCCCGCGTGGCCGACGAACCGGCCGCCACCGCGCTGGTGATCGGCGACCGCACCGTCTCCTACGCGGAGCTGGACCGGGCGGCGGACCGGCTGGCCTGGACGCTGCGCCGGCACGGGGTCGCCGGGGAGACCCCCGTCGCCGTGCTGCTCCCCCGGGGCGAACCGCTGATCCGGGCCCTGCTGGGCGTGCTCAAGGCCGGCGGCGCCTACCTTCCCGTGGACGCGTCCGCCCCACCCGCCCGGATCGCGGGTCTCCTCGCGGCCAGCGGCACCCGCCTGCTGCTGACCACCGCCGCGACCGCCGCCGACCTGCCGGACCTGGGCCCGGTCCGGGTGCTGGACGTCGACGCGCCCGCCGGGCAGCCGGCGCCGGCCGGTCCGCCGCCGGGGCGGATCCACCCGTCGCAGCTCGCCGCCGTCCTGCACACCTCCGGCTCGACCGGCGCGCCCAAGCGGGTCGGGATCACCCACCGGGGCGTGGTGCGGCTGGTGACCGGCCCGGACTTCGCCACTCTCGGCCCCGGCGAGCGGGTGCTCCAGTTCGCCCCGACCGCGTTCGACGCGTCCACCTGGGAGATCTGGGGTGCGCTGCTCACCGGCGCCACGGCGGTGGTCGCGCCCCCGGACCCGGTGGACCTCACCCGGCTGACCGCGCTGATCCGCGACGGCGGGGTCACCGTCGCCTTCCTCACCGCCGGGCTCTTCCGGCAGCTCGCCGAGGAGGACGTCTCGTCCCTCGCGGGGGTCCGGCAGCTCCTCACCGGCGGGGACGTGGCCGACCCGGGCGCGGTCCGCGCCGTGCTCGCCGCGCGCGACGGGCTTCCGCTGGTCAACGCGTACGGGCCGACGGAGAACACGACGCTGACCAGTTGCCACCTGATGAGCGGCGCCGGGCCGGTGGGCGACCCGGTGCCGGTCGGCCGTCCCGTGCCGCAGACCACCGTCCATGTGCTCGACGGCAGCGGCCGGCCGGTGCCGGTCGGGGTCGCTGGCGAGCTGTACACCGGCGGCGACGGGCTGGCCCGCGGTTACCTCGGCGACGCGGCGGCCACCGCCCGGGCGTTCGTGCCGGACCCGCAGGCGCCCGGCGAGCGCCTCTACCGCACCGGTGACGTCGTGCGCTGGCGCGCGGACGGGGTGCTGGAGTTCCTCGGCCGCCGCGACGAGCAGGTGAAGATCCGGGGATTCCGGGTCGAGCCGGGCGAGGTGGAGGCGGCGCTCCGGGCGCACCCGCAGGTCGCCTCGGCGGCGGTGGGCGTACGGGGCGACGGGCCGGAGCGGCACCTGGTCGGCTACGTCACGCCGGCCGGCCCGGCGGCGCCGACCCCGGCGAGCCTGCGCGACCATGTCGCCGCCCGGCTGCCGGCCCACCTGGTGCCGGCCGGGTTCGCCGTGCTCGACCGGCTGCCGCTGACCGCGTACGGGAAGGTCGACCGGGCGGCGCTGCCGGCACCCGGTCCCGCCGAGGAGGACCCGGACGTGGCCGGGCCCGCCTCACCGATCGAGCACCGGCTCGCCGAACTCTGGTCCCGGCTGCTGCCCGGCGGGCGCCCGCCCGCGACCATCGGGCGGGAGAGCAGCTTCTTCGCCCTCGGCGGCAACTCGCTGACCGCCACCCGGCTGATGTTCCGCATCCGCGAGGCGTTCGGCGTGGAGCTGGGCGTGGGCCCGTTCTACCGGGCGCCGACCCTGGCCGCGACGGCGGCGGCGATCGACGCGGCGACCGGATCGGCACCCGGTCACCGGGGACAGGCCGGGCCGGCGCTGCGCCGCCGGGACCGGGTGCCGCAGCGGAGCGGGCGGGACCTGCCGGCGCACCTGGCCCGGCTGACCGACGGTTGGGCGCTGTGGCGGACCGTCTGCCTGCGGGGCGCGGGCCTTCCGGTCGACCTGCTGGCCCCGCTCGGCGACACGGAACTCGCCGCCGCCGCGGACCGGGTGGTGGCGGCCCGGGTCGACGGGGACCCGGCCGGCATCGCCGCCACCGAGGCGGCGTACGCGGCGGCGTACCCGGAGGCGGTCGGCCGGCTCGCGGTCGCGCTGCACACGGTGGCGGCCCACCCCCGCTTCCGCGAGGCGGTGGCCTGGCAGAACCCGCACGCGCTGCGTACCGGCGTCGACGCGCTGCTGCGCCGGGGCCCGGGCAGCCCGACCCGCAACACCAAGCACCGCCAGCACGAGGCGCTGGTCACCAGCTACCTCCAGCGCTACTGCGCCAAGAACGACACGATCGGGTTCTTCGGGCCGGTCGGCTGGGCGCGGATCGAGCCGGGCGGCGGCGTACGGGTCGACCCCGCCGACCCACCGGCGCTGCTCGCCGAGCGGACCGTCTACCTGGAGGGGTGGGCGGTCGCCGCCGTGCTGGCCCCGTACGCGCAACGGCTGCGCCCGTGGCTCGTACCCCGGCTCATGCCCTTCCTGGAGCTGGCCGGGACGACGCTGCGGGTGCCGCTCGCCCCGCCGGTGGCGCTGACCGACGCCGAGGCGGCGGTGCTGCGTGCCTGCGACGGGGTCCGCGACGCGCACGAGGTCGCCGGGGCCGTGCTGGCCGAGCCGGGTTCGGGACTGCGCTCGACGCGGGAGGTGCACGAGGTGCTGGAGACGTTGGCCGGGGCCCACCGGATCGCCTGGCAGCCGGAGGTGGCGCCGCACGACACCCGGCCGGAGCGGACCATGCGGGCCCGGCTGGCCCGGGTCACCGACGAGGCCGTGCGCGCACCCGCGCTCGCCGCCCTGGACGAGCTGGTCGCCGCCCGGGACGCGCTCACCTCGGCGGCCGGCGAGCCGGAGCGGTTGACCGGTGCGATGGCCGGCCTGGAGGCCACCTTCACCCGGCTGGCCGGCGTCCCGGCCACCCGGCGCGCCGGCACGATGTACGCCGGGCGCACCCCCGTCTACGAGGAGTGCCTGCGGGCCGGCTCGGTCGGCGTCGGCGAGGCGAGCCTCGACGGGATCCGCGACGCGCTCGGCCTGGTGCTGGAGAGCGCACGCTGGTTCACCGCCGCCGGCGCGACGCTCTACCGCCGTCTCTGCGCGGAGATCTACCGCCGCCGGGCCGCCGAGCTGGGCACCGACGTCGTGCCGCTGGCCGACTTCTGGCTGCTGGCCGGCGAGGCGCTGTTCCATCCGCCGCGACGGCTGACCGACCTGCTGACCGCCGCGCTGCACCGGCGCTGGGCCGACGTGCTGGCGCTGCCGCCGGACCGGCGGCGGATCCGGCTCACGGCGGCGGAGCTGGCCCCGGCGGTGGCTGCCGCCTTCCCGCCCGGGCGGCCCGGCTGGCCGACCGCGCGGCAGCACAGCCCGGACCTGATGCGGGCCGGCGACGAGTGGGTCCTCGGCGAGCTGCACCCGGGCGTCAACACCCTGCGGTACGCCACCTGGGTGGCCTACCACCCGGAGGCCGACGAGCTGCGCGCCGCGCTGGCCCGCGACGTGGGCGCCGGGGCGGTCTATCCCGCCGAGACCGGCCAGGAGGGCGGCGTGCCGACCCGGCAGAGCAACGCGCTGGCCGGGCCCGACGACGTCCGGTTGGTGTTCGCGCACGACTCGTTCGGGCACGACCCGCGCCGCAGCCTGCGCGTCGGCGAGTGCGACCTGGTCGAGGTGGCCGGCGGGCTGCGGGTACGGTCGCGCGACGGGCGGTTCGACGTGAACCTGATGCACGTCCTCGGCGACGTGGTCGGCGCCGGGCTGTCCCAGCTCTTCCGCGTCCTACCCCCGGCGGCGCACCAGCCCCGGATCACCATCGACTCCCTCGTGGTCAGCCGCGAGTCGTGGACGTTCGCCGCCGCCGACCTCGCCTTCGCCGACACCCGCGACGAGGCGCTGCGGTTCCGGCAGGCGCGGGCCTGGGCCGGCGCCCACGGCCTGCCGCGGCACGTGTTCCTGCGCTGCGCGGGCGAGCGGAAACCGGTGCACGCCGACCTGACCAGCCTCGCCTCGGTCGATCTGGTGTCCCGGTCGGTCCGCCGGGCCCGCCGGCACGGCGGCGACGACGCCACGGTGGGCGTGGTGGAGATGCTGCCGGCGCCGGACCAGCTCTGGCTGACCGGGCCCGACGGCCGGTACACCGCCGAACTGCGGGTCGTCGCGGTCGACGGGCAGGTGCGCTGAGATGGCCGTGTTCGAGTTCCCGGCGTCGGCCGCGCAACGCCGGATGTGGCTGCTCGACCAGCTCGATCCGGGCCAGCCGACCTACCACGTCGGCTGGGCGGTGTGGCTGGACGGCCCGTTGGACACCGCCGCGCTCGACGGGGCCTGGGCGGCGACGGTCGCCCGGCACGAGATCCTGCGCACCCGCTTCCGGGCCAACGGCGGGCGGCCGATCCAGGTGATCGACGACGACGCCCCCGCGACCGCCATCGAAATCGTGGCCCTGGACGAGCTGCCCGAGGCGGACCGGGAGGCCGCGGCCCGGGCCGCGCTGCGGGAGCACGCCCGCACCCCGCTGCCGCTGGAGCGTGGCCCGCTGACCCGGGTCAGGCTGCTGCGTCTCGCCCCGCAGCGGCACGTCCTGGCGCTGGTGGCGCACCACGCGATCATCGACGGCTGGTCGTTGCGGCTGCTCCTCGACGAGTTCTCCGCCGACTACGAGGCGCGGCGCGCCGGCCGACCGCCCGGCTCCGTCGAGCCGCCCCTGCAGTACGCCGACTTCGCCCTCTGGGAGCGGGAGCACGACGACGCGGGCGGCCACGCCGAGGCGGAACGCTTCTGGCCGGCCGAGCTGGCCGGTGCGCCGCCGGAGGTGCCGCTCCCGGTCGACCACCCGTACCCCGACCGACTGTCGCCGGCCGCCGCCGAGGTCGCGGTGCCCGTCGACGGGGAGCTGGCCGGGGCGCTGCGCCGCCTGGCCGGGGCGCGGGGCAGCACCCTCTTCACCGTCCTGCTGACCGCGTACGCGGCCCTGCTGTCCCGGCTCGGCGGCGCGGACGACGTGCTCGTCGGCGTGCCCGTGGCCGGGCGCACCCGGATCGAGACCGAGCCGATGCTGGGCCTCTTCGCCAACACCGTCGCGATCCGGGCGACGCTGCACGGCGACCCGACGCTCGCCGAGCTGCTCGACCGGCTGCACGCCGCCACCGCGCGCGCCCAGGCCCACCAGGACCTGCCGTTCACGCGGGTGGTCGAGCTGTGCCGGCCGCAGCGGCAACCGACGCGGGCGCCGCTGGTGCAGGTGATGTGCACCGTCGAGGAGGCCCTGCCGACGCTGGACCGGGGGGCGCTGCGCTGGCGGCCGGAGCTGGTGCCCACCGGCACCGGCAAGTTCGAGCTGGAGCTGGCCGCCGTCGCCGGCCCGGACGAGCTGACGGTGCGCCTGCGCTACCTCACCGACCTCTTCACCCCGGACGGCGCGGGCCGGATGGCCGACGCCCTGGGCGCGATCCTGACCGCGCTGGCGACCGCCCCGCAGACCCGCGTCTGCGACGTGGACCTGCTCTCCCCCGCGACGGCGGACCTCGTCACCCGGGTGTGGCCGGCGGCCCGGTCCGGGTCCCTCCCGCCGCCGGAGTGCACCGCGGCGGCGCTCGTGGCCGACGTCGACGCCGGCGACCGGGTGGTGATCGCGGGCGACGACGCGACCCTGACCGGCGCCGCAGTGCGCGGGCTCGCGGGCCGGATCGCCACCGGGCTGCGTGGGCTCGGCGTACGGGTCCAGGAGACCGTGGGCATCGTCCTGCCCCGGGGAGCGCGTCCGCTCCCGGCGCTGCTGGGCGTCTGGTTGGTCGGGGCGGCGTACCTGCCGCTCGATCCGACCCACCCGCCGGGGCGGCTGCGCGGGATGCTCGCCGACGCCGGGGTGCGGGTGGTCGTCACGGACAGCGGCGCCGTCTCCGCGCCGCTGCTGTCCGAGCTGGCCGCGTCGGTGACCCTGCTGGACCTGGCGGAGCCGGCCGGCTCCGGGGCGCAGCCGGCGGTGCCGGCCGGCGCGGAGGCGCGCCCGGCGCTGCCGCCGCCGTGTGCGGTGCCCGCGTCGGCGGCGGCGTACGTGCTGTTCACCTCGGGGTCGACCGGCCGGCCGAAGGCGGTCACCGTCACCCAGGGCGCGGTGGCGCACCTGCTGCACGCGTTCCGCGAGATGGTCCCGCTGGGGCCGGCCGACCGGGTCCTCTCGGTGAGCCCGTTCGCGTTCGACATCGCCCTGCTCGACCTGCTCCTGCCGCTGCTGTGCGGTGCGCCGGTGGTGGTCGCCGGCGAGGACGACGTGATCGACGGCAACCGGCTGCGGCGGCTGCTCGCCACGACCGGGGCCACGATGCTCCAGGCGACGCCGACGACGTGGCGGATGCTGGTCGCGGCCGGCGGGGTGCCGGCGGGGGTGCGGCTGCGCCTCAGCGGCGGGGAGGCGCTGCCCCGGGCCCTCGCCGACGCCCTCGCGGAGCCGGGCACACGCCTGTGGAACCTCTACGGTCCGACCGAGACGACCGTCTACTCGACCGGGGCCGAGGTCGAGCCGGGGTCGGCGCCGCCTGACCTGGGCCCGGCCGTCACCGGCAGCCGGGTCTACGTGCTGGACCGGTGGCTGCGGCCGGTGCCGCCGGGCGTGGTCGGCGAGGTCTGCATCGGCGGCGCGGGGGTCGGCCGGGGCTACGCCGACGCGCCCGGCTGGACCGCCGAGCGGTTCGTGCCCGACCCGTTCACCCCCGGCGGCCGGCTCTACCGCAGCGGGGACCTGGGCCGCTGGCTGCCGAGCGGGCGGATCGAGCCGCTGGGCCGGGCCGACCGGCAGGTGAAGGTGCGGGGGTTCCGGGTCGAGACGGCGGAGGTCGAGGCGGTGCTGCGCGGCCACCCGCAGGTCCGCGACGCGGTCGTGACGGCCGTGTCCGACGTGGCGCACGACGGCGTACGGCTGGTCGGGTACGTGGTCACCGACCCGCCCGCGACCGACCCGCCGGCGGACCTGCCCGAGTACGCGCGCCGGTTCCTGCCCGCGCACATGGTGCCGGCGGTCCTCGTGGCGCTGCCCGAGCTGCCCCGCACCTCCCGCGGCAAGCTGGACCTGCGCGCCCTGCCACCGCCGGGCCGGGGCGCCGGCTCCGGCGAGCCGCCCGTCGCCCCGCGCAGCCCGCTGGAGCGGGAGCTGGCGGGGTTGGTGGCCGACCTGCTGGGCCTGCCCGGCCCGGTCGGGGTCGCCGACAACTTCTTCGTCCTGGGCGGGCACTCCGTGAAGGCCACCCAGCTGATGGCCCGGGTCTGGACGACGTACGGGGTCGACCTCCCGGTCCGGACGCTCTTCGACGATCCCACCGTGGCCGGGCTGGCCGCCGCGGTCACCGCCGCCGGGGCGGGAACCCGCGCGGGGGTCGACGCGACACCCGCCGGCGCCGCACCGGCGGGGACCGGCGCGCCGGGGGCCGGCCCGGCGCGGACCGGCGCACCGGCCGGGCCCGACGGCGCCGGATACCTCGACACGCTGACCGACGACGACGTCGACGACCTCCTCGCCGGCATGGACGGGCCGTCGAGGTGGGACGGATGAGCGCTCCGCCGGAGCCACCGGCCTGGCTGGCGGCGGTGCTCGCCGCGCTCGCCGAGGGCCACGACCCGGCCTGCCCGCCGGACTGGCGGCGGCGGGTCGACGGGGAACTCGACCGGCTCGCCAGCCGGGTGCCGTTCCCGGTGGTGCACGACTGGCAGGCGCGCGTGCTCGCCTCGACGCCCGGCGGCGACGCCGGCCGGCTGGTGGGCGACCTGCACCGACGGGCGCTTGCCGGCGAGCGGGTGGGGGCCGACGAGTGGCGCGCCGCACTCCGACCCGCCCTGCGCGAGCTGTACCGGGCCGCCTACCCGTACGCCGAGGCCCGGGCGGTCGCGTACGCCAACGCCGAGGTCTACGCGACCGCCAACGGCTACGGCCCCGACGAGGTCGTCGAGTTCGCCGCGCACTACGCCGACCTCAGCACCGGGGCCAACGCCGAGGCGTTCGCCGACGCCAACGCCATCGCGAACGCCGACGCGCTGGCGGGCGTCCTGGCGCTGGCCGACGCGTCGGCGTACGCCCAGACGTACCCGGCTGCCCTGGTGCGCGCGTACGCCCTGGCGGCGGCGAACCGGGCCGGCGCGGCGGGTGCCCCGCACGTGCTGCGGGCGGCGTACGGACGGCTCGCCGACGCGCTGGCCGAAAGTCTGAGTCGCGTGTCGGATTGAGGTCCCCGGACCGGCCCGTCGGTCCCTGGTCCCAACCTGTCGAGTCGTCTACTGTGGATCCACTTCGGCCGATGTCAGGTGGCGCAGTCAGGTGACGCGACGGGCCGTCGGGCAATCGAGGGGGCGCACGTGCCGGACGACAAACCGACCCGTGTTCCCGCCCCTGGTCGCGTCCCCCCGGCGCGGACACCCGCCGAGGTCGAGCGCCTGCCGGACCGCTCCGGCCTCCTGCCGCTCTCCTTCGCGCAGCGGCGGTTGTGGTTCCTGGAACGCCTCGGCAGGGTCGGTCACGCCTACCACATGCCCCTCGCCCTCCAGCTCGACGGCCGGCTCGACCACGACGCGCTGCGGGCGGCCCTGGACGCCCTGGTCGCCCGGCACGAGGTCCTGCGTACCCGCATCGTGCCCGACGGCGCCGAGGCGGCCCAACGCATCGACCCGCCCGGGGCCGCGTTCCCGCTCCGGCTCGACGACCTGACCGGGCACGCCGACGCCGCCGCCGCCCTGGCCCGGCTCCAGCAGGAGGAGAGCACCGCCCCGTTCGACCTGGCGGCCGGCCCGCTGTTCCGGGGCCGCCTCGTCGCCCTCGCCGCGGACCGGCACGTGCTCCTGCTGACGATGCACCACATCGTCTCCGACGGGTGGTCGCTGGGGGTCCTGACCCGTGAGCTGGGGGTGCTCTACACCGCGCACCACCACGGCCAACCGGATCCGTTGCCGCCCCTGCCCGTGCAGTACGCCGACTACGCCGCCTGGCAACGCCAATGGCTCACCGACGGCACCCTGCAACGCCAGGAAAACCACTGGCGACACACCCTCGCCGACGCACCCACCCTGCTCGAACTACCCACCGACCGCCCCCGCCCCACCGAACAGGACCACCACGGCGCCCACCTACCCGTCACCCTCGACCCTCACCTCACCACCGCCCTGAAAACCCTCACCACCCAACACGGCGGCACCCTCTACATGACCCTGCTCACCGCCTGGGCCATCGTCCTGTCCCGCCTCTCCGGACACCACGACCTCATCATCGGCACCCCCACCGCCAACCGCCGCCGCGCCGAACTCGAAAACCTCATCGGCTTCTTCGTCAACACCCTCGCGCTGCGCATCGACCTCACCGACAACCCCACCACCACCCAACTCCTCCACCGCGTCCGCGACCTCACCCTCACCACCCTCGACCACCAGGACCTCCCCTTCGAACACGTCGTCGAAGCCGTCAACCCCACCCGCAACCTCGCCCACACCCCCCTGTTCCAGGTCATGTTCGCCTGGCAGAACAACGAGGACGTGGACCTGGACCTGCCCGGTGTCGAGGTGACCGCCCTGGCCAGCCCGTGGACCAGCGCCAAGTTCGACCTGACCCTCTCCCTGGCCGAGCACGACGGCCGCATCACCGGCAGCCTGGAGTACGCCACCGCCCTGTTCGACACCGCCACCGCCGAACGGCACATCCGCTACCTGCGGCACGTCCTCACCCAGCTCGTCGCGCACCCCGACCAGCCGATCGACCAGCTGACCCTGCTCGACCCGGCGGAGCGCCGCGAACTCCTCGCGGCCTGGGACGACGCGACCGCGTACCCGGTCGGGCGGACGATCCCCGGGCTGTTCGCGGAGCGGGTCGCCGCGGCCCCCGACGCGGTGGCGGTCACGTGCGAGGGCACGTCGCTGACCTACCGCGACCTCGACGCGCGCGCCAACCGGCTCGCCCACCACCTACGCGCGCACGGCGTCGGCCCCGACGCCCTCGTCGGGGTCTGCCTGGAACGCTCACCCGAGCTGGTCGTCGCCCTGCTGGCCGTGCTCAAGGCCGGCGGCGCGTACGTGCCGCTCGACCCCTCCCATCCGGCGGAGCGCCTCGGCGAGCTGCTCCGCGACAGCGCCCCGGTCGCCGTCCTCACCCACGCCGCGACCCGCGCCACCCTCGACGGCCTGACCGACGCGCCCCTCGTCGACCTCGACGCTGACACCCACCGCTGGGCCGACCGCCCCACCACCGACCCCGACCCCGGCACCCGGCCCGACCACCTCGCGTACGTCATCTACACCTCCGGCTCCACGGGACGACCCAAGGGCGTCATGGTCGAGCACGCCAACGTGGTGCGGCTCTTCTCCGCCACGGCCGGGTGGTTCGGCTTCGGTCCGACGGACGTGTGGAGCCTCTTCCACTCCTTCGCGTTCGACTTCTCCGTCTGGGAGATCTGGGGGGCGCTGCTGCACGGCGGCCGGCTGGTGATCGTCCCCCGGCTGGTCAGCCGCTCCCCCGCCGACTTCCACCGGCTCCTCTGCGACGAGGGCGTCACCGTCCTCAACCAGACCCCCAGCGCGTTCCGCAGCCTGATCGCCGCGCAGGCCGACAGCGCACGCACGCACCGGCTGCGCACGGTGGTCTTCGGGGGCGAGGCGCTGGACCCGACGATGCTGCGGCCGTGGTACGCGGACGCGCGCAACGGGCGCACCGAACTGGTGAACATGTACGGCATCACCGAGACCACCGTGCACGTGACCCACCGGCCGTTGACTCCGGCCGACACCGAGCGACCCGGCGTCAGCCCGATCGGGGGGCCCATCGGCGACCTGCGGCTCTACGTGCTCGACGGGCGGGGGGAACCGGTGCCGCCCGGGGTCGTCGGCGAGCTTCACGTCGGTGGCGCGGGGGTCGCGCGCGGCTACCTCAACCGTCCCGCGCTGACCGCGGAACGCTTCCGGCCCAGCCCGTTCGTCGCGGGGGACCGGCTCTACGCCACCGGTGACCTCGTGCGCCACCGCCCCGACGGCGGTCTCGAGTACCTGGGCCGCAACGACTCCCAGGTGCAGATCCGTGGCTACCGCGTCGAGCTGGGCGAGATCGAGGCCCGGCTGGCCGCCTGTCCGGGCGTACGCGACGCGGTGGTGACGGTCACGACCGACGCCACGGGCGAGCCGCGCCTGGTCGGCTACTACACCGCGTCCGTGCGCCGGCTGACGGCCGAGGCGCTGCGGACCCGGCTGGCCGGCGTCCTGCCGGAGCACATGGTCCCGGCCGCGTACGTGCGGGTCGCCGAGTGGCCGCTCACGCCCAACGGCAAGCTCGACCACCGGGCGCTGCCCGCACCCGACGGGTCCGCCTTCGCCGCCCGGCACTACACCGAGCCGGTCGGTCCGACGGAGACCGCCCTCGCCGCCATCTGGGCCGAGGTGCTGGGCGTCGAGCGGGTCGGCCGGCACGACAACTTCTTCGCGCTGGGCGGGCACTCGCTGCTGGCCCTGCGGGTGCTGGAACGGATGCGCCGCCAGGGCCTCTCCGCCGACGTACGCGCGCTCTTCGCCTCGCCGGTCCTGGCCGACCTGGCCGCCGCCGTGGGTGCCCGCACGGACCGGGCCGACGCGACGCCGGAGCCGATCCCGGCCGGCTGCGACCGGATCACCCCGGACCTGCTGCCGCTGGTGGAGCTGAGCCAGCCGGAGATCGACGCGGTCGTCGCCACCGTGTCCGGCGGGGCGCCGAACGTGCAGGACGTCTACCCGCTGGCCCCGGTGCAGGAGGGGATGCTCTTCCACCACCTGATGGCCCGCGACCGCGACCCCTACCTGGTGACCACGGTCCTGCGCTTCGCCGACCGGGACCGGCTGGACCGCTACGCCGCCGCGCTGGAGGCGGTGGTCGCCCGGCACGACGTGCTGCGCACCGGGGTGGTGTGGCACGGGATCAGCGAGCCGGTGCAGGTGGTGTGGCGCCGGGCGCCCCTGCCGGTGGAGGAGGTCACGCTCGATCCCGCGGGCGACGACCCGCTCCGGCAGCTCCGCGAGCACGTCGACCGGCGGTACGCCCGCCTCCCCCTCGACCAGGCCCCGCTGCTACGGCTGCTGGTGGCGCGGGACCCGCGCGACGGAGCGTGGCTGGCCGTGAAGCTGATCCACCACATCGTCGACGACAACACCTCGCTGAAGCAGTTGCGGGCCGAGGTCCGCGCGTACCTGGCCGGCGAGGGCGACCGGCTGCCGCCGCCGCTGCCCTTCCGTGACTTCGTGGCGCGGATCCGGCGCGGCGCCGACCGGGCCGAGCAGGAGAGCTTCTTCCGCCGGATGCTCTCCGACGTGGACAGCCCGACCGTGCCCTTCGGCCTGCGGGACATCCACGGCGACGGGCACACCATGCGCGACGCCCGGGTATGGCTCGGTCCGGAGCTGGCGCGGCGGCTGCGGCAGCGGGCCCAGGCCCTCCAGGTCGGGGTGACCAGCCTCTTCCACGTCGCCTGGGGGCAGGTGCTGGCCCGGGCCGCCGGGCGCCGGGACGTGGTCTTCGGCACCGTGCTCTCCGGGCGGATGGACGCCGGCGCGGGCAGCGACCGCGTCCTCGGGCCCTTCCTCAACACGCTCCCGCTACGGGTCACCGTCGACGCCACCGGTGCCACGGAGTGCGTGCTGCGCACCCACGAGGCGCTGACCGGGCTGATCCGCCACGAGCACGCGTCGCTGGCGCTGGCCCAGTCGTGCAGCGGGGTCGCGCCGCCGGCACCGCTCTTCACCGCCCTGCTGAACTACCGGCACGCCGAGGTGCTGGCCGAGTCGGACGCCCCCGCGCCGGAACCCGACGCGGACGACCTGACCTACCTGGCCGCGCAGGAGCACGGCAACTACCCGCTCGCGCTGGACGTCGACGACCTGGGCGACGACGTGGTGCTGACCGTCGCGGCCGCGGCGGGGGTGGCGCCCGACCGGGTCTGCGCGATGGTCGAGCGGGCCCTGGAGACGCTGGCCGACGCGCTGGAGCGGGCGCCGGACGCGCCGGTGGGCGGGCTCGACGTGCTGCCTCCCGCCGAGCGCCGCCGGCTCGTCGAGGACGGCAACGACGCCACGGTGGCGTACCCGCCGGGGCGCTGCGTGCACCACCTCGTCGAGGCCCGGGCGGCCCGCGACCCGCAGGCGGTGGCCCTCGTCCTCGGCGACGAGCGGCTCACCTACGGCGAGTTGAACACGCGGGCCAACCGGTTGGCCCACCACCTGCGCGCCCGCGGCGTCGGTCCGGACCGGCTGGTGGCGATCTGCGTCGAGCGGTCGCTGGACACCGTGGTGGGCCTGCTGGCGGTCCTCAAGGCGGGTGGCGCCTACCTCCCGCTCGACCCGGCCTACCCGGCCGACCGGCTCGCCGCCATGCTGCACGACAGCACGCCGGTGACGGCGCTGACCCACGGCCCGGCCCGCGAGCGGCTGCACGCCGCGCTGGCCGGGCTCGACACCCCGGTGGTCGACCTGGACCTCGACGCGGCGGCGTGGGCGGCGCTGCCGGTGACCGACCCGGCCGTCGACGGGTTGGGCGCGCACCATCTGGCGTACGTCATCTACACGTCCGGCACCTCCGGCACCGCCAACGGGGTGCTGGTGGAGCACCGGCAGCTGATGGCCGTGGCCGCCGCCTGGGAGCGCCTGTTCGACCTGCGTCCCGGCCTGGTGCACCTGCAGATGGCGAGCTTCTCCTTCGACGTCTTCACCGCCGACGTGGTGCGGGCGCTCGGCTTCGGCGGGCGGTTGGTGCTCTGCCCGCGTCCGCTGCTGCTGGACAGCCCGGGCCTGTACGCCCTGCTGCGCCGCCACGACGTGGACTTCGCCGACTTCGTGCCGGCGGTGCTCAACCCGTTGCTGGAGCACCTGGAGTCGACCGGCGGGAGCCTGGCCGGGTTGGAGACGGTGGTCTGCGGCTCGGACGCCTGGACCGCTGCGAACGCCGCCCAGCTCCGGGCCCTGTGCGGCCCGCGGGTACGGATCGTCAACGCGTACGGCGTGACCGAGGCGGCCGTCGACAGCACCTGCCACCTGCTCCCGACCGACGGTCTCGCCGGGGCGACCTGCCTGCCGATCGGCCGGCCGCTGCCGAACGTGCGGGTCTACCTGCTGGACGCCGTGGGCGAGCCGGTCCCGGACGGGGTGGTCGGCGAGATCCACATCGGCGGCGCGGGCGTGGCGCGCGGCTACCTGAACCGGCCCGAGCTGACCGCGCGGCGCTTCCGCGCCAACCCGTTCGTGCCGGGCGAGCGGCTCTACCGCACCGGTGACCTGGGTCGCCGCCTGCCGGGCGGGGAACTGGAGTTCCTGGGCCGCGACGACTTCCAGGTGAAGGTCCGGGGCTTCCGCGTCGAGCTGGGCGAGATCGAGTCGCGGCTGGCGGCGACCGAGGGCGTCCGGGAGGCGGTGGTCGTGGCGCGCCCCGACGCCGGCGGCCAGCAGCGGCTCGTCGCGTACGTGCTGGGCGCAGAGGCGCCGGACGCCGCGCGGTTGCGGGACCGGCTCGCCGCCCAGCTGCCGGAGCACATGGTGCCGTCGGCGTACGTCCGGCTGGCGGTGTGGCCGCTGACGCCCAACGGCAAGCTCGACCGGGCGGCGCTGCCGGCACCGGACGGAGAGGCCTTCGGCCAGCGCGGTCACGTCGAGCCGGTCGGCCTGCTGGAGTCCATGGTCGCCGGCGTCTGGGCCGAGGTGCTGGGGGTCGAGCGGGTCGGCCGGCACGACGACTTCTTCGCCCTGGGCGGCCACTCGCTGCTCGCCATGCGGCTGGTGTCCAGGATCCGGCAGGTGCTGGGGCGGGAGGTCTCCCCGGCGGTGCTCTTCGCGGCGCCGGTCCTCGCCGCCTTCGTCGCCCGGCTGACGCCGGACGGCCGCGACGTGCTGCCCCCGATCCGCCCGGTCGACCGGGCCGGCGCGCTGGAGCCCTCCTTCGCGCAGCGGCGGCTGTGGTTCCTGGAACGGCTCGGCGGTCTCGGCCACGCGTACCACATGCCCCTCGCCCTGGAGTTGGCCGGCTGGCTCGACCACGACGCGCTGCGGGCGGCCCTGGACGCCCTGGTCGCCCGGCACGAGGCCCTGCGCACCCGGCTCGTGCCCGCGGGCGCCGACGTCCACCAGCACGTCGACCCGCCCGGCACCGGCTTCACCCTGCGCACGCACGACCTCACCGGGGCGCCCGACGCCGCCGCCCGGCTGGCCCGGCTCCAGGACGAGGAGTTCACGGCCCCGTTCGACCTGACGACCGGTCCCCTGATCCGGGGCCGCCTGGTCACCCTCGCCCCGGACCGGCACGTCCTGCTCGTCACCATGCACCACGTCGTGTCCGACGGCTGGTCCATCGGCGTCCTGACCCGTGAGCTGGGGGTGCTCTACACCGCGCACCACCACGGCGAACCGGATCCGTTGCCGCCCCTGCCCGTGCAGTACGCCGACTACGCCGCCTGGCAACGCCAATGGCTCACCGACGGCACCCTGCAACGCCAGGAAAACCACTGGCGACACACCCTCACCAACGCACCCACCCTGCTGCACCTACCCACCGACCGACCCCGACCCACCGAACAGGACCACCACGGCGCCCACCTCCCCATCACCCTCGACCCCCACCTCACCACCGCCCTCAAAACCCTCACCACCGCCCACGGCACCACCCTCTACATGACCCTCCTCACCGCCTGGGCCATCGTCCTGTCCCGCCTCACCGGCCAACACGACCTCATCATCGGCACCCCCACCGCCAACCGACGCCGCGCCGAACTCGAAAACCTCATCGGCTTCTTCGTCAACACGCTCGCCCTACGCATCGACCTCACCGACCACCCCACCACCACCCAACTCCTCCACCGCATCCGCGACCTCACCCTCACCACCCTCGACCACCAGGACCTCCCCTTCGAACACGTCGTCGAAGCCGTCAACCCCACCCGCAACCTCGCCCACACCCCCCTCTTCCAGGTCATGTTCGCCTGGCAGAACACCGACGACGGCGAGCTGACCCTTCCGGGCCTGCGGGTCACCGCCCTGCCACCGCCCCACAGCACGGCCAAGTTCGACCTCACCCTCGCCCTCACCGAGCACGACGGCCGCATCACCGGCAGCCTCGAATACGCCACCGCGCTCTTCGACACCGCCACCGCCCAGCGGCACATCCGCTACCTACGCCACGTCCTCACCCAACTCGTCGCCCACCCCGACCAGCCCATCGACCGGCTGACCCTGCTCGACGAACGGGAACGGGAGCAGGCGCTGCGCCAGGCCGAGCCGTCCCCGGTCGAACGGGGCGTCGTCTACCGCTTCGCGCAGCGGGTCGCCGCGGCACCCGACGCGGTGGCGGTCACCTTCGAGGGCACGTCGCTGACCTACCGCGACCTCGACGCGCGCGCCAACCGGCTCGCCCACCACCTACGCGCGCACGGCGTCGGCCCCGACACCCTCGTCGCGGTCTGCCTGCGCAGGTCGCCGGAGCTGATCGTCGCGCTCCTGGCCGTCGCCCGGGCCGGCGGCGCGTACCTGCCCCTGGACCCGGCCCACCCCGCCGAACGCCTGGCCCACCTGCTGGCCGACGGCGCCCCGGTCGCCGTCCTCGCCCACGCCGCAACCCGCGCCACCCTCGACGGCCTCACCGACGCGCCCCTCGTCGACCTCGACGCCGACACCCACCGCTGGGCCGACCACCCCACCACCAGCCCCGACCTCGGCACCCGGCCCGACCACCTCGCCTACGTCATCCACACCTCCGGCTCCACCGGCCGCCCCAAGGGCGTGGCGCAGACCTGGCGGTGCCTGGACAACCTGATCGACTGGCAGCTCCGCTACGCCGCGCCGGGGAGTCCCGCGCCGCAACGGGTGCTCCAGTTCGCCTCGATCGGCTTCGACGTCTCCGCGCAGGAGATCTGGAGCACCCTCTGCCAGGGCGGCACGCTGGTGCTGATCGGCGAGGAGAGCGGCCGGGACCTGGGCCGGCTGCGCCACGTCCTGGCCGAGCAGGGCGTACGGCGGGCGTTCCTGCCGGCGGCCGTGCTGCACCAGCTGGCCGGTCTCACCGGGGCCGTCGCCCCGCTCGAACCCGGCTGCGAGATCGTCACCGCCGGCGAGGCGCTGCGGGTCAACGACGACGTCCGGGCCCTGGTGGCGGGGCTGGGCGGCCGGTACCTCTACAACCAGTACGGCCCGACCGAGACCCACGTGGTCAGCCAGTTCACGCTGGCCACCGAGGCGGCGGCCGACTGGCCGGCCCTGCCGCCGATCGGCCGGCCGATCGCCAACGCCCGGCTCTACGTGCTCGACGAGCGGTGCGAGCCGGTGCCGGCGGGCGTGCTCGGCGAGCTCTACATCGGCGGGTCCGGCCTGGCGCGCGGCTACCTCAACCGGCCGGCGGCGACCGCGGCGCGGTTCCTGCCGGACCCGTTCGCCGGGCCGGGCGAGCGGATGTACCGCAGCGGGGACCTGGTCCGCCGCCGGGCCGACGGGACCATCGAGTTCGTCGGGCGCGCCGACGACCAGGTCAAGGTGCGCGGCTTCCGGGTCGAGCCGGGCGAGGTGGAGGCCGCCCTGCGGCACGTTCCGGGCGTCCGCGAGGCGGCCGTGCTGCTGCGCGAGGACGCCCCCGGCGATGCGCACCTGGTCGGCTACCTGGTCGGCGACGTCACCGCCGAGGCGGCCCGCGAGCAGTTGCGGCGCCGGCTGCCCGAGCACCTGGTGCCGACCCGCTGGGTGGTGCTGGAGCGGCTGCCGCTGACCGCCAACGGCAAGCTGGACCGGCGGGCCCTGCGCGCGCCGGAGCAGGCCGACCTCGCCACCGCCTACGTCGCGCCGCGCGACGACCGGGAGGCCCGGATGGCCGCCATCTGGGCCGAGGTGCTGCGCCGCGACCGGGTCGGCGCGCACGACGACTTCTTCGCGCTGGGCGGCCACTCGCTGCTGGCGACCCGCCTCGTGCACGCGATCAACGAGCGGATGTCGGCGCGGCTGTCGCTGCGTACCCTCTTCCAGAAGCCGGTCCTGGCCGACCTGGCGGCCGAGCTGGCGGGGCCCGACTCCCCCGCCGTCGACGCCCTGCCGTCGCTCGTCGCAGATCCCACCGGCCGGTACGAGCCGTTCCCGCTCACCGACATCCAGGAGGCCTACTGGGTGGGCCGCGGGTCCACCATCGAGCTCGGCGGCGTCGGCGCGCACGGCTACAGCGAGCTGCGGCTGCGCGACTTCGACGAGGAGCGCTTCACCCGGGCGCTGCACCGGCTGGTCGACCGCCACGACATGCTCCGCGCGGTCTTCCACGACGGCGTCCAGCGGGTCCTGCCGAGCGTGCCGCGCTACGCCATGGCCCGGCAGGACCTACGCGGGCTCGACCCGCAGACCGCCGACCGCCGGCTGGGCGAGACCCGGGAGCGGATGTCCCACCAGGTGTTCGACGCCGGCCGCTGGCCGCTGTTCGAATTCGCGGTGACGCTGCTCGACGGCGAGGCGCGGCTGCACGTCAGCCTCGACGCGCTGATCCTCGACGCGGCCAGCGGGCAGATCCTGGAACACGAGCTGGCGCTGCTCTACGCCGACCCGGACGTCGACCTGCCGCCGCTCGCGGTGACCTTCCGCGACTACGTCCTGGCCGAGCGGGCCCTGCGCCGCACGCCGCGCTACGAGCGGGCCCTCGACTACTGGCGGGAGCGGGTCGGCACGCTGGCCCCCGCGCCGCAGCTCCCGCTGGAACGGCAGCCGGAGAGCGTCGAACGACCGCGCTTCACCCGCTACGACGAGGTGGTGCCGGCGGAGCGTTGGAGCCGGCTGAAGGCGCTCGCCGGCCGGCACCAGGTGACCCCGTCGGTGCTGCTGGTGACCGCGTTCGCGCAGGTGCTGGCCCGGTGGAGCCGCCAGTCGCGGTTCACGCTGAGCCTGCCGCTGTTCAACCGGCTGCCGCTGCATCCCGGCATCAACGCGGTGATCGGCGACTTCACGTCGCTGGTGCTGCTGGAGGTCGACGTGGCGGCCGGGGTCGACTTCGTGACCCGGGCCCGTGCGGTGCAGGAGCAGCTCTGGCAGGACATCGACCACTCGGCGGTCAGCGGCGTACGGGTCAACCGCGAACTCGCCCGCGCCCGGGGCACCCGCCACGCGGCCCTGCCGGTCGTCTTCAACAGCACGCTCACCGAATCGGCCCCCGACGTCGGCGACAGCGGCCTCGCGGCGGCGCTCGGCGGCGAGGTGCTGCACGGCATCACCCAGACCCCGCAGGTGTGGATCGACCACACGGTCCTCGAGGCCGGCGGGCGGCTGCACGTCAACTGGGACAGCATCGACGAGCTCTTCCCCGCCGGCCTGGTCGCCGAGATGTTCGCGGCGTACCGGGAGCTGCTCGGGCGGCTGGCGGAGCCGGACGCCTGGTACGGCACGCTGGACGGGCCGCTCGCCCCGCCGGTGCCGGTGGCCCCGCCGACCGGTCGTGGGCTCCTGCACGAGCTGGTCGACCGGCAGGCGCTGGCGACCCCCGCCGCGCCCGCCGTGCTCGCCCCGGACCGGCACCTGGACCACGCCACCGTACGCGTCGAGGCACGGCGGCTGGCCGGGCGGCTCCAGAACCACGGCGTCGGCCCCGGCCAGCTCGTCGCGGTGCTGCTCGACCGGGGCTGGAAGCAGGTCGTCGCCACCCTCGCGGTCCTGCACGCCGGGGGCGCGTACCTGCCGCTCGACCCCGACTGGCCGGCCGAGCGGGTGGCCCGGGTGCTCCAGCGGGCCGGGGCGGGGCTGGTCCTGGTGGAGTCGGAGCGGGTGGCCCTGCCCGAGGGCGTCGCGCGCCTGGTGGTGGACGCGGCCGCCGTCGGTGCGGGCGGGCCGGCGCTGCGGCCGGTCGACCTCGCGGAGACCGACGTCGCGTACGTGATCTACACGTCCGGGTCCACCGGCACGCCGAAGGGGGTGACGATCGACCATCGCGGTGCGGTGAACACACTCCTCGACGTCAACGCGCGCTTCGGCGTGGGGCCGGCCGACCGGGTCCTGGCCGTCAGCGCGCTCAGCTTCGACCTCTCCGTCTTCGACATCTTCGGCGCCCTCGCGGCCGGCGCGGCGGTCGTGACGCTCGACCCGGAACTGGCCCGCGACCCGGCCCATTGGCGGGAGGTGGCCCACGCCCACCGGGTCAGCGTCTGGAACTCGGTGCCGGCGCTGGCCGGCATGCTGCTCGACGACGCCGACGCCGGCCATCCGCTGCCGGCGTCGCTGCGGCTGGCCATGCTCTCCGGGGACTGGATCCCGCTCACCCTCCCCGACCGGCTGCGCAAGGCGCTGCCCGGGATCCGGGTCGAGAGCCTCGGTGGCGCCACCGAGGCGTCGATCTGGTCCATCCACCACCCGGTCGACGAGGTCGATCCGGCCTGGCGCAGCATCCCCTACGGTCGGGCGCTGGCCCATCAGGGGGTCCACGTGCTGGACGAGGCCCTGCGCCCCCGGCCCACCTGGGCCACCGGCGATCTCTGGATCAGCGGCGCCGGGCTGGCGCGGGGCTACTGGCGCGACGAGGCGGCGACGGCGGCCAGCTTCGTCGTCCACCCGGTCAGCGGCGAGCGGCTCTACCGCACCGGCGACCTGGGCCGGCTGCGCCCGGACGGCACGATCGAGTTCCTCGGCCGCGAGGACGGCCAGGTGAAGGTGCACGGCTACCGGATCGAGCTGGGTGAGATCGAGGCGGCGTTGGAGGGCCACCCGGGGGTACGCGCCGCCGCGCTGCGGCTGCTCGGTCAGGCGCAGGGCGAGAAGCGGCTGGCCGCGTACGTGGTGGCGGACGGTCCCGCGCCCGAGCCGGCCGCCCTCGTGGCGTACCTGGAGCAGCGGCTGCCGGCGTACATGGTGCCGTCGTCGTTCACCGTCCTCGACGCGCTGCCGCTGTCCGCCAACGGGAAGGTCGACCGGGGCCAGCTCCCCGACCCGAAACCGTCGCCGGAGACCGTCGCCGAGGCGCCGGTGCTCACCGATCCGGCCGAGCAGCGGCTGGTGGAGATCGTCGCCGAGATCCTCGACCTGCCCGTCGTCGCGCCCGACGCCAACCTGCTGCTGCTCGGCGCCACCTCGATCGACATCGTCCGGATCACGAACGCCCTCTCCGGGGCGTTGGGCTTCCGGCCGAAGCTGGCCCGGCTGATGCGCCAGCCGACCCTCACCGACCTGCTACGGATGTTCCGCGAACACACCGCCGAGCGGGCCGTCGTCGCGACCGCGCAGCGGGCCGCCACGGTGGTCGAGGACCCGGCCGCGCGCGCCGCGTTCACCTCGGACGGGCGGGGCCGTCGCGGCTTCGCGCCCGACACCCCGGCGGTCGCGCTGACCGCGCCGGCCGACCCGGCGTACGACCGGCGGTACACCGGCTACCGCACGGTGCGCCGCTTCGCTGCGGACCCGCTGCCGGCGGAGGCGCTCGGCGGGTTGCTGGCCACTCTCGCCCAGCGGGAGGTCGACGGTCGGGCCAAGTTCCAGTACGGCTCGGCCGGCGGCACCTACGCCGTGCAGACGTACGTCCTGGTCAAGGCGGGACGCATCGACGGGGTGCCGGGCGGGGCGTACTACCACGACCCGGCGACGCACCGGCTGCTGGCGCTCGGCCACGACCGCGAGCTGAGCCCCGACGCCTTCGACTACTTCGTCAACCGGCCGGTCTTCGAGGCCGCCGCGTTCGCGCTGTTCCTGGTGGCGCAGCGCGCGGCCATCGAGCCCCTCTACCAGGAGCAGAGTGCGACCTTCACCGCGATCGAGGCGGGCGCCATGGCCCAGCTGCTGACGATGGCCGCCCCCGAGCACGGTCTCGGCCTGTGCGGCGTCGGCGCCCTGGACACGGCGGAGCTGCCCGCCCTGTTCGACCTGGAACCCTCGCACCGGCTGGTCTACGCGCTGCTCGGCGGCGGCCGTCCCGGGGCGGAGCCGGCCGAGCCCGACGCCGCCACCACCGACACGATCACGGTCGAGCTGTGAACGCCTACGAGCTGCTCGACACGCTCAACCGGCACGCGGTCGGGTTGCGGGTCGACGGCGACCGGCTGCGCCTCACGGGCTCCCGCGAGGTCCTCACGCCCGACCTGCTGGCCGACCTCAAGCTGCACAAGGAGGAGCTGGTCGCGATCCTGACCGGCGCCGACCAGGACACGATCCCCCGCCGGCCGCGACCGGACGCGCCGGTGCCGGTCGCGTTCGCCCAACGGCAGCTCTGGTTCCTCGACCAGCTCTCCCCCGGCAACCCCTTCTACAACAACCCGGTCGCGTTCGACGTCGTGGGCGCGCTGGACGTGGCCGCGCTGGCCCGCGCCCTGACCGAGGTGGTACGCCGGCACGAGGCGCTGCGTACCGTCTTCGCGCTGGTCGACGAGGAGCCCTGCCAGGTGGTACGGCCCGCCGAGCCGGTCGCCCTGCCGGTCGCGGACCTCACCGCGCTCCCCCGCCCGGAGCGCTCCCGCCGGGCCGACGAGGCCGCCGAGGCCGAGGCGCGGGCGCCGTTCGACCTGGCCGCCGGCCCCCTGCTCCGCAGCGCCCTGCTCCGGCTGGCGCCCGACGAGCACCGCTGGCTGCTCACCGTGCACCACATGGTGGCCGACGGCTGGTCCGTCGGCATCCTGATCGGCGAGGTCACCGCGCTCTACGCCGCGTACGCGCGGGGCGAGGCTCCCGCGCTGGCCGAGCTGCCCGTGCAGTACCCGGACTACACGCTGTGGCAGCGCCGGCACCTCGGCGGCGGCGAGCTGGAGCGCCAGCTCGGCTACTGGACGCGGACGCTGGCCGGTGCGCCCGCGCTGCTGGCCCTGCCGACCGACCGGCCCCGCCCGGCGGTGCAGCGCTACCGGGGCGAGACCCACGGCACGACGGTGGACGCCGCGGTGCTGCGGGGCCTGCGGGAGGTGGGCCGGGCCGGCGACGCGACGCTCTTCATGACGCTCATGGCCACCCTGTCGGTGCTGCTGTGGCGCTACAGCGGGCAGGACGACGTCTGCGTCGGCACCCCGTTCGCCAACCGCAACCACCGGGACGTGGAGGGCCTGATCGGCCACTTCGTGAACACGGTGGTGATCCGCAACCGGCTGGACCCGGAGCAGTCCTTCGCGGCGCTGCTGGCCGACGTACGCCGCCACCTGCTCGACGCGTACGCCCATCCCGACCTGCCGTTCGAGCAGCTCGTGGACGCGCTCAACCCGGAGCGGCACACCAGCTACTCGCCGCTGTTCCAGGTGATGCTGGTGCTGCAGAACATCCCGCGCGGCCGGCTGGAGCTGCCCGGCCTGGAGCTGCGGCCCCTGTCGAGCAGCACCGGCGCGGCCAAGTTCGACCTGTCGGTCGAGGTGATGGAGCACGCCGACGAGCTGCACGTCATCTTCGAGTACAACACCGACCTCTTCGACGCCGCGACGATCGACCGGCTGGCCGGGCACTTCGTCCGCCTGCTCGCCCAGGTGGCGGCCGATCCGTCGGCCCCGGTCGGCGCGCTGCGGCTGCTCGGCGCGGACGAGCGGCACCGCCTGCTGGTCGAGTGGAACCGCACCGCGCGACCACCCACCGACCCGGCGGACGTGGTGCGGCGGATCGCGGCGCAGGCGCGGCGGCACCCCGAGTCCCTCGCCGTGGCCGACGAGGACGAGTGGCTGGACTACGCGACGCTGGAGCGGCGGGCCAACCGCCTGGCGCACGCGCTGATCGCCCGGGGCGTACGCCGCGACCAGGTGGTGGGCCTGCACGCGCGGCGCTCGGCCGGGCTGATCGTCGCCATCCTGGGCGTGCTCAAGGCCGGGGCCGCCTACCTGCCGCTGGACCCGGCCCTGCCGCCGGAGCGGCTCGCCGGCATGGTCGCCGACGCGGCGCCGGCCCTGGTGCTCGGCCAGGACGACCTGGCCGCCGTCGAGGCCGAGGGGCGCCACGACGGTCCGCCCGGCGTCGTCGTGCACCCCGCCAACCTGGCGTACGTGATCTACACGTCGGGCTCGACGGGCCGCCCCAAGGGCGTCGCGGTCGGCCACGGCGGCGTCGTGAACCTGCTCGACCACTGGGTGTCGCGGCTCGGCGCCGCCGAGGGGGAGGCGGCGGCGCTCTGGTCGAGCGTCGGCTTCGACGTCTCGGTGCAGGAGATCTTCCTGCCGCTGACCACGGGCGGGGCGCTGCACCTCGTACCGGAGAAGTTGCGCGGCGACCCGGCGGCGCTGATGGGCTGGCTGCGCGAGCACCGCGTCGTGCAGGCCTACCTGCCGCCGGCCTTCGTCCGGTGGATCGACGAGGATCCGGCGGCCCGCCTGGCCGGGTCGGCGCTGCGCCAACTGCTGGTCGGGGTCGAACCGCTGCCGGAGCAGGGCCTGCACCGGATGCAGGAGGCCCTGCCCGGGCTGCGGGTCCTCAACGGGTACGGGCCGACGGAGACCACCGTCTACAGCACCGCGTACCTCGACCCGCAGCCGTCCGCCCGGCAGTGCCCGATCGGCCGGCCGATCGCCAACACCCGCGTCCACCTGCTCGACGAGCGGCTGGAGCCGGTGCCCGTCGGGGTCACCGGCGAGATCCACATCGGTGGCGTCGGTGTCGCCCGTGGCTACCTGGGCCGGCCGGGTGCGACCGCCGAGCGGTTCGTTCCCGACCCGTTCGTGCCCGGGGAACGGCTCTACCGCACCGGCGACCTGGCCCGGCTGCTGCCCGACGGGAACATCGAGTACCTCGGCCGCCGCGACGGCCAGGTCAAGATCCGGGGCTTCCGCATCGAGCTGGGCGAGATCGAGGCCGCGCTGCGGGACCGGCCGGACGTACGCGAGGCGGCGGTGCTGGTCGACTCGGACGCCGCCGGCGAGCCGCGGCTGGTCGCCGGGGTGGCCCGGGGCGGGGCGGCGCCGTTGCTGGTCAGCGAGTGGCGCGAGGCGCTGTCGCGACGGTTGCCCGGCTACATGATCCCGTCGCTCTTCGTGGAGCTGCCGCGGCTGCCGCTGACCGCCAACGGCAAGCTCGACCGCGACGAGGTGCTGCGGCTGGCCCGTACCGGCGCGCCCTGGCAGGTCAACCTGGCCAGCCCGCGCGACCAGATCGAGCTGACCCTCTACCAGATCTGGAAGCGCCTGCTGCTGCACCCGGAGATCGGCATCGGCGACCGGTTCTTCGACGTGGGCGGCACCTCGATCTCGGCGATCAAGCTGGCCCACGCGATCGGCGAGGCGTTCGGCGAGCCGCTGCCGGTCCACGAGATCATGCTGCACCCGACGATCGAGGCGCTGGGCGGCCGGCTGCGGCGGGGCGCGTCGGGCCGGCCGCCGAGCAACCTGATCGAGTTCCGGGCGGGCGACGGCGCCGGCCGGGTCATCTGCGTGCACCCGGCCGGCGGCACCGCGTTCTGCTACCTGTCGCTGGCCAAGGCGCTGCCGGAGTCCCTCGGCGTGTACGGGATCCAGTCGCCGGGGGTGAACCCGGGCGAGGAGTTCCTGCCCACGGTGGAGGCGATGGCCGAGGCGTACCTGGGGCAGGTCGCGCACCTGCTGGACGGGCCGGTGGTGCTCACCGGGCTCTCCTACGGCGGGCTGGTCGCGTACGAGATGGGACGCCGGCTGGCCCTCGCCGGGCATCCCGGGCTGAGCGTGGTCCTGCTGGACACCCTGGGCACCGACGACCCGGCCCACCGGGGCGCGATCGAGCCGGTGGACATGGCCGAGTTCCGCGACAAGCTCATCAAGTTCAACGGGATGTACCCGGGCATCGACGACGAGCAGATCGACCAGTACCACCGCGTCTACAACCACAACCGGTCCACCATGCGCGACTATCCGACCCCCGCGTCGCCGGCCCGGCTGGTGCTGTTGCAGGCCACCGCCGGGCGCGACGAGGCCTTCCTGCGCGAGGTGCGCGCCTTCTGGCAGCGGCGCGGCGACGCCGACTTCCTGCTGGAACGGGTGCACTGCGACCACTGGGACATCCTGGAGAGCGCCGTGGTGCTGCGGGTCGCCGCGCTGCTGCGCGGCGAGATGGACCGGCTCTCCGACGCCCGTCCGACGACGCCGGCCGTACGGGAGGCGTGATGGTCCAGGGTCCCGGTCTCGCGCACGCCGTGCTCGCCCAGGCCAGCCGTACCCCTGACGCGGTCGCGGTTGCCGACGGCGACCGGCGTCTCAGCTACGCCGACCTGGACGCCGCCAGCGCCGCCGTCGCCCGGTCCCTGCGCCGGGTCGGGACCCGCCCGGGTCAGGCCGTCGCGGTGCACCTGCCGCGCGGCTGGCGGCTGGTCTGCGTCATGCTCGGCATCCTGCGGCTCGGCGCGACCGTGGTGCCGCTGGACCGGCAGAGCCCGCCCGGGCGGCGGGACCACATGCTGCGCGACTCGGGCGCCGTGGCGGTGGTCCACGGCCCGGACGTGCCCGGCGACCTGCCCGACGGGGTGCGGCCGCTGCCGGCGGAGGCGCTGCTGGCGGGAGACCCGGCGACCGGGTCGGACGGGCCGCCCGCGCCGGTCGCGTTCGTCTTCTACACCTCGGGCACCACGGGCCGCCCCAAGGGCGTGGAGGTACGCGACGCGGGCATCCTGCGGCTGGCCCGCCCCGGCTACGTCGCGCTGCCCCCGGCGGCCCGCTACGCGAGCCTCGCCAACCCGGCGTTCGACGCGATCAGCTTCGAGGTCTGGGTGCCGCTGCTGACCGGCGGCTGCTGCGTCGTGCTCGACGACGAGACGGTGGCGACGCCGCACCTGCTCGACGCCGCGCTGCGCCGGGAGCGGATCGACACGCTCTTCATCACCGTGGCGCTGTTCAACACGGTCGTCGACGAACGGCCGCACTGCTTCGCCGACGTCGGCCAGGTGCTGGTCGGCGGCGAGCAGCTCAACGCCCGGCTGATTCGCCGCTGGTACCGCGACAACCCCGCCAGCCGCACCCGGCTGCACAACGTCTACGGGCCCACCGAGGCGACCACGTTCGCCCTGTGCCACCCGATCCCGCGCGACTTCGACGCCGAGGTGGTGCCGATCGGCCGGGTGCTGCCGGGCACCGACGCGCACCTGGTGGTCGACGGTGTCCGCGTCGCCGCGCCGGGCGAGGTCGCCGAGCTGTACCTGGGCGGCGCGGCGCTGGCGACCGGCTACCGCAACCTGCCCGAGGAGACCGCCGCGCGTTTCGTCCGGCTGCCCTGGCTGGACGACTCCGCCGGCCGCCACTACCACACCGGGGACCTCGTGCGCGCCGACGCCGCCGGCCGCGTCGAGTACGTCGGCCGGGTCGACCGGCAGGTCAAGGTCCGGGGCTTCCGGGTCGAGCCCGGCGAGGTGGAGCGGCAGGTCCTCGCCCACCCGGGGGTCCGGCAGGCGTACGTGTGCACCCGGCGGGACCCCGTGCACGGCACGAACGAGCTGCTGGCGTACCTGGTGACGGCTCCCGATCTCTCGTTCGCGGAGTTCGACCGGCACCTGGCCGCGACTCTGCCGCCGTACCTGCGCCCGCACCGGGTCCACCGGGTCGGGGCGCTGCCGCTGACGGCGAACGGCAAGGTGGACGCCGACGCGCTGCTGCGGCGCGAGGACCCGCCCTGGCGTGGTGGGCGCGACGACCCGCGCCCACACGACGGGCACGAGGGACGCCACGACCCGCACCCGCACGACGGGCGCGACGGCGGTCCCGCCGAGGCGGCCGGCACGGCGTGGCAGCGGGCGGTGCTCGGGCTGGCCGGCGAGGTGCTGGGCGTGCCCGACCTGCGACCGGACGACCGGTGGATCGCCAGCGGCGGGGATTCGCTGAAGGCGCTGCGGCTGCGCTTCGAGATCCAGCGGCGCTGGGGCGCCGAGGTGCCGCAGGCGGTGGTGCTGGGCGGCGACCTCGCCGAGCTGGCCGCGGCGGTCGCGTCGGCCCGCACCGCGACCGGCTCGCCGTACCCGGTGCCGGCGCCCCCGTCCGGGGCCCGGTCCGCGCCGGCCACCTCGGAGCAGCAGCGGCTCTGGCTGTTGCAGCAACGGTCGCCGGCGTCCACCGCCTACCACGTGGGGCTCGCCTTCGAGCTGCGCGGCCGGATCGACGTCGACGCGCTGCGGCACGCGCTGCGCCGGGTGGTGGCGCGTCATCCGGCGCTGCGGACCGCCTTCCGGGCCACGCCGGAAGGGCTGCGCCAGGAGGTCGGCGAACCCTACGACCCGTGGCGCGAGCCCACTCCCGCCCCCGCTTCCACTCCCGCTTCCGACGCTGACAAAGCCGGAGCCGGAGCCGGCGACGGGACCGGCGACAGCGACTGGGCCGGCGAGGGCGACTGGGCAGGGTGGCGCGAGCGCGCCCGTGCCCTCTTCGCCGCCCCCTTCGACCTCGGGCAACCGCGCATGCTGCGGGCGTACTGGCTGGACCGCGACGGCGGCGGGGTGCTCCTGCTGCACCTGCACCACATCGCGGTCGACGGCTGGTCGCTCGACGTCCTGTTCCGTGGACTGTCGACCGCGTACGCGGCGGCGCTGGCCGGCACGACCGAGGACGAGGACGAGCCCGCCCCGACCCCGCTGGACTACGCCCGGTGGCAGGCCGAGTGGTTCACCCGGCCTGCCTACCGCGCACAACGCGACGCCCTGCGCGGCCACTACGCCGACGTGGCGGAGGTCGCCGCGCCGCTGCGGCCGGTCCGGGAGCACGGCGGCGGCACCGGGGACCACCTGCTCCACACCACGATCGGCCCGGAACGCCGCGCCGCCCTCGACCGGCTCGGCGCCGAACTGGGCCTGACCCGCTTCCCCCTGCTGCTGACGCTCTTCGGCTGGGCCGTGCACGGGGTGACCGGCCGCACCCATCCGCGCGTCGCCAGCCCGGTGGCGAACCGCCCCGTACGCGACTTCGAGGCGAGTGTCGGCATGTTCGCCAACACGGTGCTGCTGCCCCTGGCGCTGGCACCCGCCGAGGAGTTGCGGGCGCAGCTGCGCCGCCAGGCCGACGCCGTACGCGCGGTGCTCGACGCGCAGGACGTGGCGCTCGCGCACGCCGTCGCCGACCACGACTTCGGTGCCGACGCGCCGCTGTTCGACTTCCTCTTCGTCCTCGACAACACCGACTTCTCCGCGCTGGCGCTGCCCGGCTGCGCGTCCCGGCCGGTCTGGCTGGCCCCGACCGAGGCCAAGTGTCCGCTCACCCTCTCGGTCGTCGCGCACGAGTCCGGCTTCGACTGCCTCTGGGAGTACGCCGACGAGCACTTCGACGCCGCCGACGTGACGGCGGCGGCCGAGTTGTTCCGGCGCGGCCTCGACGCGTTGACCGGCGCCGGCCCGAGCACCCTGGCCGAGCTGGTGCGGCCCTACCGCAGCGGCCTGCCCGAGCCCGGCCGGGGTTCGCGTACCCCGTCGGACTTCCCCACCGTGGCCGAGGCCTTCGCCCGGCGGGTGCGGGCGGAGCCGACCGCGACCGCGCTGGTCGCCGGCGACCGTCGCCTCAGCTACGGCGACCTCGACGCGTACGCCTCGGGGCTCGCCGCCGAACTGCTGCGGGACCGGCCGGTGTCGGCCGGCGACCGGCACCGCGTCGCCCTGTTCTTCGAACCGTCGGTGGAGCACGTGGTGGCGCTGCTCGCGGCGGCCCGGCTCAACCTCACCGTCGTGCCGCTCGACCGGGCCTACCCGCCGGCGCTGCTGCGCCAGGTCCTGGGCCAGGTCGACCCGCTCTGCGTGCTGCTGGCGCCCGGCGACGAGCCCGCCCTCGACGTGATCGACGAGGGCGCCCACCCCCGGCACCCGGTGGTGCTGTCCCGGTCGGCCACGCCCGTCGCACCGTCGTACGCCGGCCGCCCCCTCTACACGCTCTTCACCTCGGGCTCGACCGGCACGCCCAAGGGGGTGCAGGTCGGCGACGCCCTGCTGGTCAACCTCCTGCAATGGCAGAGCGAGGCCGGCGGCCTGGCGGGCGCGGCGGCGACCCTTCAGTTCTCCATGCTCTCCTTCGACGTCTCCTTCCAGGAGATCTTCGGCACGCTCTGCGGCGGCGGCACCCTGCACCTTCCCCGCCCCGGCCTCAGGCAGGACATGCCGGCCCTGCTGGCGCACCTCGACGCCGCCGGCATCGAGCGGATCTTCCTGCCGTACGTCGCCCTGCAACTCCTGGCCGAGCACGGGGTCCGCCTCGGCCGGTACCCGTCCCGGCTGCGGGAGGTCGTCACCGCCGGCGAGCAGCTGATCTGCACCGACAGCATCCGCCGATGGTTCGCCGGCCTGCCCGGTGCGCGCCTGTTCAACCACTACGGCCCGACCGAGACCCACGTGGTCAGCAGCCTCTGCCTCGACGGCGACCCGGCCACCTGGCCGGCCCGACCCGCCATCGGCCGCCCGGTCGCCAACACGTGGCTGCGGGTGGTGGACTCCGCCGACGAGGTGGTGCCGCCGGACTGCCCCGGGCAGCTGCTGATCGGCGGAGAGCTGGTGGCGCCCTGCTACCTGGACGATCCGGCGCTCGACCGGGCCCGCTTCGTCGAGCTGCCCGGCCACGGCTGGTTCTTCCGCAGCGGCGACCAGGCCCGGTTCGACCGGGACGGTCTGCTGCACTACCTGGGCCGCGACGACCAGCAGGTGAAGGTGAGCGGGCACCGGCTGGAGCTGGGCCAGGTGGAGGCGGCCCTGCTGACGCACCCGGCGGTCGTCAACGCCGTGGTGGTCCGCGACGATCCGCACCTGGTCGCCTGTCTGGAGCTGCGGGCGGATCCACCGTCCCCGGAGGAGCTGACCGGTCATCTGGCGGGGCTCCTGCCCGGGTACGTGCGGGTGGACCGGTTCCGGCGACTGCCCGAGCTGCCGCGTACCGCCAGCGGGAAGCTGGACCGCCGCCGCGCGTTGACCGCACCGGGCGAGGAGCTGCGGCCGGGCGCCGCCGCGCCGGCGCCGGTCATGTCGGTCCTGGAGTCCCGGCTGGCCGGGCTCTTCGAGGAGGTCGTCGGGACGCCGATCGCACCCGACCGGCGCTTCTTCGACCAGGGCGCGGGCAGCCTCGACCTGATGCGCTTCCACCTGCGCTGCGCCGCCGAGGGGCTGCCGCTGAGCATCCCCGACCTCTTCGAGCACGTCACCATCCGCCGCCTCGCCCGGTTCCTCACCGAGCGGCGGGCCACGGAGGCGGCGGTGAGCGGTCGGGACGGGGCCGTCGCCGGCGCGGCGGACGAGCCGGTCGCCGTGGTCGGGATGGCCGTCCGGCTGCCCGGCGCGACCGACCTGGCCGCCTTCTGGGCCATGGTGGAGGCCGGCGACCGGGGCATCGAGCACTTCGACGCCGCCGACGGCCTGGTCGGCGCCCGCAGCCAGCTGGCCGGGATGCTCGGCTTCGACCCGGGGCACTTCGGCATCAGCCGGCAGGAGGCGCGGCTGATGGATCCGCAGCAGCGGCACCTGCTGATGAGCTGCGTCGAGGCGTTGGCGCACGCCGGCATCGCCGATCCCGCCGGGCAGCGGGTCGGCCTGCTGGCCAGCTGCGGCGAGAACACGTACTTCCAGACGATGCTGCGCGAAGCCGATCCGGCGCGGCTGCCGGACTCCTTCCAGTTGGCGCTGCACCACGAGAAGGACTTCCTGGCCACGAAGGTCGCCTACCACCTGCGGCTGACCGGTCCGGCCTTCACCGTGCAGGCGGCCTGCGCCAGCTCACTGGTGGCGGTCCACGTCGCGGCCGGACTGCTGCGCCAGGGCGACAGCGACGTGATGCTGGTCGGCGGCGTGCTGGTGGACCCGCTGCTGACGGCCGGCTACCGCTACCAGCCGCAGCACATCTTCTCCCCGGACGGGCACTGCCGGCCGTTCAGCGACGACGCCGGCGGCACCGTCGGCGCCAGCGGGGTGGGCGTGGTCGTGCTCAAGCCCCTGCGGCTGGCCCGGCGCGACGGCGACACCGTCTACGCCGTGATCACCGGATCCGCCGTCAACAACGACGGCGCGGAGAAGATCGGCTACGCCGCGCCGTCGGTCACCGGCCAGCGTGAGGTGATCCGCACCGCGCTGCGTCGCAGCGGACGTACCAGCGGCGACGTGGGCTACGTGGAGGCGCACGGCACCGGCACGGAGCTGGGCGATCCGGTGGAGGTGGCGGCGCTACGCCAGGCGTTCGACCTGGCCGGGTCCGGTCGCGTCGCGCTGGCCTCGGTGAAGAGCCAGATCGGTCATCTCGGCGCGGCGGCCGGGGTGGTCGGCCTGGTCCGCGCCGTGCTGGCCGTGCACCACGGGCTGATCCCGCCGAACGTCGACTTCCGTCGCCTCAACCCACGGCTGGGCCCCGATCCGGCCCCGTTCCACATCCCCACGAAGGCCCGGCCCTGGCCCGTCGACCGGCCACGCGTGGCGGCGGTGAGCAGCTTCGGCATCGGCGGCACCAACGCCCACCTGGTCTGCGAGGCGGTCGAGCAGGTCGGCGCCGGCCCGGACACTCCGCCGGTCCCCGGCGTACCGGTGGTGCTGCTCGCCAGCGGCAGCGCGGCCGGCCTGCGCGCCGACGCCGACCGCATCGCCGACTACCTGACGGCCCGGCCCGAGGCCTACCACCGGGTGCTGCGCCACCTTCAGGCGGGCCGCACGCCGGGCCGGTGGCGGGCGACGGCCGTCTGCGCCGACGCGGCCGCCGCCGTGGCCTGGCTGCGCACCGCGACCGCCGTCGAGGTCACCCCCGTCGAGGCGGCACCCGTCGCGGTCACCGGCCCGGCCGGTACGCCGCCGGCGGCCGACCTCGTCGCCGCCTGGCTGGCCGGTCGGCCGGTCCGGTGGCCGGCCGGTCCGGCGCAGCCGCCCTGGGACTTCCCCCCGCCGGCGTTCGTTCTCGTCGACCACGAGTTCGCCCGCGCCGCCCCGCCGGCCGGACCGACACTGCCAGCCGGGGTGGCATCGCCCGCCGGGGCGGCGGCGGCCGATCAGCCGTGGCCGGCGCGGCTGCCCGAGGCCGAGTGGTTGCACCAGCCGCACTGGGTGCGCTGGCGGCACGCGGGGGCCGACCCCGGTGCCCGCCGCCCGGAGACGCTCGTGATCATGGCCGCGGAACCACCACCGCCGGCCGCGCTCCGCGCCTTCGCGGCGTCCCACGCCCGGGTGGTGGCCGTCACCGCCGCGGACGGCTTCGCCCGGCTCGGACCGGACAGCTACCAGGCCGACCCGGCCGACCCCGGGTCGCTGGGCCGGCTGCTCGACGCGCTGACCGGCGCCGACGCCGGCTCGCCGGCCGCGCCCGGACACGGCGGTGTCGACTGGCTCCACGCGCTGCCGCTGGCCGTCGACGGGCCGGTCGGCGCGGACACGCTCGCCCACTCGTACCGGGCCTGCGTCGACACCCCGGCGGCGCTGCTGGCAGCCGTCGCCGCGCTGCCCCGCCGGCCCCGGCTGCGGGCCTGGTGGCTGTCGCAGCAGGCGCAACCCGTGCACGACGACGTACGCCGGCCGGAGCTGGGCCTGCTCGCCGGGGTCTGCGAGGTCGCACCCCAGGAAGGCGACGTCGCGAGCCACTGGGTGGACCTGCCGGGCCCCGATCCGGCCGACTGGGCGCCGGCGCTCGCGGCGCTGCTGGCGGAGGAGACACCACCACCCCGACGACTCGCGCTGCGCGGGAACTACTGGTGGGAGCAGGCGCTGCTGCCGGTCCGCCCACCGGCCGCGCCGGACGCGGGTCCGCTGCCGGCGGTACCCGCCACGCGCGCGCTGCCGGCCGGACCGGCCGTGTACGTGGTCCTGGGCGGCACCGGCGGCATCGGGCGGAGCATCGCCGCCTGGCTGCTGGAGCAGGACGACTGCCGGGTGGTCCTGCTGGCCCGGCGCGGGCAACTGCCGGCCGGGCTGGCGCGCTGGGCCGATCGCGTCGACCTCGTCGAGGGCGACCTGGCCGAGACCGGACCCGACGAACTGCTGGCCCGGCTCGACGCCCGGACCCGACGGGTCGACGGGGTGGTGCACGCCGCGGGGATCGCGGCCGGCGGGCTGATCGGCCGGCGGGACGCGGCCGCGATGCGGCGGGCCACGGCCGGCAGGGCGTACGGCGCGCTGCTCGTGGAGCGGCTGGTCGCGCGCCACCGGCCGTCGTTCGTCGTCTACTGCTCGTCGATGTCGGCGCAACTCGGCGGCGTCGGTCAGCTCGACTACGCCGCCACCAACGGGCTGCTCGACGGCTTCGCCCGGCACCGGGCGGGAGGGGCCGACGCCACGCTGCGGATCTCCGTGGGCTGGGACGTCTGGAGCGAGGTGGGCCTGGCCCGGGACGCCCTGCCCACCGACGCCCGGCACCGGGCGCACCTGGCGGTCGGCCTCTCCGTGGACGAGGGGCGCCGGATCTTCGCGCAGGCCCTACGGCTGCGGCTGCCGCAGGTGCTCGTCTGCACCACCGCGCTGGACCGGGCGCGGGAGTTCTACGCGCCGCCGGCCGGCCCGGCGGACGCGACACCCGCCGTACTGCCCCGGTCGGCCGCCGAGCAGGTCAGCGAGTGGCTCTGCGACTGGCTGGGCACCGACCGGCTCGACCCGGCCGCGTCCCTCTACGACCTGGGGGCCGACTCGCTGCTGCTGCTGGACCTGATCGACCGGGTCAAGGAGCACTTCGGCGTCAGCCTCGGCCTGTCCCAGCTGAGCCACCGGGTGAGCCTGGCCGAGGTGCTGGGGCTCCTCGGCGAGCCGGTCCGCGCCGTCGACCCCGCCGACCCCGTCGTGGCGGTGGAGGTCTGGCAGGCGGGCCGGGGGCGTACGGTGCTCTGCCTGGTCCACCCGGTCGGCGGTGACGTCCAGGCGTACCGGCCGCTGGTGTCGGCGCTCGCCCCGGAACTCACGGTCTGCGTCATCGCCGATCCCGCGCTGACACGCCCCGGGCAGCCGGCCTGGTCGCTGGCGGAACGGGCCGCGCGCTACCACGCCGCGCTGCGGGACCGCTTTCCCCGCGACGAGTGGCGCTGGCGGCTCGCCGGCTGGTCGTTCGGCGCCTGGGTGGCGCTCGGGATGGCGGCGGAGGCCGAGGCGACCGGCCAGCCGGCGGACGAGCTGTACCTGCTCGACCCGCCGCCGCCGGACGCCGCGCCGGCCTTCCGGGCGTACGACGAGGAGCGGCTCGCCGCCCTCTTCGCCCACGAACTGGGTGCGGCGACCGGCGCGAACACCGCGGCGACGGCGTACGCGGACGCGCTGGCGCGCTGCTGCCGGGCCAACCTGGCGAGCATGGCCCAGCACACCCTGCCCCGGCTGGCCGGGACGCCCGGGCGGCTCTGGCTCGCGGGCCGCCCGACGGCCGGGCTGCCGGCGCTCGGCGCGCCACAGGAGCAGGCCCGCACGTGGCAGAGGCACCTGACCGGGCTCGCCTGGCACCTCGTCGACACCACCCACTACGGCATCGTCGGGGCGCCGCACGTGGACGCGGTGGCCGGGGCCATCAACGAGACGGACTCTGCCACCGACCCGAGGGCGGCGCGATGAACCCGTACCAGTCGTTGCCGTCGCGGTCGTTCTGGCGCACCGCCGTGGCCGAGCCGGAGATGCGGGACATCGGCGAGGTGTGGACGCCGAAGTTCGGCCTCGACCCGGACGATCCGGTCCTCACCGCCGGTTCCTGCTTCGCCCGCCACCTCGGTCCCGCCCTGCGCGACGAGGGGATGAACTGGCATGAGGTCGAGCTGCCCCCGCCGGGGCTGACCGAGGCCGAGCGCCGGGCCCGCCACTACGGCGCGTTCTCCTTCCGCACGGGCACCATCTACACCGCCGCCACCCTGCGGCAGTGGCTGACCTGGGCGCTGACGGACGACCCCGGGCCCGACGAGGTCTGGTGCGAGGGCGACCGGTTCTTCGACCCGTACCGCCCCTCGGTCGAACCCGACGGGTACGACTCGGCGGAGGCCGCGCTGGCCGCCCGCCGCTCCACCCTTGCGGCGATGCGGGGGGCGATCGCCGAGGCGGGCTGTCTCATCTTCACCCTCGGTCTGACCGAGGCCTGGCGGGACGTGCCGACCGGCACCGTCCACCCGGTCTGCCCCGGCACCGTCCGGGGCACCTTCGACGCCGGGCGGCACCTCTTCCACAACTTCACCGTGGCCGAGGTGCACCGGGACCTCTGCGCCGTCGTCGCGCTGCTGCGCGCCGCCAACCCCCGGCTGACCGTGCTGCTGACCGTGTCGCCGGTGCCGCTCACCGCGACGGCGACCGGGGCGCACGCGTTGACCGCCACCACGTACTCCAAGTCCGTGCTGCGCGCGGCGGCGGGCCAGCTGGCCCAGGAACACGACCACGTCGACTACTTCCCCTCGTACGAGCTGATCACCGGTTTCCCGTTCCGGGGGGTCTTCTTCGCGCCGAACCTGCGCGCCGTGACGCCGACGGGGGTCGCCTTCGTCATGCGCCACTTCTTCGACGCCCTCGAACGCGACCGGAACGGGACCCGGCCGAGGGATCGGACCGCGACGGCGTCGGACCGCCGCGCCGACGCCGACGGAGGTGACCTCTACTGTGACGACGCCGTCCTCGACCACTACCGCGCCGGCTAGGTTCCTGTTGCTGGGCGACTCGCACGCCGGGCCGATCGCCCGCGCGGCCACGGCGGCCGGGGTCCCCTTCGTCGGCGGGCCGGTCGGCTCCGGGCGCGACTTCAACGTCGGCTTCTTCGAGGTCCGCGACGACGGCCTGGTGTTCCGGGACGCCGCCGTGCAGGAACGCCACCGCGGCTTCCTGGCCGAGCTGGGCGTGGCCGACGTCGGGCAGCTCGCCGTCCCGCTGGTCTCGACGTTCGGGCTCAGCGCCCACTTCTTCGCCACCACCGAGAACTGGCGGATCTACCGGGCGGGCGACGGCGCCTTCCCGGCGGGATTCCTCGGCAGCGGGCTCTTCGACGACATCGTGCGCGCCATGGCCCGCGACGCGTTGGCCTTCTACCGCCACGCCCTCGGCCTGGGGCTGCGCGTCCTCGCGGTGCTGCCGCCGCAGCGGGTGCCGGGGATGTCCGACCCGCTGGTGTTCATGGCGGCCCAGGAGACCATCCGCCGCGCGCTCGTCGCGCTCGGCGTGGAGATCGTGGACCTGCGGGCCCGGGTCACCGACGGCGCGGGCCGGCAGCGGGCCGCGTTCTGCGAGCCGGACGACCCGATCCACGGCAACCTCGCCTTCGGCCGGCTGATCGTGGCCGACCTGCTGGCGCGGGGGCTGTGACACCGAATCCAGGAGGGAACGCATGGAAGAGCACGTCCTTGCCGCCGTCGAGCGGGCGACGACCCGCCCGCCGGAGCGCTACGACACCATCACCGTCCGGCCGATCTCTCCGGTCATCGGCGCGGAGGTCTCCGGCCTCGACCTCGCCACCGAACTGTCCGACGGGCAACTGGCCGAGGTCAGGCGCGCCTTCCTCGCCCACCACGTGCTGGTCTTCCGCGACCAGGTGCTCTCCGCCGAGGACCACAAGCGCTTCGCCGGTCACTTCGGCGAGCTGCGCCGGCAGCCCCTCGCCGACCTCGACGGCGGCGACCCCGCCGTCCTCGAGATCAGCGCCGGCCGGGACTCGCGGTTCGTGGCCGGCGAGGACTGGCACACCGACGGCACCGCCGAGGCCGAGCCGTCGCTGGGCTCGATGCTCTACGTCACCAGGACCCCGGAGATCGGCGTCGGCGGCGACACCCTCTGGGCGAACATGCACCTGGCGTACGAGATGCTCTCCCCGCCGGTGCGGGCCTTCCTCGACGGGCTGACCGCGATCCACGACGGCCTCATCCCGTGGATGGGTCACACCCCGCCGCCGGAGTACGTCGTGCCGAAGAGCGAGCACCCGGTCGTCGTACGCCACCCGGAGACCGGCCGCAAGCTGCTCTTCGTCAACGCCGGCTTCACGTCGCACATCGTGCAGCTCTCCCGCCACGAGAGCCGGGCGCTGCTGGACATGCTCTTCGGCTGGGTCGCCCAGCAGCCGATCCTGAGCTGCCGGGTCCGTTGGACGCCGAACACGCTGGTGTTCTGGGACAACCGCTGCACCCAGCACCACGCCGTCTGGGACTACTACCCGCACTCCCGCTACGGCCAGCGGGTGACCATCAACGGCAGCCGGCCGGTGGCGTAGCCGGTCGGGCCGACCCCCGCGGTGCCCCACCGGCGGCTGCGCTCGCCGGTCGGTGGGGGCGCCGGCCGGTGGGGAGCGGCGGTCAGGCGCGCACGATCTGCTCGGTGTAGGCCCAGTCGTCGTCCAGGGCGGCGTCGCGCTCGCCGGTCAGGCCAGTCAGGTCCGCGCCCGCGACGCGGCCCGCGCCCGCGATCCGGTCCCGCAGGATCCGGGCCGTGACCACGGCGGCCCGGGTGCCCTGGGCCGTGACCGGGTCCAGGTGGTAGCCGGCGTCGCCGACCAGGCACCAGCCCGGCCCGCTCATCGGCCGGCGCAGCATGCGCATCCGCCCGGCGCCGCCGATCGAGGTGGTGCGGCGCCCGACGGCGACGGCCGGGCCGAGATACGGGTCGTCGCGCACCATCCGCTCGTACGAGCGCGCCGGGTGCCGGCCGGTCTCGTCGATGAGGCTCTGGTGCAGGTCCACCGCCACACACCACTGCTTGTCGCCGCACGGTGTCGAGATGAGGACGCTGCGGTCCTGCAACGAGAAGTAGGAGCGGTCGGTGGGCAGCGGCAGGTTCTCGTAGTAGGCCAGCAGCGCGAACCACGGTGACTCGACGACCCGGTAGGCGCTCGCCCCCACGCGTTCCGCGTTGCGCGACAGCCGGCCGTCCGCCAGCACCAGCAGGTCGCAGGTGACCTCACTGTCGACGGCACCGTGCCGGACGGTCACGCCGCGTACCCTGCCCGCGTCGATGGTGAGGTCCCGCACCCGGGCCGGGCGCCGCACGGTGACGTTGCCCCGGCCGCGCGCCGCGGCCAGCAGCGCCGGGTCCAGCACCTCGCGGGGCACGCTCATCCGGAACGAGTGGGCGTCCTCGCGCGGGTAGACCCGCTCGACCACGTCGTCGCCGATGCGCTGGGTGTCGCCGTAGGTGCGCGGGGCGCCGCAGGCCAGGACCGTCTCCAGCAGACCGAGCTCGGCCCAGGCGAGGTTGCCGGAGCGGTCCCAGGTGGACTGCTGCGGCCAGAACGCGGTGGGCCGCGAGGCGTCGAGGACGAGGACACGTTCGGCGTACGGCGCGAGGGCCCAGGCGGTGCACGCCCCGGCGATCCGGCCGCCGACCACGACGACCTCCCAGTGGCCGGTGATCACGCCGGCACCGGCTCGACGCGGTGGTGCTCGGGCGGGCTCCCGACGTCGTCAGACGACACGGCTCAGTCTCGCATCCGGACCCGACCCGGGGAAGGGAGCAGCCAGGCGAGGGGCGGGGTCCTCGTGGGCGACGGGGCCGACGTCGCGAGACGGTCCCGAGGTCGCCGCCACGGCGCACACCGTCGGGGGGATCTTGTTATTACTGGCCGATTACCCAAGACCATTAAATTCACCCAGGTCAGCGGGCTCCCGTCTGGACGTGGGGTGGAATGTGAACAGTCGAACAATTGCGCGCCCGGAGCCCAGGCTCGAGGTCCGGGACCTCGGGTGGGGGCAGCTGTGGGCGGGCTCCCGGCTGCTCGCCCAGGCGTACGAGGACGGCGCCATCTGGGCCGCCGCCGGCTCGCTGCCCCGGTGGCAGCGCCGGTCGGCGCTGACCGCCCTCTACCTGGCGGAGCTGGTGATCGCCCAGCTGATGAGCTCGGGCATCACCCTCGCCGCGTACCGGGCCGACCGGCTCGACGGGATCCTCGTCCTCTACGGCGACGAGCGCACCACGCCGTGGTGGGGGTGGGCACTGCGCTCGGTGGCGTGCCTGCTGGCCGGGCCGCGGGCCGTGGTGCACGCCGTCCGCATCTCCAACGCGCTCGACCGGATGCGCCCCGACAGCCCGCACGTGTGGTTCGCGGTGCTCGGCCGGCGGGTCGACTCGGTCGGCGTCGGCTACGTCCTGATGCGCGCCGGCCAGGCGCGGGCCGAGGCCCTCGGCCTGCCGGGCTACCTGGAGACCTCGGCCGGCCCGGAGCAGGTGCAGATCAACGAGATGCTCGGATGGACGTCCGTGGACGAGTACGTGCTGAGCACCGGAAGTGTCATCAAGACGATGTGGCGCGACAACCCGGGGCGGTCATGACGGCGGCCGGACTGGTCCGGGGGCTGGACACGCTCTTCGCGGTCCCGCCGGAGCACCGGCTCGGCGACGTCGACCGCACCTCGGCGAGGCAGGTCCTCGGCTGCGACGACCACACGCTCTCCACGTTGCTCGACCGCGGGCTACCGGCCAGTGGTGACCCGGGCGAGGAGCGTTTCGACTCGCGCGACCTGTTCAACCTGGCGCTGTACTCCGGCACCGGCACGACCGTGCCGGAGCAGGCCTTCGCCTACTCGCTGCGGTGGATGCGCTCGTCGACCGAGGAGCTGCTCGCGCCCCGCGCCTCCCGGTTCGCGCTGCGGCTCGCGTGTGCCGCCGACGCGTGCGGCCCGCAGCCGACCAGCACGCTGGCGCTGCCGCGCCCCGAACGCTGCGGCGGCGCGGTGCACGACCTGACGGTGGAACCCGCCGACGGCGTCGACGGGCCGGACGCCGAGCGCGGCGACACCGTCACCCGTACGGCGTCGCAGCTCGCCGTCACCGCCACCGTCCACACGACGGGCGAGCGGGCCGAGCTGCGCTCTCCGGAGCTGCGCGCGATCGCCGCCGAGTTCGCCGCCATGGACCTGCGCTGGGTCAAGCTGCCCGAGGCCCTGCAGAACGACGTGGACCTGGTCACGACGCACGGCGTGGCGAGCTGCGACTCGGCGAGCCGGTACCTGGCCCAGCTCTGCCACCGGGCCGGCATCCCGGCGGTGACCCGGATCGGCTGGGTGGTCGGCATGCTCGACCTGGTCCACGCCTGGGTCGAGGTCGAGGACGCCGACGGGGCGACCAAGGTCATCGACCCGGTCTTCGCGCTGTTCTCCGCCACCGTGCGCGACACCAACCCGCTGCTGCGCGACCCGGCCGTCGCGCTGCGCACCAACCGGCTCATCCCGACGGGCCTGTCCACGGGGCGGGCCGTGGCCGAACACCGGTGCGCCGGTGAACCGTCGGCCGCCCGGCTCACCACGAAGATCCTCCCCGCACCGACACGCCCCCAGGAGGGGTCATGAGTACGACCGAGACGGTTCCGGAGTTCCTCACCACGTTCCTGCGCGCCAGATGTCCGGACATCGACTCGGTCGGGCTCGACGACGACCTCGTGGACACGGGCGTCCTGAACTCGATGCACTTCGTCGAACTGCTCTACCTGATCGAGGCGGAGCTGGGCACGGAGATCTCCCTCGACGAGGTGAGCACGGACGACTTCCGCACCATCTCGCGGATCACGCGACGTTTCTTCACCCCGGGGCAGGGCCCCGGCGCGACACCCAAGGAGTAGCAATGTTGGAGACCCGCGTCCGCGAGGTGGTCGGCTCGGTGTTCGGTGTCGCACCGGACGAGCTGCCCGAGCGCCTGGACCCGGACACCGTCCCGGGCTGGACCTCGCTGCGCCAGATCCAGCTCATGATGGCGCTGGAGAGCGCGTTCGGCATCGAGATCGACCCGAACCTGCTGCCGGCCCTCGCGTCCGGCCCGGCGATCGTGCAGTACCTCGAGGAGACGCTGGCGGTCCCGGACGGGACGGGCCGATGACGGCGTACCACCCGCAGTTGCGCACGGTGCACGACGTCGTCGCCTTCCACGCCGGGCAGCGGCCCGACCATCCGGCGGTGCACTGCGAGGACCGTACGGTCAGCTACGCGCAGCTGCACCGGTCGAGCAACCGGACGGCGCACGCCCTGCGGCGCGCCGGGGTCACGGCCGGGCACCGCGTCGCCTACCTGGGCAAGGAGTCCGAGCACTACTACGACGTCCTGTTCGCCTGCGCCAAGACCGGCACCGTGCTGGTCCCCATCAACTGGCGGCTGCGCGCCGGCGAGATCCGGCACATCATGCGCGACTCCGGCAGCACGGTCCTCTTCTGCGACGAGGACCTCCTGGACACCGTCGACGCCCTGCGGCCGGACCTGCCCGAGCTGCGCGAGGTCGTGTCGCTGGCCGGCTTCACCGGCTGGCAAACCGACGAGGACGCCGACCTGGACCCGTCCTGGTCCGAGGAGCAACCCCTGGCCCAGGTGTACACCAGCGGCACGACGGGCAACCCCAAGGGCGTCGTGCTGGCCCACCGCAGCTTCTTCGCGGTGCGGGACGCGCTCGCCTCCGAGGGCCTGGACTGGATCGACTGGCGGCCGGACGACGTGAGCCTGATCGGCATCCCGGGGTTCCACATCGGTGGGCTCTGGTGGTCGATCCAGGGTTTCAGTGCCGGCATCACCAACGTGTCGGTCCGGGTGTTCGCCGGGCACGAGGCGGTCCGCCTCATCCGGCGCCACGGCGTCACCACGGCGTGTGTCGTGCCGGCCCAGTTGCAGATGATGCTCGCGCCGCCCCGGCCGAAGCGGGAGGACTTCGTCTCGCTGCGGAAGATCGTCTACGGCGGGTCGCCGATCTCCGAGGCGTTGCTCGGCCGCAGCATCGAGATGTTCGACTGCGAGTTCGCGCAGATCTACGGCCTGTCCGAGAGCGGCAACACCGCCGTCTGCCTGCCGCCGTCGGAGCACGTCGTCGGCGGGCCGCGCATGCAGGCGGCCGGCCGGCCGTACCCGGGATTCGCCGTGAAGATCATCGACGGTACGGGCCGCGTGCTGCCGCCGTTCGAGGTCGGCGAGATCTGCCTGTCGACGCCGGCGCGGATGATCGAGTACCGGGGCCTGCCCGAGGCCACCGCCGCGACCCTGGTGGACGGCTGGCTGCACACCGGCGACGCCGGCTACCTGGACGACGAGGGCTTCCTCTTCGTACGCGATCGGATCAAGGACACGATCATCGTGGCCGGCGAGAACGTCTACCCGGCGGAGATCGAGAACGCGGTCTGCGCGTACCCGGGGGTGGTCGAGGCCGCCGCCGTCGCCGTACCGCACGAGCACTGGGGCGAGGTCGTGCACTGCTTCGTGGTGACCCACCCCGACCAGCCCGCGACCGCCCGCGATCTCACCCCGTTCCTGCGGGGACGGATCGCCGACTTCAAGATCCCGGCGAGCTTCGAGTTCGTCGACCAGCTGCCCCGCAACCCCAGCGGGAAGCTTCTCCGGCGGGAGCTGCGCGAAAGGTTCTGGCAGCACCTCGACCGGCGCGTGGCCTGACAGCCGGCGCGGTCCCCGTCCGGATCTCCAACACCCACCCTTCGTGCAAAGGCGGATCGATGCACATTTTCCTGCGCCACAACAGCGACCGGATCGCGCTGTCGACAGGCAGCCCCAACCGGCTCTCGCTCGGCTACTCGGAGGACCCGCGAGCGGTAGCGAGCCGGCTCCCCCGACGCGGTGCCGACGAGCCGAAGAACGTGCTCCTGCTGGGCGCGAACGGATACGTCGGCATGCACATGCTGCGTGAGCTCCTCGGCGACGCCCGGGTGGCGACGGTCTACGCCCTGGTGCGCCGCAAGGGCGACAAGTCCGGCGAGGACCGCATCGCCCGGCAGCTGCGCAAGTACAAGATGGAGCTGCCCGACACCGGGAAGCTGTCGGTCCTGGAGGGCAGCTACCTGGAGCCGGCGATGGGGCTCGACCGCGCCGCCCACGACGAGCTGCTCACCGAGGTCGACGTGGTCATCGACGCCGCGGGGGCGACGACCCACGACTACCCCTACACCCGGTACCGCGAGGAGAAGGTCCTGCCGACGCTCCGCCTTGCCGAGTTCTGCCTGCAGGAGCGGTTCAAGACCCTGCACGTGATCGGCTCGGTCGGCAGCGAGGTCTACCAGCAGCGGCGCGACTTCTACCGCAACAGCTTCTTCTACACCGGCTACAGCAGGATGAAGTGGGTCGTCAAGCACCTCACCCTGCGGGCGAACCGTGACGGCGTGCCCATCCACATCTACCAGGCGCCGTTCGCGTTGGGCGGCGCGCCCACCGGGTTCAAGGACCCCGGCATGGAGTACTCGTTCTGGAACATGATCTCGCACATGCTCCAGCTGGGCCTGATCTGGGACTCGGAGGTCACCAGCCCGATCGTCGCCGGCGACGTGCTGGCCCGGTCGGTCGTGGACAACGCGTTGTCGGACTCGCCGCGGCCGATCAGCTACCCGGTGACTCCGGCGACCACCCGCGAGATCGCCGAGCGGTTCGACCTGAAGCTGGTGTCGTGGCAGGAGTTCCGGCGCGAACTGATGCGGCAGCACCGGTTCCGGCCCGGTCAGATCGACTGGTCGAAGCCGATCACCAGCATCAAGCGCGGCCGGCAGCAGTCCAAGTTCGTACGCTCGCTGTTCCCGCGGTCGTTCCACACGCTGCTGAGCAACATCCACCACGCCGCCGCCAACCCGACGACCGTGCGGCTCGACACCGACCCGCCGCCGATCGACGTCCTGGTCAACAACGCCAGGCGGATCCGCAAGCTCGGCAAGTACCTGCCCGAGGAGGCGGTGGCTCCCGTCGCCGTCGCCGCGACGGTTCCCGCTCCGGCCCCCGCCGCCGAGCCGGTGGCCGTCGGGGCCGTCTGACCCTTCTCCTCGCGCGACAGCGACGCCGGCTGACCTGGCACGGGTGCCAGGTCAGCCGGCGTCGGCGCGTCGGCGGGCTGGCGGTGGGTGCGGTGCGGCCCTCCCCCTCGGCCGCGAAGCCAGTCGGCCGCCCAGGGACTTTGACGCATCCGAATGCGTCGACCGGCCGTCGAGTCGCCGGTGGGAATGCCTGCAAGCCAATGCCCAAAGGCCCGCCGAGGCGATACGCCAGCACGTGCACGAATGCCCCACCCGCCACCCATCGAGAAGGAATTCCGCACCGCCCGGCGGCTTTGCCCGTCCCGGGACACGCGATTCGCCCCATCGCCGCCGAGGAGCACCCGACCACCCGCCTGCGCGGCGGTGCGCCGAACCCGGCCACGCTCCGGCCATCCCACCCGGGACGCCCGGCAAGCGCTCGCCAGCGGACGCGGGGTCGGCCGTACAGAGGGCGCCACCTGCGCGAACGCCTGCGTCTAGTCGCTGGCCGGCACGCCGGCTCCCGGCACCTGACCGCCGGCACAACCGCCCCGTCGCGTCGACGACCAGGTGCCCGGCGAGCCGGCCGCCGCCGGCCCTGGCGGTCGCCTCGCATCTCCATTGATTCTCGCTGTAAGACGCCCCGAGAAAGGTCGCCGACCCCTTGGCAGGGGGTCGACGCATTCGCTACCTTCTCTATTGCCGCAAGCGGGAACGGATGAGGGGAGTCGTCGTGACGGCGTACCGCTCGGGGAATGGCTCCGAATTTTTCTTTCGGAGTCCCGAACGCTCGCCGCAGTCGACTTTCCTGCCTCGTCCGCCCGACCGATCCGCATCCTGACTGCGTTTCCGCGGCACCCAGGTTCCCCCGAACGCCCGTCCCGGATACAGCGGGGACGGTCCCGTCCAGGGGTGCACCGAGCCCACCGCGCCGGAGAGGAGGTACGAGCCATGGCCTTCGACATCGTGATCGTCGAGACGAACGACGTTGTGCTGAACCACGGCGCCGTCTGACGCGCCCGGTGCCGGACCCGCACGCGGGTCCGGCACCACTCCGTCCGTCGTGCTTCGTCGTGGAAAGGGCACCGGAATGCGGGTACGTCGCCGCGACCAGCTCGTCTGCCGCTGGGACAGCGATGCGCTGATGGTCGCCCTGCCCGGTCAACGCCGATGGTTGCGGGTCACCCCCGACCTGCTGAGCCTGTTGCAGCGGCTGGACGACTTCACCGACGTCGACGAGGTCGCCGCCCAGTTCGGGGGCGAGGCCGCCGACGCCGCCGTCCAGGCGGTCCACAAGCTCCGCGACGCCGGCATCCTCGTCGCCGACACCGACGACGCCTGCACCCCGCCCGTCTGGCAGCACTGGGGGCCGATCGCGTCGCGCATGCACACCGAGGCCCGCGACGCCAACTACCTCGTGGATTCGCCGCAACGCGACGCCACCGCCGCGCAGATCGCCGCCGACGGCGCACCTCCGGCCCCGTTCAAGCGGTACCCGGACGCCCCGGCCGTGCACCTTCCCCGACGCACCCTGCCGCTGCGTACGCCCGTCGAGGAGGTGTTCGCCGCCCGGCGCACCCACCGCGCGTTCGCCGGCACCCCGGTCGGCATCGACGCGCTCGCCACCGTCCTGTCCTGCACCTTCGCGCCCCAGCGATTCCTCGACGGCGGCGCGTTCGGCCCGCAGCAGGGACGCATCAGCGCCTCCGCCGGTGGCCGGCACGAGGTCGAGTGCTACGTGGCCGTCCACGACGTCACCGGCGTCCCGGCCGGCCTCTACCACTACGCGCCCGAGGTGCACCGCCTGGAACTCCTCGACGCCACCGTCGACCGCGAGCGCATCGCCGCCCTGGCGTACGAGCAGGAACCCTCCTACCAGGGGGCCTTCACCTGCCTCACGACCACCGTCGCCGCCCGCCTGTCCTGGAAGTACCGCCACCCCCGGGCCTACCGGCTGTGGATGTTCGACGCCGGCCACTACGGTCAGACCTTCGCGCTGACCTGCACGGCGCTCGGCCTGGCACCGTTCCAGACCGTGGCGTTCCACGACAGCGGCGTCGAGGCGATGCTCGGCGTGGATCCCGACCACGAGTTCGCCACCTACCTGCTCTCCGCCGGTAATCCCGCACCCGACGACGGCACCGGTCCCACCGGGCCGGGATATCCACCACCGTTCCGCCTGGCCGCCAGCTCCCACCGGTCACCGGCCGACCCGACCGCCGACCCGGAGCAGCTCGGATGAGCCCGACCGGCCACACCGCGGCGCCCGGCACCGGCAGCCGCGGGGCCCCGCCCGGCCACGCCACCGGCCCGGCGTCCGTCGTCGGCGCGTCGGCCATCGGCCACCGCCGGACGCGCCGCACGCCATGAGCGCGCCCGCCAGCCCCGCCACCGCCGCCGCGCAGAAGCTGAGCCAGCATCCGCGGTTCCTGCGGGTGTGGGCCAGCCAGTCCGCCGGGGCCGTCGCCGACCAGATCCTGCCGGTCGCGTTCGCGCTGCACGCCGTACAACTCGGGGCCGGTGCCGGCACCATCGCCGTCATCCTCGCCGGGCGGGCGATCGCCCTGGTGGTCTGCCTGCTCGCCGGCGGCATCCTCGCCGACCGCGTCTCCCGGCCCCGGATCCTGTTCACCGCCGACCTGATGCGCACCGCCATCGTCCTCGGCACGCTGCTCGCCCTCGACGACCTGCCCCTGGCCGCGCTCGGCATCGTCACCGCGCTCTCCGGCGTGGCCGAGTCCCTGTCCCGGCCGGCCATGCGGTCGTTGATCCCGGCGCTGCTCCCCGCCGGCCTGCTGGAGCGCGGCAACGCCATGGTCTCCGCCGTGCAGCGCTCCGCGACCCTCCTCGGGGCGCTCGCCGGCGCCGCGATCGTCACCGCCATCGGCATCCACGCCGCGCTGGGCCTGGCCGCCCTGCTGTTCGCGACCGGCGCCCTCGCGGTGCTGGGCGTACGCGACGTCGCCGCCGACAACCGGGCCCGGACCAGCGTCCTGGCCGACGCCGCGGCCGGCATCGCCACCGTCCGGCGCCGCCCCTGGGTCGCCGCCGTCATGGCTGCCGTCGCGGTCCAGCTCTTCGCCGGCACCGCGCCCAGCCTGACGCTGCTGCCGCTGATCGCCGCGGACCGCCTCGGCGGCGAACTCGCCTACGGGCTCGTCCTCGCGGCTGCCGCCGCCGGCGCCCTCCCGGCCATCGCGCTGGCCGGCCGGTGGCGGCCCCGGCGGCCCGGCACGGTCAGCATGCTCGCCCTCACTACCTACGCCGCCCTGCCCGCCAGCCTCGCCTTCGCCCTGCCGCTGCCGGTCACGGCGCTCTGCTTCGCCCTCGGCGGATTCGTCGTGGAGATCTACTTCATCTCCTGGCTGTCCGCCCTGCAACGTGAGATCCCCGCCGAGGTGCTGGGCAAGACCCTCGCCCTGGACCAGCTCAGCGCGTTCGCCCTGCTGCCGGTCGGTTACGCCCTCACCGGGCCGGCGGTCGCGGCGTTCGGGATCCAGCCCACCCTCGTCGCGGCGGCCGCCCTGACCGCCGCGGCCAGCGCCGTCACGCTGCTGGTCCCCGGCGTCAGCACCTTCAGCGACCCCGCCCGCGCCCACGCCGCCGGCGCGGACCGCAGCGGATGATCCCATCGGGTACGCGGAACGGGCCGTGACCGCCTGGCGGTCACGGCCCGCTGCGCGTGGAGACCGCTGCCGGGTCAGCCCACCCGGGCCGCGGCGGCGGTGACGCCCGTGACGCCGCTGCCCGACTTCGTGACGTGGTAGGTGACGGTCGTGCCGCTCCAGAAGTGGAACGTGAGGGTCACCCGCGCGCCGTCGTTGACCTCTGCGAAGAACGCCTCGGTCAGCGTGAGGCGGTTGCCGGTGTAGTCGGGGGCGAAGGTGACGTCGAACTCCTTGAACGGCGTCCAGTTGTGCGGGCCGGCGTTGCTGCCGTCGGCGTACTTCGCCTCCATGGTGGCGAGCTGGTCACCCCGGAACTGGGTCGGCACGGCGAACGAGGTGGTGCTCCCGGTCGCGTTCGACAGCACCGGCGGGTCGTACGTGATCACGTTGATCCGCCACGGGACCCCGGCGGAGAACCGCGCGTGCAGGGTGGCGTTCACCCCGTACGCCCGGCTGCCGACCAGCCGGGTCAGCGCGCTCGCGGTGAGCGTGAGCTGGCTGCCCGACACGGTGTAGTCGGTGCCCTGCGCCAGGGCGGTGCCGCCCTGGTAGAGCCCCTGGAAGGTGGTGCCGTTCAGGTTCAGCGCGAGCGTCCTGGCGGTGATCGAGCCGGTACGCGGCACGTACACCTGGTCGGCGTGGGCCGTGCCGGACCGGCCGGTCCAGCTCGACCTGATCTGCGCGAACAGCTCCGGGTCCTTCCACTGGAAGGTGAGCCGGTTGAAGTGCTGCCCGTTGTCCCAGAGCTGGGTGGTGATCTTCCTGGTCTTCGCGTACCAGCCGAGGAACTCGAAGAACTTCAGCTTCTCGCCCTGCTGGATGGTGCCGGTGTGCCGGTCGAAGCCGAGCAGGCCGTACTCGCCGATCACCACCGGGATGCCCTTGGCGACGAAGGCGTTGTGCACCCGGTCGAAGGCGTCGGTCAGGTCCTTCTGGGTGGTGGCGTCGAACCGGGTGCCCCCGGCGACGTTCACGCTGAACGGCCAGTAGCCGTAGAAGTGCACGGTGGCGATCAGGTTGCGGTCGCCCAGCTGGGTGAAGGTGCTGGTCAGCTCGTCGATGCGGGCCTGGTCCGATGAGGTGTGCAGGGTGGGCAGGACGAGCATCCGGGTGGCGTTGTTACCGCCGGAGGCCCGCACGATCCGGTGGAAGGACGTGTTCAGCTCGTGCAGCAGCTGGGCGTTCTGGGCGTCGCCGGAGCTGTTGGCGAACTGCGGCTCGTTGACGCTCTCGAAGTGCAGCTTCGGCGAGGCGTCCCGGAACGCGGCCGCGATCTGGGTCCAGAGCGCGTTGTAGCGGTTGAGGACGGTGGTCCGGTCGGCCGGCATCGCGTTGATCCACTGCCACGAGTCGTGGTGAATGTTGATCATCACGTAGAAGCCGTCGTCCAGGGCCCAGCCGACGACCTCCTTGATCCGGTTGAGCCACGCCGCGTCGATCGTGTACGCCGGCGCGGGGCCGTGGTGGTTGCTCCAGGTGACCGGGATCCGGATGCTGTTGAAGCCCTGCGCCCGGATGGCGTCCAGCTGCGCCTGGGTGACCCGCGGGTTGCCCCAGGCCGTCTCGTCGCTGCCGACCGCGTCGAAGGTGTTGCCGAGGTTCCAGCCGGGCTGCATCGCGGCCACGTAGGCCATCGGGTCACCGGTCGGCGGCGGCGTGGTGGGTGGCGGCGTGGTGGGTGGAGCGGTGGTCGGCGGCGCGGTGGTGGGTGGCGCGGTGGTGGGGCCGACGCCGCCGGTGCAGGTGACGCCGTTCAGCGCGAACGACGTGGGGGCGGTGTTCGCGCCCGACCAGGAGCCGTTGAAGCCGAAGGACACCGTGGCGTTGGTGCCGATGGCGGCGTTGTAGCCGACGTCGGTGGCGGTGACGTTGGCGCCGGCGGCGGTGACGTTGGCGTTCCACGCCGAGGTCACCTGCTGCCCGGAGGGGAACGTCCAGGTCAGCCGCCAACCGTTGACCGGGTCACCGAGGTTGGTCACGGCCACGTTCGCGGTGAAGCCGCCGGGCCACTGGTTGGCCGAGTACGCCACCCGGCAGCCGGCCGCCGCGTGCGCGCTCACCGCGAACGTCAGGCCGAGGCTCACCAACAGCAGGGTGAGGGCGCTGGTGAACAGGCTCAGCCGCCATCGGGTTCTTCTCGTCGTGCCTCGCATCTCGGCCATGACGCTCCTCGCGTGGGTGCCGCTGGGACGGGCTCGCGGCAGGCGCCACCACGAACGCGGCCGCACCCGATCGCGAACCGCAGATTAAGTTTGCATTCCAAACTTTGTCAATCGGCGTACCTCTATCTGGGCAGTGAGGCGCGGGGCGGCCGGAGGTCCGACCGCCCCGCGCCGCGCCTCACTGGTTGCGGCGGTACACCTCGATGTACGCCGCGGAGCGGTACTGCTGCTTCACGTCCTGGGCCAGCACACCGATCCACAGCGGGCCGGTGCCGGTCTTCGAGCTGACCCTGGTGTGCGCCGGGTCCAGGGCGCCGGTGGGCAGGAACGCCGGCTGCTCCACCACGGCGGAGTGGTATGCGTCCGTGCCCCCCAGCCACCAGACCAGCACGCCCCTGGCCGCGACGTTGCGCGCGTTGTCGATCCGCCCGAGAGTCTGGTACTCGTCGGCCAGCACCTGCGGCAGGAAGTCGCCCCAGACGGTGTACCTGTGCGCCCCGAAGGTGCCCAGCGAGTAGCCGTGGCAGAAGAACCTCTGGTCACCGGTGACGGTGGGCGCCGCCCGCCACGCCTCCACCCGGGTGCCGAGATCGGTGCGTACGGAGAGGTTCATCCCGCTGACGGTGTTTGCCAGCGCGGGCTGCAGAAGGATCTGGTCGCCACTGGTCAGGTCGAACGGCTGCATGGGACTCCTCGGCAATGTGCGACGGATGTGAGCAGGGTTCGACCCTCGACCATCCGGTCACGCACGGCAAGCATGAGGTCACCAACCCGACCAGGGGCGGCCGTCGCCGACGGTCAGGGGACCGGTGATGTGCGTACGCCGGTGAGGTGTTTGGTGACGCGTAGCAGCACCTGGTCCGAAGGCCCGGAGACGAAGGCGGCCGTGTCGGCCAGTGCGGTGATCAAGGGCAGTCCGCGACCGCCGACGGTGAGCGGGGCGGGAAGTGCGGCGTCGAGCCCGGCGCCGGCGGGGATGCTGCCACGGTTGCCGACCTCGAGCAGGCAGACGTCGTCGTCGATCACGATGGTGATGTCGACGGTGCTGTCAGGATCCGCGTGCAGCACCGCGTTGGTGCACGCCTCGGTGATCAGCACGGCGAGGTGGCCACGGGAGTCCTCGGCGGCGTCGGTGAGGCTCAGCAGGGTGGCGAGTACGTGGCGGGCGCGGGTCACCGAGGACGGTCGACGCGGGAGTGACAGCGTCGTGGTTACGCGCATCGCGCAGTTCCTCCTCCCCGCCGGGTGACCGCGCCGGACTACTGTGCCACATGTCGAGGCGGGACGCTTCCGTGGTGATCAGCACTACCCGGAGTTGCCGTGGTGAAACGGCCGGACGGGTCGGTGCGACGTACGCCGGCCGGCGGCGGTCCGCCTCCCGGCAGCATAGGGTGACCGGGGATCATCGGCGTGGGGAGGCTGTTGTGGCACTGCTGTTGTCGGTCCGGCCGGGCCGGGGTTGCACCGTGCTCGAGGTGCGCGGCGAGCTGGACCTGGCGACGTCTCCGCAGTTGCGTGAGGGTCTGCAACGGTTGGTCGACGCCGGTGACCGCCAGGTGGTGGTGGACCTGGCCGAGGTGGGGTTCATGGACTCCAGCGGGCTGGGCGCGCTGGTGGTGATGTTCAAGGCGTTGCGTGACGCCGGCGGTCGGCTCTGCCTCGCCGCGGTGCAGCCCGCCGTGCGGAGCGTCCTGACGGTCACGTCGGTGGACCGCGTCGTCGACATCTACGACAGCGTGCAGGCGGCCGAGGCCGACCTGCCGTCCGGGCACGACGCGACGGGCCGGTAGTCAGTCGGGCAGCGCGCCGCTGGCGCGTGCCTGGTCGGCGCCGGCGCTGGTGCTCCGGTCCTCGCTGTGCCCGCCGTGCCAGTCGAGGATGAACAGCGTGGCGTCGTCGGCCAGGGTCGGCCCGCTGACCTCGAGCACGGCATCGGCCAACGCCCGGGCGGCCTCGCGTGGGTGCAGACCGACGATCGACCGCAACTGGGCCGGAAGGTCCAGGCTGGCGGCGTTGCGCTCCCGCATCCCGTCGGTGATCACCACCAGACGGTCGCCCGGTCGCAGCGTGATCTCGCCTGCGCCGTAACTGGCTTCGGCGAACATGCCGAGGGGGAAGTTGGCCGGTAGCGACAGCGCCCGGGTGTCCCCGTCGCGTACCAGCAGCGGCGGCACGTGCCCGGCGTTGAGCAGCGCGCACACCCCCGTGCGCAGGTCGAGACGGCCGAGGACCGCGGTGATGTAACTGCCGGGCACGGCGCTGTGTGCGGCCACGTCGGCGTTCGCGGCGTCGGCCTGCTCCACCAGACCGGCCCCGCGACGGCGGCTGTTGCGCAGGCTGCCCACGCCCAGGGTGGCCGTCAGCGCGCTGGACACCCCGTGGCCCATCGCGTCGGTGACGCTGAAGTGCAGCACGTCGCGGGCGAGGCTGTAGTCGAAGGTGTCCCCGCCGATGCTGGCGGCGGGTTCGAGCCAGCCGGACAGGGTGAACGCGCTGGCCTCACACGTGAACGAGGCGGGCAGCAGGCGACGCTGGATCTCCCCGGAGAGGGTGAACGGGGTCGTCCGCTGCCCCCACTCGAACAGGTCGGTGTACCGCCGGTTGGCGATCACCACGAACGCCAACACGTGCGCCGTGCGCGCGATCTCCTCCAGCGTTCGCGCATCGGGCTCGTCCGGCAGGACCATCTCGAGCAGGCCCATCGCCTCGCCGCGCTCGGTCACCGGCGCCAGCACCGTCCACCCGTCCGGCTGTGCGAGGACCTGCACCGCCTGGGTGCGCAGCGCCTGCTCGGCGGGGCCACCGTCGAACGGCACCACCGTGGCGGCCTCCTCGCCGTCCCGGCGTCCCGCACCGGCGCCGTCGAGCGGCATGTGGGTCAACCGGACCAGCGCCCGGCCGCTGAGGTCCGCGATGAGGAACGCGACGGTACGCGCCCCCAGCGCCGCGCCGAGTTCCCGCGTAACCGCCTCCACCGCCTCGGCCGGCGAGGCGTTCTCCGCCGCATCCAACAACATCTGAACCACGTTCCGCCCTCGACCGCTCTCCACTGTCGGAGCCTACCGACCCGGCCGGCGAGCGCCGAGCACGGCGATCCTCCCCCGCGACGACCTCAGCCAGCCGCCTCGACGTACGACGCCAGGTTGGCCAGCGAGGAGGCGATCCCGGCCTCGTGGTCGGCCTGCCCGATACCGCGTGGCACGTCCGTGGCGGTGACGGTCACCTCGGTCCCCGCGCCGGTGGCAGCGAGGTGCCAGGTCATCGTCATGGTGCCCGCGTACGCCGGGTCGTCGGCCTCGAACACCGCCCGCTGCACCACGCGCTCGGGTGGCACCAGGGCGGCGAACCCGACGTCGACGACATCCGTCGCGTCCGACGTCTTGCCGGGGCTGTCGGCGGCGTCGTGGTAGGTCAGGATCATCCGGAAGCCGCCTCCGGGCCGGGGATCCCACCGCTCGATCCGCCCGCGCATGCCGTCCGGCGGCAGCCACGCCTCGAGCGCCTCCCGGTCGAGCAGGGCGCCGTAGACGGTCGCCGGTGGTGCCGCGATCACCCGGCTGGCGCGGTCGGTCCGTCCCATGACCCGATCCTAGGACCGGGCCTGCGCCGTGCCCAACCTCATCGACCGACCCGGGGCGGTGGGGGTCAGCTCAGCCGGGAACCGGTCAACGTCGGGTTGCGGGCGCCGAGAAAGAAGATGCCGGGGTAGCCGCGCGTCTCGAAGCCGTTGCTCGGGTTGCGGCGCAGGGTGGAATTCTCGATCCGCATGGTGCCGGTGCGGTCGTTGCTGACGAAGAAGACGGCCCCGCCGCCCTCGTTCGCCTCGTTGCCCTCGATGACGGTGCCGGCGATCCGGACGGTGAACTCGTTGCCGTCGCAGTAGATCGCCCCGCCGCTGCCGCCGCCCGGTGTGCCGGGCCTGGCCGGATTGGCCCCGGTGCCGACCGCCCGGTTGTCGCGCAGGACGCTGTTCAGCACCACCCAGGTGACGCCGATGCTGCTCAGCGCGCCGCCGTTGGCGCAGACGCCGCCGTCGAACGTGCTGCCCACCACGTACACGGGCTTGTTCTCGTGCTGGCTGAGTACCCGGATGGCCGCGCCGCCCAGGTCGGGGCCGGTCCGGTCGCAGCGGTTGCGGACGAAGCGCGAGTTGACCACCTTGAACCGGCCGCCCCGGACGAGGATCGCCCCACCGCCGCCGCCCTCGGTGCGCTCGCCGGTGGAGTTGCCGTCGGCGAAGGTCAGGTTCTGCACGGTGAGCTGGGGGTGGTCCTGGTTCTGGCAGTGCGAGGTGGTCCAGCCCTGCGCGCTGTCGCAGGTGTTCATGTAGAGGATCCGCCGCTGCCCCTGGCCGCTGAGGGTGACCATGCCGCCGCCGTCCAGCACCACCCTGGGCCCGTTGGCGTTGCGGACCTTGGCGGTGGCCGTCATCTTGATCGTCACCGGTCGCGGCCCGCAGTCGAACGTGATGACGCCGCCGGCCGCGACCGCCTTCACCACCGCGGCCGAGGTGCAGCTGGCGGCGGTGCCGCTACCGATCGTCCGGGTCGGCCTCGACGTGTCGACGGCGCGTGCCTCGGCCGGCACGGCCGCGCCGCCGTCCGGGTTGCCCGCCTTCAGCGCCGCCGCCCTCGTCGAGGGCCCCGGGCTGGCGCTCGCGGCGGGCCCGCCGAGTCCGGAACGGGCCGTCGGGGCGGCCCCGGGGCTGCTCGCCTCGGCCCCACCGGCCGGCGTCGCCGCGGCTGTCGGGGCCGGCGGCAGGTCGCCGTCGGCGGCGGAGTCGCCGCAGGCGGGCAGGCCCGCCCCGGCGACGGACAGGACGAGCAGGGCGGCAAGCGACTTCACACGCACCCCGTGATGCTAGGAGCCGCCCGGACCGTGCGCGAATCCCCCGCTCAGGCCCGCCCCGCCCCTGACGTGAGCCCGCATCACCCGACCGGGTTCCGCGACAAGATCTCGGATATCCCGACAAATCTCCCGCATTACCGTGAATCTGCACGCCAGCCGGAGGGCGGGAGTTCTCTTGGTCGAGTAACTGGCGTAACCCGATCGAGAGGATTCGGACCATGCGCGACCTTTCTCGCCGCAACCTGCTCAAGGCGACGGCGGCCGTTGGCGCCGGCGCGGTCGTCATCCCGGGCGTTGTCGCCGGAAGCACCCCGGGCATCGCGGCCGACGGATCGGGTTCGTCCATCGGCGCGAGATTCCCGTCGGCGAAGCTGACCGGACGAATCGTCCGCCCCTCGGACCCCGGGTACGGGAAGGCGAGCCTCGGCTGGGACGAACTCTTCGTCCGCTATCCGCTGGTCATCGTCTTCGCCCAGGAGACCCAGGACGTGGTCAACGCCCTCACGTGGGCGCGGCAGAACGACGTCGCGCTGCGGGTGCGCAGCGGCCGGCACAGCCTCGAGGGCTGGTCGAACGTGGACAACGGGATCGTGATCGACGTCAGCGAGCTGAAGTCGACCCACATCGACACCGCCAGTCGCACCGCGAGGGTCGGCGCCGGGCTCAACCAGTTGGAGGCGGTGACGGCGCTCGGGAAGTACGACCTGGCGGTGACGACCGGAACGGAGGGAAGCGTGGGCCTGTCCGGCGCGACCCTCGGGGGCGGCTTGGGCTTCCTCACCCGGTACCTCGGCATGGCCTGCGACAACCTGATAGGAGCGGAGATCGTCGTCGCGTCGGGTGCCGACGGCGCGAAGGCGATCGAGGTGGACCCGTGGAACCACTCGGACCTGCTCTGGGCGCTCCGGGGCGCGGGAAACGGCAACTTCGGGATCGTCACCGCACTCACCTACAAGGTGGCGCCACTGAAGAGCGTCGCCTACCTGCAGGCGACGTGGGAGGGCCTCGACGACCTGTACGGGGTCTTCGACACATGGCAGCGCACCGCACCGTTCGCCGACCACCGTCTCGGCAGCCAACTCGAGATCCACAAATCCCAGATCCTGCTGTTCGGGGTCCTCGCGGAAGGGTCGGAGGCGGAGGCGAGGGAGCTGCTCGGGCCGATCCTCTCGATCGGCAACCCCGAGGTCACCGTGCAGACCGGCGGCTGGGGCGACACGTATGCCGGATTCCAGATACCGACCGAGGACGAACCGGCGAACTGGAAGTTCTTCTCGCAGTTCACCAGCGAACCCTTCCCGAGGAGGGCGATCAGCCTGATCCGCGCGTTCATGGAGAACGCCCCCTCGGACGACAGCAACTTCTTCACCCAGGCCTTCGGCACGGGAGCCCAGACGCAGGAACCCTTCGGCGGCGCGGCATTCCCGCACCGCGACGCGCTCTTCTACTCCGAGCCCGGCGCCGGCTGGGGCACCCGTGGAGAGCCGGACAGCGGCGACGCCGTCACCCCGATCGCCCAGACCTGGATCGCCGAGTTCAGCCAGGCCCTGCGGCCGTACGTGAACGGCGCCTACGTCAACGTGCCGAACATCGGCATGGCGGAATGGGAAACCGCCTACTGGAGATCCAACTTCCGGCGGCTGCGCAAGATCAAAGCGAAGTACGACCCCCACAACGTCTTCCAGTACGAGCAGAGCATCCCGCCCGCGACACTCTGACCCACAGGTCCACCCGGGCCCCGCGGGCATGTCCTACCTGGCCTGCGTGATCGGCAGGACGGGGGCCAGCGGTGCTGCCGCCCAGGTGAGCGAGCCCGACGGCGGACGAGCCCCGGTCGATCCACCAGCGATCGACCGGGGCTCGTCGTCCGGAGCCGGGTCAGACGAGGTCGAACCGGTCGAGTTCCATGACCTTGGCCCAGGCCGCGACGAAGTCGGCGACGAACTTGTCGCGCGCGTCCTGGCTGGCGTAGACCTCGGCGAGGGCCCGCAGCTGGGAGTTCGAGCCGAAGATGAGGTCGACCGCGGTGGCGGTCCACTTCACCTCGTCGCTGGCCAGGTCCCGAATCTCGTAGACGTGCTCGGCGGACTCCGACGCCTTCCACCGGGTGCCCGGGGAGAGCAGGTTGGCGAAGAAGTCGTTGGTGAGCACGCCGGGCCGGTCGGTGAGGACGCCGTGCCGCGTGCCGCCGGCGTTGGCCCCGAGGGAGCGCAGGCCGCCGACGAGGACGGTCATCTCGGGCGCGGTCAGGTTGAGCATGTAGGCGCGGTCGAGGAGCAGCACCTCCGGCTGGGTCTTCTCGCCGGCACGCAGGTAGTTGCGGAACCCGTCGGCGCGCGGCTCGAGCACCCGGAAGGACTCGACGTCGGTCTGCTCCTGGGTGGCGTCGGTGCGGCCCGGCCGGAACGGCACGGTCACCTCGACGCCGGCGTCGCGCGCCGCCTTCTCGACGGCCGCAGAGCCGGCCAGCACGATCAGGTCCGCGAGCGAGATCTTCGCGCCGCCGGCGGAGTTGAACTCCTGCCGGATGCCTTCGAGGGCCTCCAGGACCGTCGCGAGCTGCTCCGGCTGGTTGACCTCCCAGCTGCGCTGCGGCTCGAGACGGATCCGCGCGCCGTTGGCGCCGCCACGCTTGTCGGTGGACCGGAAACTGGCGGCCGACGCCCAGGCGGTGGAGACCAGCTGCGCGGTCGTCAGGCCGGACTGGAGGACCTTCGCCTTGAGCGCGGCGACGTCGGCGTCGCCCACGAGCTCGTGGTCGACGGCCGGCACCGGGTCCTGCCACAGCTGGGCTTCCGGGACCCACGGCCCGAGGAAGCGCTCGACCGGCCCCATGTCACGGTGCAGCAGCTTGTACCAGGCCTTGGCGAACGCCAGCGCGAACTCGTCGGGGTTCTCCAGGAAACGGCGGGAGATCTTCTCGTACGCCGGGTCGACGCGCAGCGACAGGTCGGTCGTGAGCATCGTCGGCTTGTGCTTCTTCGACGGGTCGTGGGCGTCCGGGATGATCGCCTCGGCGTCCTTGGCGACCCACTGCTTCGCGCCGCCGGGGCTCGTGGTGAGCTCCCACTCGTAGCCGAAGAGGATCTCGAAGAAGCGGTTGCTCCACTGCGTCGGCACGTCGGTCCACGTCACCTCGAGACCGCTGGTGATCGTGTCGCCGCCCTTGCCGCTGCCGTAGGTGCTCAGCCAGCCGAGGCCCTGCGACTCCAGCGGGGCGGCCTCGGGCTCGGGGCCCACGTGGTCGTCGGCGACGCCGGCGCCGTGGGTCTTGCCGAAGGTGTGGCCGCCAGCGATGAGGGCGACGGTCTCCTCGTCGTTCATCGCCATCCGGGCGAAGGTCTCGCGGATGAAGTGCGCCGCGGCGAGCGGGTCCGCGTTGCCGCGGGGGCCCTCCGGGTTGACGTAGATGAGCCCCATCTCGGTGGCCCCGACGCCGGTCACCATGTCCTTCTCGGAGGCGTAGCGCTCGTCACCGAGCCAGGTGTCCTCCGGGCCCCAGAAGATCTCCTCGGGCTCCCAGACGTCCTCCCGGCCGAAGGCGAAGCCGAAGGTCTTGAAGCCCATCGACTCCAGGGCGACGTTGCCGGCGAGCACGAGCAGGTCGGCCCACGAGATCTTCTGGCCGTACTTCTGCTTGACCGGCCACAGCAGCCGGCGGGCCTTGTCGAGGTTGGCGTTGTCCGGCCAGCTGTTGAGCGGGGCGAACCGCTGGCCGCCGTCACCGGCGCCGCCGCGACCGTCCTCGATGCGGTAGGTGCCCGCGGCGTGCCAGCTCATCCGGATCATCAGGCCGCCGTAGTGGCCGAAGTCGGCCGGCCACCAGTCCTGCGAGGTGGTGAGGACCTTGACGATGTCCTGCTTGAGGGCCTCGACGTCGAGCTTGGCGAACTCCCTGGCGTAGCTGAAGTCCTCCCCCAGCGGGTTGCCCTTGGACGAGTGGGCGTGCAGCACCGAGAGGTCGAGCTGGTTGGGCCACCAGTCCCGGTTGGTGCGCGGACGGCCTCCGGTCTTCGGCGTCGGCGAGTCGATCGCCGGGTTCTCGCTCTCGCTGCCGTGCGCGGTCACGGAGTCGTGCGCGACCGGGCAACCGGCCGCCTCCTTCTTGTCCACGCCCTGCGCGCTGACGGGGCCATTGTCCTGGGTGTCGCTCATCTGCTTCCTTCCGGACTGGCGGTTCACTGAACGGTGCGTTCGGTCGCGCACTCGGGGCAGGTGCCCCAGTAGACGACCTCCGCCTCGTCGACCACGAAGCCACGGTCGTCGGAGGCGGTGAGACAGGGTGCATGGCCGACGGCGCACTCGACGTCGGCGATCGCGCCGCAGGAGCGGCATACGACATGGTGGTGGTTGTCGCCCACCCGGGACTCGTAGCGGGCGGTCGCCCCGGCGGGCTGGATGCGCCGCACCAGGCCGGCGTCGGTGAGCGCGCGCAGCACGTCGTAGACCGCCTGGTGGGAGACCGTGGGCTGGTCCGCCCGCACCAGGGCGATCACCGTGTCGGTGTCGACGTGCGGGTGGTCGCGCAGCGCTCTGAGCACCGCCAACCGGGGCCGCGTCACGCGCAACGAGACCGCCCGCAGCTGGGTCTCGAAGTCGGGCGTCACCTGTCGAACATAGTCCAGTATTTTGGAACGGATCAAGTTTTTCCCGGGTTCAACCCGCGCACCTTCGACCGGCGCGGTCCCGGCCTCCCGGCGGGCGGTCGGGGCCGTTCACCGCCGGCTCCCGGAGCGGCTGTCGGGCCCCAGCAGCTCGTCCACGTTGTCGCGCAGCGTCCTGCGGTTCGCGTGCCCGGTCTTGAGCAGCAGGCTGGCGACGTGCTTCTCGACCGTACGCGGCGAGAGGTGCAGCAGCGCGGCCAGATCCTGGTTGTCGTGACCCTTCGCGAGCAGCACGAGCACCTCGTGCTCGCGGACGGTCACCCCGACGGCGCGCAGCCTCGCCGGGATGCGGTCGTGACCGGAGCGCCGCTGCCCGAGCGATGCGCCGGCCTGACGCAGGAGCCCCCGGCAGGCCCCGGCGATCACCGGCGCGTCGACGTTGTGGAAGTGGTCCTCCGCCGCCCGCAGCCAGGCGACGGGCTCGCCCCACCCGTCGGCGAGCGCGGCCTCCGCGACCAGACGCAACCCCAGGTGGTACGACATGCGGTACGGCGCCGCGGCCTCCAGGGCCAGCGCGACCTCCGTGGCGGCCCGCTCGCGCTGCCCCGCGCGCCCGTACACCACCGCCTTCGCCAGGTGCAGGAACTGCCGGTTCCAGCGCAGGGTCGCGCCCGGGGCAAGCGCCACCGCCTCCATGCCGGTGCGGTCCAGCGACCCGGCCAGCGCGTCGAGCAGCGGTCGCAGTCCGAAGCGGCCCGTCATGTAGTAGGTGTTCGGGTGGTCGTCCTCCCACGCGCGGGCCAGGTCGAGGGCCCGGATCGCCGCCGGCCGGTCCTCCTCGAGCAGCGCGCAGACGGCTTCGCAGAAGCCGTAGGCGAGGGGGACGTGCGCGGACTCTCCCCCACCGACCGCCCGGAACTCCTCCAGCCGCTGCTCCATCAGTCGCCGTCGTCCCCGGTGGGCGGCGGAGGCGGCGGCCGTCACCAGCGCGAACTGCTGGTCGTCGATGTTGCGCAGCCGGGCGGTCGCCGTGGCGCACCGGGCGGCGAGCTCGTCCCCCGTCGGGTAGTCGCCCTGCATGACGGCCCGGATCGCGTACACGCCCTCGATGCTCTGCCCGATCATGATGGCGCCGGACAGCTGCGCGGCCTGCTCCGCCTGGCGCAGCAGCGTCTGCTCGCCGGTGCGCATGCTCTGGTTGACCCCGAGCCGGAACAGGGCGTTGATGCGCCACAGGGGCAGGCGGTGTTCCTCGGCTATCGCCAGCATCCTGGTCAGGTAGGACTCCGCCTCGTCGAAGCTCCGGCTCCGGGCGATCATGGCCAGGAGTTGCAGCGCCTGGCACGCCGTCTCCGCCATCGGCACCCGTTCGGCCACCGCCAGGGCCTGGAGCACGAGCTGCTCGGCCTGCGTGGTCCGGCCGCAGCCGTCACCGTCGCCGAAGATCAGGTGCGCCTCGACCACGTCCACCCGGGCCGCCGGCCCCGGCGGCGGACTGCTGCCGAGGACCGCCCGGGCGATGCGCACCTGGGACGCGCCGTCGGACCACCGCCCGGTCGTGACCGCGACCCAGGCGAGCCGGGTCCGGATGCTGACGTGCTGCTCGACGCCGAGGGTCACGGCGTTCACCCAGGTCGCGTCGTCGACCAGGGCGAACGCCCGGTTCGCGTGGCCGGCTTCGGCCAGGGCGTTGAGCAGCGACTCGAGGATGCCGGCGCGCGCCTCGGGGTCGGGCGGGTCGGACATCAGCTGGTACGCGCGGTCGAGCAGGGTGACGGCCGACGTGGTGGCGCCGTCGCCGAGTGCCCGCCGGCCCGCCTCCGCGAACAACAGGCCCGCGGCGTGGTTGTCCCCGGCGGTCTGCCTGAGTTCGGCCGCGAGCTGGCACCAGTGTCCGGGCAGCCCGGCGTACGCCGACTCCAGCGCGTCGGCGGCGCGTTTGGCCAGCGCGGACCGTTCGGCAGGGGTGAGCGTGGCCAGGATCGCGTCGGCGGTCAGCGCGTGGCGGAAGGAGTACCAGTCGGGCGTCGACCGGTCGGGCATGACGACCTCGACGTCCACGCCGGAACGCAGATGGCTCAGCATGGCCCGCTCCTCGAGACCGGTCGCCGCCCGCAGCGCGGCCACGGGGAAGCGCCGGCCCAGCACCGCGGCGGTGTGCAGCAGTGTCCGCGCCTGCGGATCGAGGCCGGCCAGCCGGCGGGTCACGCTGAGCGTGACGGTGTTCGGCAACGCGATGGCCGGGTCGTCGGTGAACCGCCAGCCGTCGCCGTCGCGGACCAGTGCGCGCGCGCCGATCATGCTGTTGAGCAGCTCCTCGGCGACGAACGGGTTGCCTTCGCTGTCGCGTACCAGCCGGTCGGTCAGTTCGGCGGGCAGGGCGTCGGTGTTGAGGCAGGCGGCGGCGAGTTCGTGGACCTCCCGGTCGGCCAGGGGGTGGAGTTCGACGACGGTCGCGGAGCGACGCACGGCCGCGGCCCAGGCCAGCTCGGTCGCGGGGCCGCTGCCCGGCCGCATGGTGGCCACCAGCAGGATGGGCAGGTCGGCGAGGTTGTCGACCAGGTACTCCACGACGGCGTGGGTCTCGGCGTCGGCGTCGTGGATGTCCTCGAGGATGAGGACGCAGCCCCGGCCGCCGGCCACGGCGGTGACGAGCCGCAGGACCGCCTCGGCCAGTTCGACGATCGAGGCCACCCGTTCCGGCACCGCGGGGTCCCGCCACTCGGGGACGAGCCGGGCGAGGGCCGGGCGGTAGGGCGCCAGCTCGGTGTTGTCCGGCAGCCGGCCCGTACGCGACAGCGCGAAGATCGCCTCGGTCAGCGGGCGGAACGGGACGATGGGGCCGGTGGAGCTGCTACGGCCCCGTAGCAGCTCCATACCGGCCTCCGCCGCCGCGTGCGCGCAGTGTTCCGCGAGCCGGGTCTTGCCGATCCCCGCCTCGCCGATCAGGAAGACCGTGCCGCCGGACGAGGACCGGGTGGCCGCCAGTCGAGCGTTGACGGCGCGGATTTCGGCGTCACGTCCGATCACCACCGGCGAGGAGAAGCGCATGCCCGCAGGCTAACGTGAGCGGCACCCGCGTTACCGCGTCGAACACGGGCGCCCGCTGTCGATGAAACGACACGGGAAGGTGCCGCTCCCGGCCGGGCTCACTCCGACGAGTGACCGCCCGTGCCACCGGTGTCGATGATGGCCGCGATGGCGGGCGCGGCGATCATCAGGCCGGTCAGGATGCCCGACCGCCTCCCGACGTGCCACAGGAAGCTGAACTTGATGTCGCCCGCCGGGTGCGTGTCGGCCGGCTCGGGTTCCTCGGCCGCCCCCGCCGGTCGAGGAACAGTCAGGTCGTTCCGCATATCTTCCCCCTATCTGGTTCTCGACACCACGTCGGATGTCGTCGGCTCGGCATGCAGCAGCAGTGCCGAGGGCACTCGATCGGCGAAGCCGATACGGAGCAGTCCGTGGCCGATCCCGGCCAGGCCGTCCAGCAGGCCGGGGACGCTCACGCCGCCGGCGGCACCGCATCTCGGGCCGGCCTGGTCCAGCGCGGCGACCAGTTGCCCGGCCTGGTCGGAGCGGACGCTGACGGCGGCCCGGCGTCCGCGCGCGGCGGCGACCGACAGCATCTCCTGCCTGCCCAGCTCCCCGTGGCAGAGGCTGTGGTCGTCGACCAGCCCGGATCTCGACACGGCGGTCGCCGCGCGGTCCACGAAGGCGGCCAGCGCGGGGTCTGCCAACAGCGGGCCCTGGTCGGCGATGGCGACCGCGATTCCGGGTACGCCGTGGCACCACGAGTGCGCCGACGGGTCCGGGACCGGGCCGGCGGCGGCACGGGCCAGCATCGCGCTGCCGGCCTCGGCGTACCGCTCGTCGCCTTCCGCCTGCGCGAACCGCAGCAGGGCCCAGCCGATCCCGGCCGTGCCGGTGGCGAAGCCGGGCTGCGCGGGCAGCGCGGGGACGGCCGCCAGCAGCCGCTTGGCGCAGTCGCGGGCCGTCTCGGCGGCGAGCGGCAGGTCGGTCAGCTCGTTGACGGCGAGCATCGCGGCGAGACAGCCGGCCAGGCCGTCGAGCACGCCCGGGTTGGGGTCCGTCGCGGCGGCGATCGCCGCGAGGCGTACCGCCGGCTCGACGGAGTCGCCGAGCGCGTCGTCCCGCAGCAGGTCGGCGAGCCGGGCCGCCGCGTAGGCGATCCCCCCGAGGCCGGTGAACCCGCCGCTGCCGACCGTGTTCGCCAGGTGCGGCCGGGCCTGCATCGCGGTGAGCAGCACGGGAAGCTGACGCACCGCCCGGCGGGCGGCCTCGGCGTAGCGGTCGACGTCCGTCAGCCGGGCCAACTCGGCCAGGAAGAGGGCGGTGCCCGGGTATCCGTTTCCCAGCCCCGCGCCCAGCGGCATGATCGTGCTGTGCCCGCCGTCCACCGGTTCCAGGCCGAGCCAGTTGGCGAACACACCGTCGTCGTAGGCGTCCGAGATGATCTTGTCGGCGATGCCGCAGGCGACCGTGAGCAGCCGGCCCGGGTCCGGCGCCGTGGCCTCCCACCGGACGGGGACCGGCTCCGCGCACTCGTGGCGTGCCCCGCCGAGCCGGCCGGCGAGCGCGGCCCGGACGATCCACTCCTGGTCGCGTTGGTCGACCGCGCCCATGGCGGCGATCCTGCGCAGCGCGGTCGTCAGCACCGGCTCGTCGAGCACGTCGACGAATCCGACGCCGTCGCCCCCGGTCAGGTCGCGGTCGTCGGGGCGGCAGGTGAACAGGGGGACGTCGCCGTCCCAGAGCTGTTCGATCTCGCGGGACACGAGTCGGTTGCGTACCGGGTCGTCCACCGAGGCCGCCCAGAGCAGGTCGAAGATCTGGTCACGGTCGAGCGCGTCGCGCAGCACGTCGGGATGGGTGGACTCGCTCAGCAGCACGGTGTAGGTCCGCGTCGACCGGGCGATGACCCGCAGCTCGTCGGCGGTGAACCGCCGGAGCAGGCCGTCCGGGCCGGTCAGGTCGCCGGCCCGCCGGGCGATGGCGCGGTACCCGGCGCGGAAGCCGGCGAGCAGCTCGCCCGTGTACCCGGCGGCGTCGGCGGGGACACCGTCCAGCGTCGGGCGGTTCTCGGCCGCCCGCACGGGCGCGGCACCACGCACCAGGTGCATCGTGTCGGTGCCGGCCGCGGCCCACTCGACGACCTCCCGGAGCTGTTGCGCGCCGGGGTCGCCGCCCAGGCCGGAGATGTCCAGCAGGCCGCGTTCGCCGATGAGCGGCTGCGGCAGCAGGGCGGTGCGGTACACCGACGTCCGCAGCGCCCGGGCGGCGGGGTCGGGCGCGGCGGTCGGCACGGGCAGGTCGGGGTGCAGCAGCGTCTCGACGTCGACGAGGACGGGCTGGTCGGCGCAGGCGATCAGGTTCTCGTGGTGGATGTCCGTCATGCCCAGCAGGTACAGCAGCGCGAGCAGCACCCCCTGCCGGCGGTAGAACGCGCCCACCTGGGCGGCGTCGGAGCAGGCGGCGCGGTCGACGACCTCGATCCACCCGTAGCCACCGTGGGCGAGCACGGTCAACGTGCGCAGCTCCAGCTCCGGCAGCAACCCGTTGAGCCAGTCCAGAACCTCGTTGAAGTGCACGTGGACGGCGACCGAGCGCGGCCGGTAGACCACCCGGGCCCCGGAGGCGAAGCGCAGGAGCGCCACCGCCCGCCCGTGCCCGTGCGAGTCCCCCGCCACGTCTACCCCGACCAGCGGGCCCGGATCGCGGCCGCCGAACAACCGCCGGACGATCTCCGCCCGGTCCGCGACGAACCGGTCGAGCAGCTCGGCCGCCGCCTCGACGGCGTGCCGACAGGCGGTCGCCAGGATCCGCGCCAGCACGGGATAATCCGTCATCACTCGCGTCAGCCGCTCGCGCTGGGCGAGGTCGGCCACGAAGGCGGCGAACCGGTGCTCGGGCGTGGGACCCACCAGCCGGCCGGCGGCGCGGGCGACGTTGAGTTCCAGGACGAAGGTACGCGACGCCATCGCGACCAGCCGGGCGCGCAGCGCGTCGGCGAACCCGGCGTACACGGCGGCGAGGTCCACCACCGCGGGCGTCCCGGGAGCCCGTACCCGCTGCCGCAGGTCGGCGCAGGCCGCTGCGACGAACGGCGCCAGCACGCCCGCGAACGCGTCGGACCACGGGGTGCCCGGGGTCGGGTCGGCGGCGCCATCGGGGGCGAGGCCGAGCGCCCGCTCGGTGAACTCGGCCCAGCCCGGTGCCGCCGACCCGGCCGCCAGCGCCGCCGGCGGTCGGTCGAGGAGAGCCAGGAACTGCCGCTCGGTGATCCTCAGGGCCGCCAGGCGGTGCGCGAACTGACCCGTCGTCCCCAGCTCGTACGCCGAACGCCAGTCCTGCAACCGCCGCACGGCGTGCTCGGACCCGGGGCCGGCGACGACGGACCCGCCGTCGTCGGCTGCCCGTACCCGTTCGGCCAGCGTGAGGCCGGGCGCCCACCAGGCGTCGCCCGCACCGCCCACCGCCGCCGCATTTCGCGTCCCCGATCTCTCCACGCCGATATCGTGCCGGCGGCCCGGAGGGGGTCACATGGGTAACCGGTACCCATATTTCGGCGGCGCCGGCGCACCGCCGGGTGCGGGTTCGGGCGGGTGCCGCGCGACCCGCGGCCGGGCTCACCCGGCGCACCACTCCAACGCGGCCTGGGCGCTGGACATCTTGTGCCTCGCCTGTGCGAAGGCGATGCTGCGGGGACCGTCCAGCACGCCGGCGGTGACCTCCTCGCCCCGGTGCGCCGGCAGGTCGTGCATGAACACCGCCTCCGGGCTCGCCGCCAGCAGCGCCCCGTCGACCCGGAAGGGCGCGAAGACGCCCCGCCAGTCCGGGTCCGGCTTGGTGGTGCCGGTGGTCTGCCAGCGGGTGGTGTAGACGACGTCGACCTCCGGCAGGTCCGCCATGTGGTGCGCCTCGGCGACCACCGAACCGGTCCGCGCGGCGGCCGCCCGGGCGGCGGCGAGGACGTCCGGGTCCAGGCCGTACCCGGGCGGCGTGCGCAGGTGCAGCCGCGTTCCGGTGAACCGGCTGAGCGCCAGCGCGAGCGCGGCGGCGGTGTTGTTGCCCTCCCCCACGTAGAGCACCCGCAGCCCGTCGACCCGGCCGAACCGCTCGGTCATGGTGCTCAGGTCGGCCAGCGCCTGCGTGGGGTGCTCCTCGGCGCTCATCGCGTTGATCACCCCCATCCGGTCCTGCCCGGCGAACGCCCGCAGCTCGGCGACCGGGTCGGCGGTCCGGGCGACGAACAGGTCGACCATCTCGGACAGCACCCGGGTGGTATCCTCGACCGTCTCGCCGGTGTTCAGTTGCAGGTCCCCGGGGCCGTAGCTGATCAGCTGGGAGCCGAGCCGCAGGGCGCCGCTGGAGAAGGCGGTACGGGTCCGGGTCGAGGTGCGGCGGAAGTAGACCGCGGTGACCAGGCCGCGCAACTGGTCGGCGGGCCCGACCCGGCCGGCGGCGTACTCGGCGCTGCGGGCCACCAGGTGCCGCAGGTCGGCGTCGCTGAGTTCCTTGATGGACAGCAGGTGACGGCGGGGACGACGGTCCATCGGGATCCTCCAGGAACGGTCGCGGTGGCGGGCGGCGGTCAGCTGGCCCGGATGGCCCGGTGCAGGACGGCGAGGCCCCGCTCCAGCCGGGCGAGGTCGATGGTGAGCGGCGGCATCACCTTGATCACCTCGTCGTCGCGCCCGCAGAGTTCGACGATCAGCCCGCTCTCGAAGCAGCGCCGCTGGATCCGATCGGCCCGCTCGGCGCCGCCGGCCGCCCGCAGGTCGATGCCGAGGACCATGCCCAGGCCCCGGACGGCGAGCGCCGGTTCGCTGTCGCGCAGGTCGGCACCGAAGCGTTCCAGTCGCCGGGCGCCGACCGCGGCGGTGGTCCGGAAACCGTCCTGGCCCCAGAGTTCGCAGGCGGCGGCGCCGGCGACGAAGGCGAGCTGGTTGCCCCGGAAGGTGCCCGTGTGCTCCCCCGGCGACCAGACGTCGAGTTCCGGCCGGAACAGCACCATCGACAGCGGCAGCCCGTACCCGCCGATCGCCTTGGAGACGGTGATGATGTCCGGCACCACGCCGGCGTGTTCGAAGCAGAAGAACGTGCCGGTCCGTCCGCAGCCGGACTGGATCTCGTCGAAGATGAGCAGGACGCCGTACCGGGTGGTCAGGTCGCGCAGCCGGCGCAACCAGTCGGCCGACGCCGGGTACACCCCGCCCTCCATCTGCAACGGCTCGACGATCACGGCGGCCGGGAGGTCCAGCCCCGACGACGGGTCGGACAGCATCCGCTCCAGGTAGCCGATCGAGTCGAACGGCCCCGCCGGACCGTCCTCGTACGGCACGAACGTCACGTCCGCCGTGCCCACCTGCCCGGCGGCGCGGGCCCGGCGGCCACCGCTGACCGCCAGCGACCCCCGGGACATGCCGTGGTACGCCCCGCTGAAGGAGACCACGCCGCGGCGTCCCGTGGCCCGGCGGGCCACCTTCAGCGCCGCCTCCACCGCGTCGGTGCCGGTCGGCCCGCAGAACTGCACCTTGTGGTCCAGCCCGCGCGGGGCCAGCACCCGCTCGCGGAGCCGGCTCAGGAAGGTCCGCTTCGCCACGGTGTACATGTCCAGGCCGTGCATCACGCCGTCCCTGGCGAGGTACTCCGTGATGCGGCGCTTCAGGTGGGGATGGTTGTGGCCGTAGTTCAGGGTGCCGGCGCCGCAGAAGAAGTCGGTGAACATCCGGCCGTCCTCGGCGTAGAGCTCGGCGCCCCGGGCCCGGTCGAACACCACCGGAAACTTGCGGCAGTAGTAACGCACCTCCGACTCCATCGCCTCGAAGAGGGAGAAGTCGTAGGCCGCCTTGTGCGGCGGTACCGTCTCGTCCACCAGCATGGTCATCGGTCCGGGGTCTCCTCGGTCGTAGTCGTCTCGTCGTCGAAACAGGTCGGTCGGGTGCGTGCTCCCCGACCGGCGGGCGGTGCCGGGGCCCTGCCGGGGCCCCGGAGCACGTCAGCCGCGGGTGGTCAGCGCGACCTGACCCAGGGGGCCGAAGGAGGCCCGCACGGTGTCCCCCGGCACGAGGTCCACCGCCGCCGCCCAGGAACCGGAGAGCACGAGCTGCCCGGCCCTGATCCCGGTGCCGAACCCGGACAGGATGCGCACCAGGCAGGCCACGGACTCGGCCGGATGGCCCATCACGGCCGAGCCCCGCCCGGCCTGCACGCCGTGGCGGCTACGCAGCTGCATGCGCGCGCCGGCCAGGTCCGTCGTGTCGGGCGGCACGCCGGCGCCGAGGACGGCCAACGCCGACGAGGCGTTGTCGGCGACGGTGTCCACGAGGCCGATCCGCCAGTCCCGGATCCGGCTGTCGAGCACCTCCAGCGCCGGCAGGACCTCCGCGGTGGCGGCCAGCACGTCCTGTGCGGTCACGGTCGGGCCGGCGACGTCCCGCGCGAACCGGAACGCGATCTCGCCCTCGACCTTCGGCGCGATGAACCGGCCCAGGTCGAGGTCGGCACCGTCGTCGAGGACCATCCGGTCGGTCAGGTAGCCGAAGTCGGGATGGTCGATGCCGAACATCGTCTGGATCGCCTCGCTCGTCGCGCCGATCTTGAGCCCGGCCAGGACCGCGCCGTCCGCCAGCTCCATCTCGCGCAGCTCGCTCTGGATGGCGTAGGCGTCCGCCAGGTCGAGCTGCGGGTGCCGGGCCGAGATCGGCGGTACGGCGCGGAGGGTCCGCGCCGCCGTCCTGAGTTCCCCCGCGAGCGCGCGGTGCAGCGACAGCGTGGTGTCCACTACCTGGCCGCCACGAAGAGCCGACCGCCGGGCACGCCGAGCGGTACGCACACCGTCTCGGAGAAGCCGGCGGACCGGAACGTGTCCAGCCACTGCCGCTCGGTCGGCAGGGTCACGCGCATGAAGCTGGCGTGCAGGTAGGTGAAGAGCGCGCTGAACCTCCGCTCCGCGGAATCGGGCGCGTAGGAGACCGCGTCGGCGACCGCCATGAACCCGCCCGGCGCCAGCGCGTCGCGGCAGGCGCCCAGCACGTCCTTGGCCACCGGCTCGTCCGCCACGATGTCGTGCATGACGAAACAGGCCAGTACGGCGTCCGCGCCCTCGACCGGTCCGGGATCGTCCGCGAGGGACTGGACCGTACGTTCGACGACCTGGAGCCGGTCGGCCACCCCCGCGGCGGCGGCGGCCTCCCGCGCGGCGGCACACGCGGCGCCGCTGCTGTCGAGCGCGACGCCGGTACGCCCCGGGTCCCGCCCGAGGAGCTCGATGAGCAGCCCGCCGGCGCCGGCGCCGAGGTCGGCCACGTGCGAGGCACCGGCCGAGGCGACCCGGTCGACGACCGGCGGATAGAACGCCCGCTCGCCGATCCACCTCGAACTGACCGCCACCCGGCGTCCGTTCCGCCGGTGGACCCGGGCCGCCGCGTCGCGGTCGGTCAGGAACTCCCGGGCGTTGGCGAGGAACGGCCCGTTGGCGCTCATGGCCCAGGACACGTAACCGGCCGCGTACCGCCGGTCCGGGTAGTCCTCGGCCGCCCGGAAGCGGCCCGGTACGTCCGTGCCGACCACCAGTCCGGCGGCGACCAGCGCGGCGAGGTAGTCCTCCGCCCCGGCCTGCGGGAGGTCGGCGGTCCTGGCCAGCTCGGCGGCGTCGAACGTGGCGCCCGAGTCCAGCAGCCGGTCCACCCCGATCTCCGCGCCGATCTGCAGCAGCGCGGCGACACCGGCCAGGTCGGCCGCCTCGTCGAGCGAGGAATGGCGTTGCATTGGTCCTCCTACGTCAGGTGATGCGGGCCCTTGGTGAGGTGGTGCCAGCCCTACGTCGGGTGATGCGGGCCCGGGGGGCCGCGCGTACCGGCTCAATGGCTCTGCTCGGCGGCCAGCGACATGGCGACCTCGATGATGGTGTCCTCCTGGCCTGCCACCACCCGGCGGTTGCCCAGCTCCAGCAGGATCCTGCGGGGGTCGACGCCGAAGCGGGCGCTCGCGCGCCGCACCGGCGCGGCGAACCCGGAGAACACGCCGGCGATCCCGCTGGCGATGGTGACGCTGTCGTTGGTGGGCACGTGCTTGACGAACCGCTCCTGTGCCACGTCGGCCGCGTCCAGCGCGCCGAAGAGCTGGATGTCGGTCTCGACCTGCCCGACGTGCAGGTTGGCCGCGACGAGTTCGATCGGTGCGTTGCCCGCGCCCGCGCCGAAGCCGCGCGCCGTGACGTCGACGATGGTGGCGCCGGCCTCGATCGCCGTCATGCTGTTGACGACCGACATGCCGAGGTTGTTGTGCGCGTGGAAACCGACCGCGATGTCGAGGTGCTCGACGAGTTCGCCGACCTTCTCGCGGACCTTCTCCGGCGTGTACGCGCCGGCGGAGTCCATCAGGATGACCGCCTCGGCGCCGTAGCCCTGCATGAGCCGGGCCTGTTCCAGCAGCTTCGCCGCGGAGGCCATGTGGCTCATCAACAGCATCCCCTTGACGGCGACACCCATCGCCCGCAGCATGGTGACCTGCTGCCGGGTGACGTCCGCCTCGGTGCAGTGCGCGCCGACCCGGACCTCGTCCACCCCGCAGTCCAGCGCCGGCTTGAGGTCGCGCTCGACGCTGGCGAACCCGGGGATGGACAACACGCCGAGGCGGGCCGTACGCAGCTCGGCCTTGGCGGCCCGCAGCATCTCGGCGTCGGTGAGCGCGGCCATGCCGACCTGGATGGAGGAGGCGCCGAGGCCGTTGCCGTGGCCCACCTCGACGACGTCCACGCCGGCCGCCTCCGCCGCCCGCGCGTAGGCGCTGATGTCCGCGCGGCCGAGTTGGTGGCCGACCGCGTGGTTGCCGTCGCGCAGGGTCGTGTCGCAGATGCTGAGTTTCGGTACGCCGCTCATGACCGCCGCCGTTCCGCCCGGGCCTCCGCGACCGCGAGTGCGGCGCAGGTGATGATGTCGAGGTTGCCGGCGTAGCGCGGGAACCAGTCGCCCCGGCCCTCGACCTCCACCGTGATCGTGATCCGGTCCCCGACGGTCACCGGCGGGACGACGACGCGGTAGCCGGGGACGTACGACCTGATCTGCTTCTCCATCATGGCGACGGACGCGCGCAGGGCGTCCATGTCGATCCGTTCGGCGGTCGTCACCGCGACGGAGTTGCGCATGACGATGCCGGGCTCGGCGGGGTTGATGACCAGCACGGTCTTGGTGCGTCGCACGCCGCAGAACTCGATGGTCGCCTGCTCGGTGGTGTGCACGTACTCGTCCAGGTTGGCCCGGGAGGCGGGGCCGACGGTGGCCGAGGCGCTGGCCGAGACGATCTCCAGGTAGTCGATGCCCTCCGCGGCCTCCGCCATGCAGTGGGCCATCGGGACCGCCGCCTGTCCCCCGCAGGTGACCATGCTGAGGTACTGCTCGTCGAGGCAGTCGTCCAGGTTGAGCGCCGGTACGCAGAACTTCCCGAGGTGCGCCGGCGTGAGGTCGACGAACGGCAGCCCGGTGGGCGCGACGAGCGACCAGTGGCGGGTGGCGTCGTCGGCCGAGGTCGCGTCGCAGACCAGGTCGATGTGCTCGGCGCGGGCGGTGACCGCGTCGATGCCGTCCACGCTGGTCGGCACCCCGTGCCGCGCGGCCAGCTCGATCCCGGGTGATCCGGCGCGACGCCCGGCGAACAGGACACACTCCAGCAGGGGGGACGCCTCGACCTTCAACAGCAGGTCCGTGCCGATGTTGCCCGTGCCCACGATGGCTACCCGTAGGGGTGGCGGGCTCGTGTGGGTACTCATCCAGTTCTTCCTCTCGTCCGGCCGCGCACGGCGGGCGCGGCCGGCATCCGTGACAGACGGTCAGCCCTCACCCAGCACGTCGGCGATGACGCGGGCGAGCGTGGTGACGTGCGGCGGCTTGATGACGCTGAAGTGGTCGCCCGGCACCCGGTGCACCCGCACGCCGCCGGTGCAGAGCTCCTCCCAGCGCGCCAGGTAGTCCGGGTAGCTCTGGCCGGAGGTGACCTCGTGCTGGCCGTCGGCGAGTTCGTCGCTGACGATCAGTTCCAGCCGCCCCGGCCAGGGCCGGTGCCGGTACTCGACGTCCACCTCCATGACCTCGCGCCAGATCCGAACCTGGCGCGGCCACGAGTCCCCCACGCCGCGCTCGGGCAGCGCGATGCCGGTCTCCTCGTCGATGTCGTCGACGAGGTGTTCGAGCAGGTCGAGGATCTCCCGGCGGCGTTCCGGCGTGTCGGCCTCGTCGCCACCCGTGCTCACCTCGTGCAGCAGCAACTCGAGGCGGCGGATCAGGGCGAGTTCGTTCCAGGCGTCGGCGCGGGTGTGGATGTCCAGGCCCGGGTCGAGCAGGATCAGCGTCACCTCCTGCCCGTCCTCGACCAGCCGGTGGGCCATCTCGCTGGCGATGCCGCTGCCGCCGCACCAGCTGAACAGCCGGTACGGCCCGTGCGGTTGGGCCCGGCGGAGTTCGTCGCCGTAGCGTTCGGCCATCTGCGCCGTGGTGGGCGTGCCCCCCGGATGCGGGCCCGGCCACTCGAACGCCGCCACCGGCTGGTCCGGGGGCAGGTGCGGGGCCAGACGCAGGTACCAGTGGGCGCTGCCGCCACCGGGGTGCACGCAGAACAGCGGGGGCCGGCCGTCGCCGCCGCGCCGCAGCCACATCATCGCGCCGGCCGTCGCCGCCGGGTCCTGAAGTGTCGCGGCCAGCCCGGCGACGGTGCGGTGTTCGACGAAGGAGCCGAACGTCAGCTCGTAGCCGTGCCGGCTGCGCAGCGTCGCGGTCAGTCGCATCATCGCCAGCGAGTGGCCGCCGAGGGCGAAGAAGTCGTCGTGCACACCGATCCGCTCGATGCCCAGCGCCTCGCTCCAGGCCGTGGCGATGTGCCTCTCGACGTCCGAGCGCGGCGCGACGTACTCGACGTCCGTCACCGGCCGCGAGCCGTCCGGCGCCGGGAGGGCGGCCCGGTCGACCTTGCCGTTGCGGGTGTACGGGAAGTCGTCCACGGCCAGGTAGTGGTGCGGGACGAGGTGCTGCGGCAACCGCTCCCGCAGGTGGTCACGCAGCTCGGCCGGGGACGCCGCGGTCGCGTCCGCGGGGCGGGTGTAGGCGACGAGCGAGGCGTCCGGGGTGCCGGCCCGGTGCACGGCGACCACGGCGGCGGCGACCGCCGGGTGGGCGGCGAGGGCGTGCTCGATCTCGCCGAGCTCGATCCGGAACCCGCGGACCTTGACCTGGTGGTCCCGGCGCCCGTGGAAGTGCAGGGTGCCGTCGGGGTCCCGGGAGACCACGTCGCCGGTGCGGTACACGCGCTCGCCCGGTCGCGACGCGTACGGGTCCGGCACGAACCGCTCGGCGGTGAGCGCCGGCCGGTTGAGGTACCCGCGCACCACGCCCGCCCCGCCGAGGACCAGTTCCCCGCGTACGCCGGGGGGCAGCAGGCGCAGTTCGTCGTCGACGACGTAGGCGCGCACGTTGTCCAGCGGGAGCCCGATCGGCGGCGGCGCCGTGTCCGTGGCCCGCAGCTCGGCGATGGTGGCCACGACGGTGGTCTCGGTGGGCCCGTACGCGTGCAGGACGCGGACCCGGTCGGCCCAGCGCGCCGCCTGCTCGGCCGTGCACGCCTCGCCACCGGTGACCAGCACCCGCAGGCGCGGGAAGTCGGCCGGGTCGAGGCGGTCCAGCAGCGGCGGCGGCAGGGTCATGTGGGTGAGTTCGGCCGCGTGGCGGCGGAGGTCGCCGGGGTCGGCGTCCGGCGGGGGCAGCACCAGCGCCGCGCCGTTGGCGAGGGCCAGCAGGATCTCCCAGACCGACGCGTCGAAGCTGGGCGAGGCGAACTGGAGCACCTCGTCGCCGGGCCGCGCCTGCAGGACCCGCCGTTGGGCGTGGCAGAAGTTGAGCACGGCGCGGTGGGTGACCGCGACGCCCTTGGGCCGCCCCGTGGAGCCCGACGTGTAGATGACGTAGGCGAGGTTGTCCCCGCTGAGCCGTGCCGCCGGCGGGTAGGCCGCCGGGGGCCGGCCGTTCGCGAGGTCGGCGACCAGCACCGTCGCGGTCGTGCACGGCAGGCGCGGGGCCAGGTCGCCGTCGGTCAGCACGACCACGGGCGCCGCGTCGCGGACCATGTCGCCGACCCGCTCGGCGGGATAGGCGGGATCGAGCGGCAGATACGCCCCGCCGGCCTTGAGGACGGCCAGCATCGCGACGATGAGGTCGATCCCGCGGGGCAGGTGGATGCCGACGACCGTGTCGGGCCGGACGCCCAGCTCGCCCAGGCGCGCGGCGAGCCGGTCGGACCGGTCGTCGAGCTGCCCGTAGGTGAGCGTGGCGTCGCCGTGCCGTACCGCCACCGTGGCGGGCGCGGCGGCCGCGCGCCGGGCGACGAGGTCGTGGACGAACGGGGCCGCCGCGAAAGGCTCGACGGGCTGGTACGCCTCGACCGCCCAGGCCCGGTCGGCGGCGCTCAGGCCGACGTCCGTGTCGCCGTCGGGGTCGGCGGCCATCGCCTCCAGCACGTGCCGGTAGGTCCGGGCCAGCAGTTCGAGGTACGGCCGGTCGATGTCGGCGGGCCGGGCGCCCAGCCGCAGGACCCCCGGGAAGGTCCACACGTCCAGCCCGACGCTGCTCGGGCTGAAGTCGTCGACCATCTCGACCGACTCGGCGGGACCGTCGAGCACGTGGAAGTCCAGGTACGAGAAGCCGACCCGCAGCAGTGGCGAGCCGTTGCCCCACTGGCGTTGCATGGCCGGCAGCGGGTAGCGGCGGTGCGGCCAGAGGCGCGCCTCGCCGGCGAAGACGGCCTGGACCAGGGCCCGCCAGGTGCGGGCGGAGGTGTCGGCGGCGAACGGCACGGTGTTGAGGTACATGCCGAAGACCTCGTCGCCGCGCAGCCGCTCGGGCCGGCCGTTGCACAGCAGGCCGGTGAAGAACCGCTGCCGGCCGGTGACGATGCTCAGCACCTTGAGGTGCGCGGCGTGCAGCACGCTCTTCAGGGAGGTGCCGGCGGCGGCGGAGAGCCGGCGCAGTGCGGGACGCAGGTCCGCCCACGGCACCTCGACGATGTTCGCCGGGGCGTCCGAGCCGGTGCCCCACTCCGGCGGGAGTTCGAGCCGGTCCGACCCGGCCACGGTCGCCGCCCAGAAGCCACGGTCCGTCGCCGAGGCGAGGGACGCGCGCTCGCGGGCGACGAGGTCGGCGAAGCGCACCGCCGGCGGTGGCGGCAGGGCGGGCCGCTCGCCCCGGCGCAGCGTCCGGTACAGCGAGATCAGCATCGCCACCGTGGAGGTGTGGCTCCAGCCGTCGAGGATCGCGTGGCTCTCCGAGTGGGTCAGCCGCCATTCGCAGTCGCCGAGCTGGTGCACGTGGTAGCGCAGCAGCGGCGCCGTGGTGATGTCGAACGGCCGGACGCGCTCGGCCCGCAGGTGTGCGCGTACGGCCTCCTCCTGCTCGTCGGGCCGCAGCCCGCGCAGGTCGTCGTAGCCGATCGGCAGGTCGACCGACGCGTGGACGAGCTGCATCAGCTCGGAGTAGTGGGACAGGTCGAACGACGTGCGCAGGATCTCGTGCCGGTCCGTGAGCAGCCGGCCGGCCTCCCGCAGCGCGTCCAGGGAGAAGGACTGCCGGTCGGTGATCCCGTAGCAGGAGACGTTGCGGTAGACCGGCCGGTCGCCGCCGGAGAGCATCTCGAACAGCATGCCCGCCTGGTTCTGGGTGATCGGATAGGCGTCGACGAGCCCGTCCGGCAGCCGGCTGCGGTCCGCGTCGCCCACCAGCGCGAACCGGCCGACGGTCGACTCGGTCTCCTCGCCCGGCCCGGTCCGCACGGCCACGCCCGCCAGCTCGGCCACGCTCTGGTGGGTGAACAGGTCCTGGACCGACACGGTGAGGCCGGCCGCGCGCAGCAGCCCCACCATCCGGATCGCCCGCATCGAGTCGCCGCCGAGCAGGAAGAAGCTCTCCGTCACGCCGACCGTGTCGAGGCCGAGCGCCACGCCGAACGCGTCGGCGATCCACTTCTCGATCTCGTCGCGGGGGGCGACGTAACCGCCGCCCTGCGCGCCCGGCGCCGCCTCGGGTGCCGGCAGGGCGCGGCGGTCCACCTTGCCGCTGGCGGTCAGCGGCAGGGCGGGCAGGATCGTCCAGCGCGCCGGGACCATCGCGTCCGGCAGGCGGTCGACCAGGTACGCGCGTACCGGATCGACGGTCTCCGGCCCGACGAGGTAGCCGACGAGCTGCTCGTCGTGGACGGCCACCGCCGCCGCGGTGACGCCGGGAGCCTCGTACAGCAGGGCCTCGACCTCGCCGAACTCGACGCGCTGGCCGCGGATCTTCACCTGGTGGTCGATCCGGCCGAGGTACTCGATGCTGCCGTCGGGGCGGTAGCGGGCCAGGTCACCGGTGCGGTACAGGCGCCGCCCCGGCGCGGCGGCGAACGGGTCGGGGACGAACCGTTCGGCGGTCAACGCGGCCCGGCCCAGGTAGCCCCGGGCGAGCTGCACGCCACCGATCAGCAGCTCGCCGGGCACACCGACCGGGACGGGCTGACCGGCGGCGTCGACGATGTGGGCGGCGGTGTTGGCGATCGGGCGGCCGATGGTGACCGGCTCGCCGGGCTCGCACCGCGCCGCGGTGACGTCGACCGTGGTCTCCGTGGGGCCGTACAGGTTGTGCAGCTCGCAGCCGATCCGCTCGTGCACCCGCTCGGCCAGGTCGGGCGGCAGCGCCTCGCCACTGCAGATCAGCCGCCGCAGGGACGGCAGCGCCCCGACGGGCTCGGCCAGGAAGGCCCGCAACATCGACGGTACGAAGTGGACGGTGCTGATGCCCTCCGTGCGGATCACCTCGGCCAGGTACGCCGGATCGCGGTGCCCGCCGGGGCGGGCGAGGACCAGCGTCGCGCCGGTGACCAACGGCCAGAAGAGCTCCCACACCGACACGTCGAACCCGACCGGCGTCTTCTGCAGCACCCGGTCCGAGGCGTCGAGGCGGTAGGCGTCCTGCATCCACCGCAGGCGGTTGACGATCGCGCCGTGCTCGATCAGGGCGCCCTTGGGTCGGCCGGTCGACCCGGAGGTGTAGATGAGGTAGGCGGCGTGCCCGGGCGTGATCTCCGCCGACGGTTGCGGGTCGTCGGCGGACGTGTCCTCCTCGGCGGCCAGGAAGTCCTCGTCGATCACGAGCTGGGCGCCGGAGTCGCGCACCATGAAGGCGCGCCGGCGCGCCGGCAGGTCCGGGTCCAGCGGCAGGTAGGCGGCGCCGGCCTTCAGGACCGCCACCAGGGCCCGCATCAGGTCCAGGCCGCGCGGCAGGCAGACGGCCACGACGGACTCCGGTCCGACCCCGGCGTCGCGCAGGCGCCGCGCGAGGGCGCCGGCCTCGGCGTGCAGCCGGCGGTACGACAGTTCCGCGCCGTCGAAGCGCAGCGCGACCGCGTCGGGCGTACGGGCCGCCTGCGCGTCCAGCAGACCGGTCAGGGTGTGCCGGGGGTGGTCGACGGCGGTGTCGTTCCACGCCGCGAGCTGGGCCGTCTCGGCGTCGGTGAGCATGGGTAGCCGGGTGACCGGGGCGTCCGGGTCGGCGACGACGGCGCTCAGCAACCGCTGGTAGTGCCCGGCCAGCCGCCGCACGGTCGCGTCGTCGAACAGCGCCGTCGGGAAGTCCACCCCGCCGGAGAGGGAGCCGTCCGCCTCCTCGGTCAGCCCGAGCGTCAGGTCGAACTTCGCCGTGGTCGGGCCGGCGTCAAGCTCCTCCCCCACGAGGCCGCCCGCGGCGAAGCCCGTCGACCCGCCCTCCTCGAAGAGGAACATGGTCTGGAACAGCGGGTTGCGCGACAGGTCCCGCTCCGGGGACAGCGCGTCCACGATCCGCTCGAACGGCACGTCCTGGTGCGACTGCGCGTCCAGCACCGCCTCCCGGACCCGGGCCAGCAGCTCCACGAAGGTCGGCTCGCCGGACAGGTCCGTCCGCAGCACCAGCGTGTTGAGGAAGAGCCCGACCAGGCCGTGCGTCTCCAGGCGGTCCCGGCCGGCGGCCGGGGTGCCCACCGCGACGTCGGTCTGCCCGGTGTGGCGGGTCAGCAGGAGCTGGAACGCGGCCAGCAGCACCATGAACGGAGTGGCGTTCGACGCCCGGCCCAGGTCACGCAGCCGGCCGGCGAGGGCGGCCGGCACGGTGAACGTGACCAGCCCGCCGTCCGGGTTCCACACCGGTGGCCGGGGCCGGTCGGTCGGCAGTTCCAACGGCGTCAGCCCGGCCAGCCGGTCCCGCCAGTGGTCGAGCTGCCGGTCCAGCCGGTCCCCGGCGAAGCGGGTCCGCTGCCAGACCGCGAAGTCCGCGTACTGGATGGGCAGCGGGGCCAGCGGGGAGGGCCGGCCGGCGACGAACGCGTCGTACAGGGCGGCCAGCTCGCGCAGGATGATCCCCTCGGACCAGCCGTCGGAGGAGATGTGGTGCATGGTGAGCACCAGGGCGTGCTCGTCCTCGGCGAGGCGGACCAGCCGGGCCCGCAGCGCCGGGCCGGCGGCCAGGTCGACCGGGTCCGGCGCGCCGAGCAGCACGGTGAGGCGCTGCCCGGCCGCCTCCCGGTCGGCGTGGCCGAGGTCGATCGTCGTCACCTCGACCGGGGCGGGCGGGTCGACGACCTGTGCCGGTTCGCCGTCGACGACGACGTACCGGGTCCGCAGGATCTCGTGCCGGGCGACCAGTTCGGTCAACGCCCGGCGCAGCGCGCCGGCGCGCGGCGTGCCGCGCAGCCGCAGGCCGACGGACATCAGGTAGCCGGTGCCGCCGGGCTGCAACTGGTCGAGCACCCAGAGCCGGTGCTGCCCGAAGGAGAGCGGCAGCGGACCGGTGCGGGGCGCCGGGGCGATGGTGTCGGCGCGGCGGGCCCGACCGGCACCACGCAGGCGCCGCTGGAGCAGTTCCTGTCGCGGGGACGCGCTCGGGGTGTGGCTGGCGGTCACAGGTTGCCCTCCTTCAGCAGTTCCGCCACCTCGGCGTCGGAAAGCTGTGAGATCTCGTTTTCGATGGCCGTCTGCACCGCGTCGGCGAGGTCGGCCACTGTGGTCTGCTCGAACAGCAGGCGCAGCGGCAGGTCGAGGTCGAAGCCCTGCCGCAGGTGCGCGAGCACCCGGGTGGCGAGCAGCGAGTGACCGCCGAGGTCGAAGAAGTCGTCGTGGACGCCGACCCGGTCGACCTCCAGCACGGTGGCCCAGATGTCGGCCACGGCCTCCTCCAACGGGGTACGGGGTGCCTCGTACGCCCGGCCAGGATCGGCGCGCACGGGTGTCGGCGCGGGCAGCGCCCGACGGTCGACCTTCTTGCTGGTGGTCAACGGCAGTGCGTCCAGCACCATCCACTGGGCCGGCACCATGTAGTCCGGCAGCCGGTCGCGCAGGTGGGCCCGGAGTTCGCCGACCGCCGGCGGGGTGCCGTCCCGGCAGACCAGGTAGGCGACCAGGCCCTTCTCCCCCGGCTGGGTCTCACGGGCCACCACCGCGACCGCACGGACCGCCGGGTGCTCGGCCAGCGCCGACTCGATCTCGCCGAGTTCCATCCGAAACCCCCGGATCTTGACCTGCTGGTCGATCCGGCCGAGGAACTCGATCGTCCCGTCCGGCCGGTACCGGACCAGGTCGCCGCTGCGGTAGAGCCGTCCGCCGGGGTCGTCGCCGAACGGGTCGGGCACGAACCGGTCGGCGGTCAGTGCGGGCCGGCCCAGGTAGCCCCGGGCCAGCCGCACCCCGCCGAGCAGCAGCTCGCCGGGCACCCCGACCGGGACGGGGTCCAGGTGTTCGTCGACCACGTAGGTCCGGGTGCCGGGGACCGGGCGGCCGATCGGCAGGGTCTCGTTCCGCTCGCCGGACGGGTCGCCGGTGACCGGGTGCAGCAGGCAGGTGACGGTCGCCTCGGTCGGGCCGTAGTTGACCAGGAACCGGCCGGGCAGTCCGGTGGCCGCCCAGCGCCGGGCGTCGGCGACGGTCACCACGTCGCTGCCGACGTTCATCAGCTTCAGGTGCCGCAGCCGGTCGTCGCCGGCCGGCAGGGCGTCCATCACCTCCCGGTAGTAGGCGGGGGTGATCTCCATGTGGGTGATCCGGTGCCGGGCGAGCCGGTCCGGCAGCTCGGCCGGGCTCCAGAAGACCGGGTCGCTGACCACCAGGGTCGCCCCGGCCAGCAGCGTGGCCATCATGCCGTCCATCGCCACGTCGAAGGTGAGCGCGGAGAGCAGCACCACCCGGTCGCCCGGTGCGATGTCGTACGCGCGGGCGATGACCTCGCAGTGGTGGGCGTACGCGCCGTGCGGGATCATCGCGCCCTTGGGCCGGCCCGTGGAGCCCGAGGTGTAGATGACGTAGGCGAGGTCGTCCGACCCGGTCGACGGGTCCGGCGCGGTGCCGTCCCGACCGGCGATCACCGCCCGGTCGGCGTCCACGGCGACCACGGCCACCCCGTCGGCGGCGACCCGGTCGGCGAAGCTCGCCTCGGTGACCACCACCGCGGCCCTCGCGTCGGCGATCATGAAGCGCAGCCGCTCGGTGGGGTGGTCCGGGTCGACCGGGAGGTACACCCCGCCCGCCTTGAGCACCGCGAGCAGCGTGACCACCACCTCCAGGCCGCGTTCCAGGCAGACCGCGACCGGGACCTCCGGGCGTACCCCGAGTTCGCGCAGGTGGTGGGCGAGCCGGTTGGCCCGGGTGTCCAGCTCGGCGAAGGTCAGCCGCCGGCCGTCGAACTCCACCGCCACGACGTCCGGGTGCTGCCGGACCCGCCGGCCGAACAGCTCCACCACGCCGGCGCCGGCGGCCTCGGCGGCGCGCAACGGCCCGGCGGGCTCGGCGGCGCGCAACGGCCCGGCGGGCTCGGCGGCGCGCAACGGCCCAGCGGGCGCGACCGGCTCGCCGGCCAACGGCCCGAGAAGGTACGCCCGCTCCGCGCCCGTGGGCAGGGTCAGGTCACGCAGGGCGGTTCCCGGCGCGGTCGCCACCTGGGCGAGCAGGTGCAGGTAGTGCCCGGCCATCCGCTCGATGCTGGGGCGGTCCCAGAGCGCGGTGGCGTACTCGAACCAGCAGCGCAGCCGGCCGTCCGGGTGCTGCTCCACGGAGAGGGTGAGATCGAACTTGGCCACCGGGACGGTGCTGTCGACGTGCGCGATGGTGGTCGGGCCGAGGGTCGCGGTCATTCGCTCCAGGTGTTGCAGTTCGAACATCACCTGGAACAGCGGATTGCGGGACAGGTCCCGGTCCGGCCGCAGCGCGTCGACCAGCCGCTCGAAGGCGACGTCCTGGTTGCGGAACGCGTCCGTCACGGTGCGGCGCACCTGGTCGAGCAGGACCGGGAAGGGCTGGTCGTCGACCAGCTCGGCGCGCATCACCAGGTTGTTGACGAAGAAGCCGAGCAGGTCCTCGGTCTCCTGCCGGGTCCGGCCGGCGACCGGGGTGCCGACGGCCACGTCGTGCTGCCGGGCGTACCGGCCGAGCAGGACCTGGAAGGCCGCCAGCAGCACCATGAACAGGGTGGCGCCCTCCCGGTTGCCCAGCTCGGCCAGCGCCCGCCCGACATCGGTCGGCACGTCGACGACGACGTTGTCACCGGCCGGGTCGCGCAACGCCGGGCGGGGCCGGTCGATGGGCAGCTCCAGCGGGGTCGACCCGGCCAGTTGCCGGGACCAGTAGGCGAGCTGCGCGTCCAGTTCGGGGCTGTCCTGGCGGGCCGTCTCCCAGGCCGCGAAGTCCGCGTACTGCACGGGCAGGTCGGGCAGTGCGGTGGCCGCACCGCCCCGCGCGTACCTGCGGTAGAGGGTGTCGAGTTCGCGCAGGAGGATGTCCATCGACCAGACGTCGAACGCGATGTGGTGCATGGTCAGGGCGACCAGGTGCTCGTCGGCGGCGACCCGGATCACCTGGGCCCGGATCGGGCGTTCGGTGGCCAGGTCGAAGGGCCGGCCGGCCGCGACCCGCAGCAGCACCTCGGCACCGTCGACGACGTCCGGGGCGCCGCTGAGGTCGATCAGCTCCCACCCGACCGGTCCCGGCGGGTCGACCACCTGCACCGGCTCGCCGTCGACCGAGTGGTAGCGGGTACGCAGGATCTCGTGCCGGTTGACCACCTCGTCCAGCGCCCGCCGGAACACCGCCACGTCCAACGGGCCGGTCAACCGCATCGAGATCGGGATCAGGTATTCGAGGCTGCCCGGTTCGAGCTGGTCCAGGAACCACAGCCGGCGCTGGCCGAGGGAGAGCGGCAGCTTCCCGTCCCGCGTCACCGGCCGGATCGCCGCGTCGGCCGGCTCGTCGGTGGACCCGGCGCCGTGGCGGGCCTCGTCGACCAGGGCGGCGAGTTGGCCGACGGTGGGGGCGGTGAAGAGCTGCCCGACGGTCAGCTCCACGTCGAGTGCCCGGCGCACCCGGAGCACGCCCCGGATGGCGAGCAGGGAGTGGCCGCCGAGGGTGAAGAAGTTGTCGTCCCGGCCGATCCGTTCGACGCCGAGCAGCTCGGCCCAGATCCCGGCGACGGCCCGCTCGGTGTCGGTGGCCGGCGGCAGGTACCTCCGCCCGGCATCGGGGCGGGGGCCGTCGGGTGCCGGCAGGGCCGCCCGGTCCAGTTTGCCGTTCGCGGTCAGCGGAAGGCTCTCCAGGCTGATCACGGTGGACGGGACCAGCGCGGCGGGCAGCCGGTCGGCGAGCGCGTCGCGCAGTCCGTCCGGATCGATCCGGGCACCGGCGGCGGGGACCACGTACGCGACCAGCTCCGCGTCGCCCGACGGCGGCCGGTGCAGGGCCACCACCGCCGCGTCGACGGTGGGGTGCCGCCGCAGGGCCGCCTCGACCTCGCCCGGCTCGATGCGTACCCCGTGCAGCTTGACCTGGTGGTCGAGGCGGCCCAGGTACTCCAGGCTGCCGTCGTCGCGCCACCGGGCCACGTCCCCGGTCCGGTACAGGCGCTCCCCCGGGCCGCCGTACGGGTTGGGGGTGAACTTCTCCCCGGTCAGGCCGGGTCGGCCCAGGTAGCCTCGCGCCAGGCCGATCCCGCCGAGGCAGAGCTGGCCGGCCACCCCGACCGGCACCGGCCGGTCGTCGGCGTCGAGGACCAGGACGCCGCAGCCGGGCAGCGGCCGGCCGATCGGGACGGTCCCGGTCCCCTCGTCACCGCGGTAACGCCAGGCGGTCGCGTCGATGGCGCACTCGGTGGGGCCGTAGGTGTTCCAGACCTCCACGGGCAGCAGGGCCCGAAGCTGCTCGCAGAGCGCCGCCGGCAGCGGCTCCCCCGCGGAGCAGACCAGCCGCAGCGCGGCACAGCCGGACAGGTCGGCCTCGTGCAGCAGCACCCGCAGCACGGACGGCACCAGTTGCAGCACCGTCACGTCGTGGGCCCGCATCGCCCGCAGCATCGCGCCCGGGTCGCGGTGGGCGTCCGGGGCGGCCAGGACGACCGCGCCGCCGCTGACCAGCGGCGCCAGGAACTCCCACATGGAGGCGTCGAAGCCGAGGGCGGTCTTCTGGAGCACCCGGTCGGCGGCGGTGAGGCGGTACTGCTCGACCGACCACAGCACCCGGTTGCGGATGCCGGCGTGGGTGACCACGACGCCCTTGGGCCGGCCGGTCGATCCGGAGGTGTACATGACGTAGGCGGCGGCGTCGGGGTCGGTGGCCGGCAGCGACACCGTCGCGGTGCCGCCCTCGGCGTCGGTCCTGCTGTCGTCGGCGCCGTGAGCGGTGTCGACGAGCACCACCGGGGCGTCGTTGGCCGACAGCAGGCCCCGCAGGGCCGACTCGGTGACCAGCGCTGACACCCCGGCGTCGGCCGCCATGAACTCCAGCCGGTCGACCGGCTGGTCGGGGGCGAGGGGCACGTAGACGCCGCCGGCGAGCAGCACCCCGAGCAGCGCGGTCACCAGGTCCGGCCCGCGGTGCACCGCGACCCCGACCGGGGAGCCGACGCGAACGCCGACGGTGTGCAGGTGCGCGGCGAGCTTCCGGGCGCGGCCGGCCAGCTCGGCGTAGCCGACCTCGGTGCCGTCGTCAGCGATCAGCGCGGTCGCGTCGGGGGTCGCCGCCGCCTGGGCGAGGAAGAGCTCCGGCAGCCCCGGACCCGCGGGCCGGTCGGCGCCCCGGCCCCACTCGCCGAGCACCTCCCGGCGCTCCCGGGGGGCCAGCAGGTCCAACTCGTCCAGGGGGACCTGGCCGGCGGCGACGACGGCGGCCAGCAGGTGCAGGTAGTTGGCGACCATGCGGTGCACCCGGGGGCCGTCGAACAGCGCGGTGGGGAAGACCACCTCCCCGTGGTACGAGCCGTCCGGCCGTCCCACCAGTTGCAGGGAGAGGTCGAAGGCGGCCGATGTCCACGAGGTGGGCTGCTCGGCGACGGTCAGGCCGGGCAGGGCGAAGGCGGCCCGGTCGGCGTTGTGCAGCCCGAACCCCACCTGGAACAGCGGGTTGCGGGACAGGTCCCGCTCCGGGGACAGCTCGGCGACGATCCGGTCGAACGGCACCTGCTGGTTGTCGTAGGCGTCCAGGGTGGTGCCGCGGACCTGGTCGAGCAGGTCGAGGAAGCACGCCGGGGCGGCCAGGTCGGCCCGGAGCACGACGGTGTTGACGAAGAGGCCGATCAGGTCCTCCAGCTCGACCTCGTGCCGCCCGGCCACCGACACCCCGACCGCCACGTCGGTCTGACCGGCGTACCGGCCGAGCAGGAGCTGGAAGGCGGCGAGGAAGACCATGAAGGGGGTGGCGCCCCGGTCCGCGCCGAGCCGGGTCAGGGCGGTCGCCAGGTCCGCCGGCACGGTGAAGGTGAGGCCGTCGCCGGCTGCCTGCCAGTGCGCGGGCCGGGGCCGGTCGGTCGGCAGGTCGAGCGGGCCGAGCCCGGACAGCCGCTCCCGCCAGTAGCCGACCTGGGCGTCGACGTGCGGCCCCGACAGCCAGTTCTCGCGCTGCCAGGCGGCGAAGTCCGCGTACTGCACGGGCAGCGGCGGCAGCGGGTCGGGCCGGCCGGCGACGAACGCCCCGTAGAGGGTGTGCAGCTCCCTGGCGAGCACGCCCCAGGACCAGCCGTCGAAGGCGATGTGGTGCACCACCAGCAGCAGGACGTGGTCGTCGGTCGCGCAGCGGATCAGCCGGGCCCGCAGCGGCGCGTCCCCACGCAGGTCGAACGGGGCGTCGAGGGTGGCGTCCAGCACCTCGTCGAGGCGGCCGTCCCGGTCGCCGGCCGGCGAGTCGCCCAGGTCGACGAGGTCGACGTCGACCGGGCCGGGCGGGTCGATCACCTGCACGGCACGTCCGTCCACCGTGTCGTACCGGGTCCGCAGGATCTCGTGTCGCGCGCTGATCCCGCTCAGCGCGGCCCGCAGCGCCGTGGCGTCGAGCGGGCCGCGCACCCGTACCGCCTGGTGCAGGAGATACTCGCTGGCACCGGAGCGCAGCTGGTCGACGAACCAGAGCTGCTCCTGCGCCGACGACACGGCGTGGCCGCCCTCGTGATCGGACAGCACCGCCCCGCCGGTGCCGACGTACCGGCTGTCGCCGTCTGCCATGGGTCCTTCGCCTCCGTGTCCGGGCCGGGCATCGCTGCGATGCCGTGGGGAGTTGGTTCCGTGTGCGCGAGGGTCCCGGGCACACCGCCGACGGTCACCCCGGGGTCGCGCCGGCCGCCGCGAGCGCCGCGCGGTACGGCTCGGCCATCGCCACGGCGATCCTGCGGTCGCCGGTGAACGGTTCCCGGGCGTGCGCGGCGAGCATGTTGTCCACCACCAGGACGTCGTCGCGCTGCCAGTCGAAGCGCCGCTGGGCGGACCGGTAGCAGTCCCGCAGGTGGGCCACCACGTCGTCGGGGATCCGCCCGCCGTCGCCGTAGTAGGTGTTCGTGGGCAGCTCGGTCTCGTCGAACAGTTCCCGCAGCCCGGCGCAGACCTCCTCGGCCAGCGTGGTCACGTGGAAGAAGGTCACGTGGTTGAACCAGAGCAGCTCACCGGTGCCGGGGTGCCGGTGCACGGCGTCGCGGCGGGCGCGGGTACGCAGCCCCGAGCCGGTCCACTCCACCTCGATGCCGCTGCGGGCGCAGTAGCGCGACACCTCGTCCCGGTCGTCGGTGTTGAACGCCCGCTGCCAGGGCACGCCGAAGCCCTCGTGGAAGTTGCGCACCACCAGCCAGCCCCGGGCGACGAACTCGGCGCACACCGCCGGGTCGATGCGCTGGCGCACCAGGCGGGTGTCGGCGAGCGGGGTGGCGCCCAGGGTGGCCGGCGTACGCAGGCAGTAGAAGTACAGCGCCATGGGCCAGTCGGCCTGGTAGGAGTTCTCGTTGTGCAGGAAGATCTCCTCGGCCGGCGGGAAGTCCGTCGAGGTGTAGACCCGCCCCTGGATCGTGCTGCGGGGCGACGAGCGCTCGGCGTAGTCCAGCGGCTCACCGGAGAGCGCACGGACCACCCCCTCGAAGCCGGCCACCCCACCGACGTCGAACCCGCGCAGCAGGACGGCCCCGTGCTCACGCAGCCGGGCCCGGATCGCGGCCCGGTCGGCGGCCAGCCGCCCGCCGATCGGCTCACCCGGCGCACCGGCGGTCAGGACGAACGGAAGCGGCTTCTCGGCCGGCCCGCGCGGCAGCGGCGGCACCGTCATCCGGGGCGTACTCATCGCTTCTCCTGTCGACCTCTGGGCTGCCGGTCACGCGGCACGGCTCAGCCTCTCCGCTGAGGCACAGGTCAGAAAGAGAATCCCCGGCAAGGCTCGTACGCGTTTTTCTGCCAGTTCTTCTCTACGTACGGCGATCGGCGTCCCGGCAGGGTGTGACCGGCAGTGGGACCAGTGTCGTGTCGTACGACACGGCTGCCCTTTCCCGAGGAGGAGCCGGCATGTCCGACGAGAACACCGATGAGCGCGCGTACCGGGTCGTGGTGAACGACGAGGAGCAGTACTCGATCTGGCTGGGCGACCGGGAGCTGCCGCTGGGGTGGCGCGCGGAGGGCACCGAGGGCACCCGCGAGGAGTGCCTGAAGCGGATCGACGAGGTGTGGACCGACATGCGCCCGCTCAGCCTGCGCCGGCGCATGGAGCAGGCGGCGGGCCGGTAGCCGTGACCGCCATGGCGAAGCTGACCGCGGCCGACGGGCACCGGGTCCCGACAGGGTGGAACGACACCGAGGTCGCGTACCCGACCGACCCGTGCCTGCACGAGCTGTTCGAGGAGCAGGTACGGCGTACCCCGGACGCGATCGCCGTGGTGTCCGACGAGCGGACCGTCCGCTACGCCGAGCTGGACCGCGAGGCCGACCGGCTCGCGCGGCGGCTGCGGGCGGCCGGGGTGCGCGCCGAGTCGGTGGTGGGCGTGTGCCTGCACCGGGGGGTCGACCTGGTGGTGGCGCTGCTGGGGGTGCTCAAGGCGGGCGGCGCCTACCTCCCGGTGGAACCGGACCAGCCGGCCGACCGGATCCGCTACCTGCTGACCGACTCGGAGGCGACGACGGTCGTCACCGGCCCGGGCGTCGACCACGAGCCGCTGGCCGCCGCCACCGGCGCCCCGATCCGGGTCGACGACGACCACCGGGGGCTGCCGGACGGCGACCCGGAGCCGGTCGTGGGTCCGGCCAACGCCGCCTACGTGATCTACACCTCCGGCTCCACCGGCCGCCCGAAGGGCGTGGTCGTGGAGCACCGCGCGATCGTCAACCGGGTGCGCTGGATGCCGGACGCCCTTGGCGCCGACGGCGGCGTGGTGCTCCAGAAGACGCCGTACGGCTTCGACGTCTCGGTGTGTGAGCTCTTCTCCCCGCTGACCACCGGGGCGACGCTGGTGACGGCCCGTCCCGGCGGGCACCGCGATCCGGCGTACCTGGCCCGGGTGGTGGCCGAACGGCAGGTCACCTCGATCCGGTTCGTGCCGTCGATGCTGCGCGCGTTCCTGGACGTGCTGCCCGCCGGCCGGACCAGCCTGCCGTCGATCCGGCGGGTGCTGTGCAGCGGAGAGGCGCTCCCCGCCGACCTGGTGGCCGCGGCGCACGACCGGCTCGACTGCGAGGTGGTCAACCTCTACGGGCCGACCGAAGCGGCGGTCGAGGTGACCAGCACCCGCTGCCTGCCCGGCGAGGCGGTGACCATCGGCCGGCCGGTGGTCAACACCCGCACGTACATCGTGGACGGCGAGCTGCGGCCGGTGCCGGTCGGTGAGCCCGGGGAACTCGTGCTCGCCGGGATCCAGCTCGCCCGGGGCTATCTCGGCCGGCCGGGACTGACCGCCGCCTGCTTCGTCCCCGACCCGTTCGCCGACCGGCCCGGACAGCGCATGTACCGCACCGGCGACCGGGCCCGGTACCTGCCGGACGGCAGCATCGAGTACCTGGGCCGGCGGGACCAGCAGGTGAAGATCAGGGGCTTCCGGATCGAGCTGGGCGAGATCGAGGCGGTGCTCGGCCAGCATCCCGCCGTCCGCGCCGCCGTGGTGGACGTGCACCACGGCGCGGTGGGCGGCCCGCAGCTCGTCGCGTACCTGCTGCCGGCCGGCACCGAGCCCGCCGACCACCGGGCGGTTCGCGCGTACCTGGCCGAGCGGGTGCCGGGGCACATGGTCCCGCAGAGCTGGGTGACGCTCGACGAGCTGCCCCTGACCGGCAGCGGGAAGGTCGACCGCCGGCGGCTGCCGGAGCCCGCCCCGGCCGGCCCGGTCGCCGACGGACCGACGGTGGCGCCGCGTACCCCCACCGAACGGGCGGTCGCCGAGGTGTGGGCCGAGGTGCTGGGCGTCGACCGCTGCGGGACACACGACGACTTCTTCGACCTCGGCGGTCACTCCCTGCTGGCCACCCAGGTCGTCGCGTTGCTGCACGAACGGTTCCCGGTCGACCTGCCGGTCAGCGCGGTCTTCGAGGCGCCGACCGTGGCGGAGCTGGCGACGGTGCTCCAGCGGGCCGTCGAGGAACGGGTGGCGGGGATGTCCGAGTCCGAATTGGAGACGATGTTGGCGCAGGTGGGCAAGGAATGACGACTCCCGAGGACCCGGCCCCGACCTCGACCGACGCCCGTCGTCGGGCGCTGGTGGAGGCGCTGCTGGCCGGGCGAACCCCGGACCGGTCGCCGGGCACCCCGAGTTCACCGCGGCCGACCGGCCCGCTGCCGCTGTCCTACCCGCAGCAGGGGGTGTGGCTGCTCGACCAGATCCGGCCCGGCGGCGCGGAGTACGTCGTGCCGTTCAGCTGGCGGTTGACCGGCCCGCTGGACCCGACGGCCCTCCGCGACGCCTGGCGGGAGGTCGTCCGGCGGCACGAGGTGCTGCGGACCCGCTACCGGGTCGTGGACGGCCGGCCGAGCCAGGTGGTCGGCCCGCCCGAGCCCGTCGAGCTGCCCGTGGTCGACCTGACCGGCTGCGCCCCGGCGCAGCGGCGGGAGCGGCTGGACTCGTTGATCCGGGACGAGGCGAACACCCCGTTCGACCTGGGTCGGGACGCGCCGCTGCGGGTCCGGCTGGTCCGGCTCGCCGAGGACGAGCACGTCATGGTGCTGGTCGCCCACCACATCGCGTTCGACGGCTGGTCGGTCGGCGTGCTGGCCCGGGAACTCGGCGCGCTCTACCCGGCGCTGGTCGCCGGCGAGCCGTCCCCGCTCACCCCGCCGCCGATCCAGTACGCGGACTTCGCGGTGCGGCAGCGGGACCGGGCGGCCGGCCTGACCGGGCAGCTCGACCACTGGCGCGACCGGCTGGCCGGCCTCACGCCGCTGGAGCTGCCGACCGACCGGCCCCGCCCGCCCGTGCAGGACCCCCGGGGCGCGACCCTGCCGTTCACCGTGCCGGCCGACCTCGGTCGCGCCCTCGCCTCGATCGGGCGGCGGCACCGGGCGACCCCGTTCATGGTGCTGCTGGCCGTGTTCCAGGTGCTGCTGGCCCGCTACACCGGGCAGACCGACGTCGCGGTGGGCACCCCGGTCGCCGGGCGTACCCGCCCCGAGGTCCAGGACCTGATCGGGTACTTCGTCAACACACTGGTGCTGCGCACCGACCTGTCCGGCGAGCCGACCTTCGTCGACGTGCTGGCCCGGGTCCGGGAAACGGTGCTGGACGCGCAGTCGCACCAGGACGTGCCGTTCGAGCGGATCGTGGACGCGCTGTCCCCGGAGCGGGACCTGTCGCGCAACCCGCTGTTCCAGACCATGTTCGTGATGCAGAACGCCACGGCGGCCGACTTCGCCGGGGCGGGGCTGCGCGCGCGGCAGGTGCCGACGCTCTGGCACACCGCCAAGTTCGACCTGACCGTGCAGGTGACCGAGGAGGCGGACGGCTCCTTCTCCGGGGTCGTCGAGTACGCGACGGCGTTGTTCGACGGCGCGACCGTGGAGCGGCTGGCCGGGCACTACCGGCGGCTGTTGACGGCCGTCGCCGCCGACCCGGACACCCCGGTCACCCGGCTGCCCATGCTCACCGACCCCGAGAGCGCCCAGCTCGCGGCCTGGAACGACACCGCCGTCGACCACCCCCGTCACACGCTGCTGCACCGGCTGATCGAGGCGCAGGTCGACGCCACCCCGGACGCGGTCGCCGTGCTCGACGAGCACGAGGAGCTGACGTACGCCCAGCTCGACGCCCGCGCCAACCAGCTCGCCCACCGGCTGATCGCCCTCGGCGCGGGACCCGAGCGGATCGTCGCCGTCAGCGCGCGACGCCGCGTCGCCCTCGCCGTGGCCCTCGTCGCCGTGCTCAAGACCGGCGCCGCCTACCTCCCGCTCGACCCCGGCCACCCCGTCGAGCGGCTGCGCTGGATGCTCGCCGACGCCGGCGACCCCGTCACCCTGGTCGACGCCCCGGACCAGCACGACTGGTCCCCCGGCCCACGGGTCCACCTCGACGACCCGACGCTCGCCGACGAACCCGCCGGACGACCCGGCGTCACCACCGACGACCGCAGCCCCGCCTACCTGATCTACACCTCGGGCTCCACCGGCCGCCCCAAGGGCGTCCTCGTCGACCACCGCGCCATCGTCAACCGGCTCCGCTGGATGCAGGACACCCACCGGCTCGACCACACCGACCGGATCCTGCAGAAGACCCCACACACCTTCGACGTCAGCGTGTGGGAGTTCTTCTGGCCCCTGACCACCGGCGCCACCCTCGTCATGGCCCGCCCCGACGGGCACCGCGACCCCGCCTACCTCGCCGAGACCATCGACCGGCGGCGGGTCACCACCGTCCACTTCGTCCCCTCCATGCTGCGCGCGTTCACCGCCCACCTCGCCGCCACCCGCACCGCCCTGCCCCACCTGCGCCGCGTCGTCTGCTCCGGCGAGGCGCTGCCCGACGACCTCGCCGCCGCCGTGCACGCCCACCTCGACGTCGAGCTGCACAACCTCTACGGACCCACCGAGGCCGCCGTCGACGTGACGGCCGCCCGCGTCCACCCCGGGCAGACCGTCACCATCGGCAGCCCCATCGCCAACACCGGCGCCCACATCCACGACCCCTGGGGCAACCCGGTCCCCGTCGGCGTACCGGGAGAACTCCTGCTCACCGGCGTGCAGCTGGCCCGCGGCTACCACCGCCGGCCGGCGCTCACCGCCACACGCTTCACCCCCACCGACGGCGGCCGGCGCGCCTACCGCACCGGCGACCAGGCCCGCTGGCGCCCGGACGGCACGATCGAGTACCTCGGCCGCCTCGACCACCAGGTCAAGATCCGCGGCAACCGCATCGAGCTCGGCGAGATCGAGGCCGCCCTCGCCGACCACCCCGGCGTCCGCGCCGCCGTCGTGCACCCGCACGGCCCCGGCGACGACCGGCAGCTCGTCGCCTACCTCGTCGCCGCCGACGGCCACCCCGTCGACGCCGACGCCCTGCGCACCCACCTGCGCGCGCGGTTGCCCGAGTACATGGTCCCCACCCACTGGGTCACGCTCACCGGACTCCCCCTGACCAGCAGCGGCAAGATCGACCGCAACGCGCTCCCCCCGCCCGGCACGCACGCCGCGCGCAGCGGCGGGCACACCCCACCGGCCACCCCCACCCAGCACCTGATCGTGGCCGCCTACGCCCGGGCCCTCGCCGGGAACGACGGACCGATCGGCATCCACGACCGCTTCTTCGACATCGGCGGCGACAGCATCCGCGCCATCCGGGTCGTCGGGAACCTCCGCGACCAGGGGCTCGACCTCACCGTCACGGACCTCTTCCGGTACCGGACGGTCGCCGAACTCGCCGCGGCCGTCGACGCCCGGGAGGGCGGGTTGCCGGCCGAGGCCACCCGCCTGGTGGACCGGTTCGCGCTCATCGGCGAGGAGGACCGGGCCCGGCTGCCCCAGGGCGTCGTCGACGCGTACCCGCTGTCGATGGCGCAGGCCGGCATGGCGTACGAGATGCTCGCCGACCCGACCGGCGAGTTGTACCTGAACAGCCTCTGCTACCCGGTCGAGGGCGAGGCGTTCTCGCTGCCCGCCCTGCGCGCCGCCGCCCGGCTGCTCGCCGCCCGGCACGAGATCCTGCGCGCCTCGATCGACCTGACCTCCTACCACGAGCCGCTCCAGCTCATCCACCCGAGCGCGGAGATCCGGGTCGGCCACACCGACCTGCGGGGTCTGCCGGCCGCCGAGGAGGAGAGCACGGTGGCCCGGCTGGTCGCCGAGGAGCGCCGGGACCGCTTCGACCTGGGCACGCCGTCGCTGCTGCGGCTGCACGCCTACCAACTGGCCGACGACCGGTGGCGACTGCTGGTCAGCTACAGCCACGCCATCCTGGACGGCTGGAGCCAGAACTCGCTGGTCCCGGAGCTGCTGGCGTACCACCGACGGATCCGGGACGGGCAGGACCCGCAGCCCGCCCCGGTGCCGGCCGTCCGGTTCGCCGACGCGGTGGCGCTCGAACGCCGCGCGGTGGCCGCCGGGGTGGACCGGGAGTTCTGGGCGTCGCGGGTACGGACCCACGAGCGGCTCGGCATCCCGGCGACGTGGGCGGGTGAAGGTGCCCGGTACCGGGCGGCGCGGCTGCCCTTCGCCGACCTGATGCCGGGGCTGCGGGAGCTGGCCCGGACGGCGGACGTACCGCTGAAGAGCCTGCTGTTCACCGCGCACCTGGCCGTGCTGGGCGTCGTGACCGGGCAGCGGCGCTTCCACAGCGGGCTGGTCTGCAACGGACGGCCCGAGCTGACCGACGGCGACCAGGTGCGGGGCATGTTCCTCAACACCGTGCCGTTCGCGGTGGAGCTGACCGCGTCGACCTGGGCCGAGCAGGCCCGCCGCGTCTTCGCCGGGGAGGTCGCGCTCTGGCCGCACCGGCACTACCCGCTGCCGGCGATGCAACGCGAGTGGGGCGGGCAGAAGCCGCTGGTGGACGTCTTCTTCAACTACACCGACATGCACGTGCTCGACCTCGACGGCATCGACCGGTCGGCGATCACCGACACCACCCCGAACGAGTTCGGCCTCTCGGTGTCCAGCGAGCCCGGTCAGCTGATCATCGAGGCCGGCACCGACCGGATCTCCGACGGGTACCTGGACCTGCTCACCCGGACCTACCGGCGGGTGCTGGAGGCGATGGTCGCCGACCCGTCGGGAGACCCGCGCCGGTGCGGGCTGCCGGAGCCCGACCGGCGCGCCCTGCTCGGCCTCGGCGCCGGCGCGGCGCTGCCGGTCCCGGACGGGACGCTGCCCGAGTGGGTCGCCCGGCAGGTGGCGGCCACCCCGGACGCGGACGCGGTGGTCTTCGGCGCCGACGTGCTCAGCTACGCCGAGCTGGACCGCCGGAGCAACCGCCTCGCCCACCACCTGCGGGAGCTGGGCGTCGGGCCGGGGACGCTGGTCGGGGTGCACCTGGACCGCAGCGCGGACCTGGTCGTGGCGTTCCTCGCGGTGCTGGCCGCCGGTGGCGCGTACCTGCCGCTGGACCCGGACTACCCGGCGCAGCGGACCGCCTTCATGCTGGCGGACGCCGGCGCGCAGGTGATGGTGACCGGGACCGCGCTGGCCGGGCGGCTGGACACCGCCGGGATCCGGACCGTGCTGCTGGACGCCGAGCGGGCGGCGATCGCCACCCGTCCCGAGCGGCGGCTGCCCGACCGGCCGTCGGCCGACGACCTGGCGTACGTCATCTACACCTCGGGATCGACCGGCACCCCGAAGGGGGTGATGATCAGCCACCGGGGGCTGGGCAACTTCCTCGCCGCGATGCGGCACCGGCCGGGTCTGCCGGCGGGGGCCACCGTGGTGGGCCTGACCACCGTGTCGTTCGACCCCTCGGTGCTGGAGCTGTACCTGCCGCTGCTGGTCGGCGGCCGGGTGGTGATCGCCGACGCGGAGCAGACCCGCGACCCGCAGCGGATGGCAGAGCTGATCGACCGCGCCGGGCCGGCGGTGCTCCAGGCCACCCCCGTGACGTACCGGATGCTGCTGGACTCCGGCTGGTCCGCACCGCCGGGTGCGACCGTGCTCTGCGGCGGCGAGAAGCTGCCGACCGAGCTGGCGGTGCGACTCGCGTCGACCGGGGCCACCGTGTGGGACATCTACGGGCCGACCGAGACCACGGTCTGGTCCACCACGACCCGGCTGGCCCCGGACGGCCGACCCGTCGACTTCGGCATGGCCCCGAACGCCGGGCTGCACATCCTGGACGAGCGGCTGGAGCCGGTACCGGTGGGCGTCCCCGGTGAGATCCACATCGGCGGGGACGGGGTGGCCTGGGGCTACCGCGCCCGACCCGCCCTCACGGCGGAGAAGTTCGTTCCCGACCCGCACGCCGGGGCGCCGGGCGCGCGCATGTACCGCACCGGTGACCTGGCCCGCTGGCACGCCGACGGGCACCTGGAGATCCTCGGCCGCGTCGACCACCAGGTGAAGATCCGGGGACACCGGATCGAACCGGCCGAGGTCGAGGCGGCGCTGCTGGCCCACGAGCACGTCCGGGCCGCCGTGGTGCACCCGCAGCGGTACGGCGGGGAGCAGGAACTGGTCGCGTACCTGGTCGGCGGGGGGCGGCACCCGGTACCGACCGGCGAACAGCTGCGCGAGTTCCTGCTCCGTACGCTGCCGGACTACCTGTGCCCGGCCGCCTACGTGACGCTGGACGCCTTCCCGCTCACCCCGACCGGCAAGATCGACCGCAACGCCCTGCCGGTGCCGCGACCCGGTGCCGGCGGGCGGCGGGAACCCGCGCGGGTGGCGCCGCGTACCGCCGACGAGCGGACCGTCGCGCAGGTGTGGGGCGAGGTGCTCGGCACCGGCGAGGTGGGCGTGCACGAGAACTTCTTCCAGGTCGGCGGGCATTCGCTGCTGGCCACCCGGGTCGCGGTCCGGCTGCGGGACCTGCTCCGCGTCGACGTGCCGGTCCGGGCCCTGTTCGACCACCCGACCGTCGCCCGGCTGGTCGGGGCGCTGCCCGGCTACCCGAAGCTGGACGACCGGCCGGCGGTCCCCAGGCTGACCGCCCGGAGCCGGCTGGCCGACGTCGCCGCCCGCCGGGGTGCCCGGTGACCGCGCGCGGGGGCCCCGCCGGTCGCCGCCGGATCGGTGGCGACCGGTGAGCCGGGTCGGCGCTCCGGTCGCCGGGGAGCGGATCCCGCCGCTGCACCGCAACCGGGACTTCCTGCTGCTGTGGAGCGGGTCGGCGGTCTCCATGCTCGGCTCGACCGCGTCGCTGGTGGCGTACCCGCTGCTGGTGCTGGCGCTGACCGGCTCGCCGGGCGCCGCCGGCCTGGCCGGTTTCGTGGCGCTGCTGCCGACGCTGCTGTTCCAGCTGCCGGCCGGGGCGCTGGTGGACCGGTGGGACCGCAAGCGGGTGATGATCTGGTGCGACGTGCTGCGGGCCCTGGGGGTGGGCAGCATCGTGGCGGCGATCGCCGTCGACGAGCTGCACCTGTGGCACGTGCTGGCCGTCGGTTTCGTCGAGGGGACGCTGTCGGTCGGGTACGAGCTGGCGGCCGGTGCCGCGATCCCGAACGTGGTGCACCCGAGCCAGGTGACCACGGCGCTGTCGCGCAACGAGGCCCGTGAGCGGGCCGCGGTGATGGCCGGCACCCCGCTCGGCGGCGCGCTGTTCGGGCTGGGGCGGATCTGGCCGTTCGTGCTGGACACCGTCTCCTACCTGGTCTCCCTGCTGACGCTGCTGTTCATCCGCCGCGACTTCCAGGCCGCACCGGGCGACGCGACCGACCCCGACACCCGTCCCGGGAAGCTGGCCGCCGACCTCACGCACGGGCTGCGGTGGTTGTGGGGGCAGCCGTTCCTGCGCACGGCCACCCTGCTCGTCGCCGGCAGTAACCTGCTGTTCCGCGTCCTGTTCCTGATCATCATCGTGGCGTTCGAGGCCGCCGGGGCGGCCCCGGCCGCCATCGGCCTGCTGCTCGGTGTGGCCGGCACCAGCGGGGTGCTCGGCTCGCTGGTGGCGACGTGGTGCGCCGGGCGGTTCCCGATGCGCGCGATCGTCATCGCCGCGAACTGGGTGTGGGCGCTGATGACCTGCGTCATCGCCCTCACCGACGACCGCTACCTGATCGGCGCCGCGTACGCCCTGATGTGGTTCGTGGGGCCGATCTGGAACGTGGCGGTCGCCGGGTACCAGATGGCCATCACCCCCGACCGCATCCAGGGCCGGGTGCTCAGCGCGGTCAGCCTGCTGGCCAACGGCGCGGTCGCGCTCGGTTCCCTGGTCGGCGGCTACCTGCTGGAGTCGCTCGGGCCGGCATCCGCCGCGTGGTCGATGGCCGTCTGGATGGTCCTGCTCGCCGCTCTGGCGACGCTCAGCCGCTCGATACGTCGAGCGGGCTTTCTGCCGATCGAGCCCTCAAGGAGGAGCTGAAGGTGTTGCGCACCATACTCAAGTCGAAGATCCACCGCGCGGTGGTCACCCAGGCCGACCTGCACTACGTCGGCTCGCTGACCATCGACGAGGATCTGATGGACGCCGCCGACCTGCTCGCCGGCGAGCAGGTGCACGTGGTGGACATCAACAACGGCGCCCGCCTGGAGACGTACGTCATCGCCGGCAGGCGCGGCAGCGGGGTCATCGGGATCAACGGGGCCGCCGCCCGGCTGATCCATCCCGGCGACCTGGTCATCATCATCAGCTACGCGGCGATGGCCGACCCGGACGCCAAGGGGTACTCGCCCCGGGTCGTGATGGTGGACGAGGGCAACCGGATGCTCGGCACCACCGACGACCCGGCCGAGGCGATCCCCGGCACCGCGACCGTTCCCGGTAACACCCTGCGGGCCGCTACGGATCCCCGTAGCGGGAGTGAACATGCGGGCCGATGAGACCGACGTCGGCGGGGTGCTGACCACGATCGGCGGCTCCCCGCTGGTCCGGCTCGACAAGCTCATGCCGGACGCCTCGTTCACCCTCTGGGCGAAGCTGGAGGCGCACAACCCGGGCGGCAGCATCAAGGACCGCTCGGCGTTGGGCATGCTGATCGACCGGCTGCGGGCCGGGCAGCTGCAACCCGGCCGGTCGGTGGTGGTCGAGTCCAGTTCGGGCAATCTCGGCATCGGGCTGGCCCAGGTGTGCCGCTACTTCGGCATCCGGTTCATCTGCGTGGTGGACCCCCGCACGAACGCGCAGAACATCGCGGTCATGCGCGCGTTCGACGCCGAGGTGGAGGTGGTGACCCGCACCGACCCGGCCACGGGCGAGTACCTGCCGCAGCGCATCCGCCGGGTCCAGGAGCTGGTCGCGACCATCCCGAACGCCTGGTGGCCGGACCAGTACGGCAACCCGTTGAATCCCCGCGCCCACGAGACCACCATGCGGGAGATCGTCGAGGGGGTGCCCACCCCGTTGGACTTCCTGTTCTGCGCGACCAGTTCCTGCGGCACGTTGCGCGGCTGTGCCGACTACGCGCGCCGGCACGAGCTGGCGCTGACCATCGTCGCGGTGGACGCCGCCGGCAGCGCGATCTTCGGTGACCACCCCCCACGCAAGCGGCTCATCCCCGGCCACGGCGCGGGGGTCCGGCCGAAGCTCTACCGGGACGGGCTGGCCGACAAGGTGATGCACGTCGACGACCTGGACTGTGTGGTCGGCTGCCGCCGGCTGGCCCGCCGGGAGGCCATCCTCGCCGGTGGTTCGTCCGGCGCGGTGGTGGCCGCCCTGGAGCAGTTTCGCGACCTGATCCCGGCCGGCGCGACCTGCGCGCTGATCTTTCCCGACCGGGGTGAGCGTTACCTGAACACGATCTACGACGACGACTGGGTGACCGGGCACTTCGGCGACGTCACCCACCTGTGGAGGGACCGGATGATGGACGTGCCGCCATGCTGATCGTGTCCGCCGGCGAGGTCCGGCAGATCCTGGCCGACCGGGAGGACGCCGTCCTGGACGCGGTCCGCCGCGCCTACGTCCTGCACGCGCGGGGGCGCACCGTGCTGCCGCACTCGGTGTTCCTGCGGTTCCCGGAGGACGCCCGCAACCGGATCATCGGACTGCCCGCGTACCTGGGCGACGACTCCCCGGTCGCCGGCATGAAGTGGATCTCGTCGTTCCCCGGCAACGTCGACCGGGGGCTGGCCCGCGCCTCCGCCGCGATCGTCGTGAACTCGATGACCGACGGCCACCCGGTCGCCCTGATCGAGGGCTCCACGATCTCCGCCCGCCGGACGGCAGCCAGCGCCGCCCTGGCCGCCGGCGCCCTCGCCCCGCCGGCCGGCGGCGTCTCCCTGATCGGCTGCGGCGTGATCAACTTCGAGGTGCTGCGGTTCCTCCGCGCGGCGCTGCCCGGCCTGACGGAGGTGACCGTCTTCGATCTGGACGCCGGGCGGGCCGCCGCGTTCGCCCGGCGCTGCGCGCGGTGGGACCTGAAGGTGCGCGTCGCCGGCGGCGTCGAGGAGGCGCTCGGCGCCCACCCGCTGGTCTGCCTGGCCACGACGGCGGGCGTACCGCACCTGGGGCTGGCGCACTGCCGGCCGGGGGCACTCGTGCTGCACCTGTCGCTGCGGGACATCTTCCCGGCGGACATCCGCGCCGCGGTCAACGTCGTCAACGTCGTCGACGACGCCGACCACGTCTGCCGGGCGGCCACCTCGCTGCACCTGGCGGAGCAGGAGACCGGCAACCGCGACTTCATCGCCGCCGGCATCGGCGAAATCCTGGACGGGGCCGGCTGGCGGCACGACCCGGAGCGGGTCACCGTCTACTCGCCGTTCGGCCTGGGCGTGCTCGACCTCGCCGTGGCCGAGCTGGTGCGGCGGGCCGCGGAACGCGACGGCGTCGGCACCCGGCTGCCGGACTTCCTGACCGCCCCGCCGGAGGACCCGGATGCCGACTGAGCCGGGCGTCGCACCGTGGAACGACACGGCCCGGAGCTACCCGGGACAGCCGGCCCTGCACGAGCTGGTGCACGGGCAGGCGGCGCGCACCCCGGCCGCCGTGGCGGTGGTCACCGGACGGGAGCAGCTCAGCTACGCCGAACTGGTGGGGCGGGCCGACCGGCTCGCCGACCTGCTGGTCGCGCGGGGCGTCGGCCCGGAGTCCCGGGTCGGGGTGTGCCTGCACCGGGGCGGCGACCTGGTGGTGGCCCTGCTCGGCGTCCTCACCGCCGGAGCCGCCTACGTGCCGCTGGACCCGGAGCATCCGGCCCGGCGGACCGCCCTCCTGGTGGCCGACGCGGGGCTGGACACCGTGGTGACCGACCCGGGCCTGCCGGCCCTCGCCGAGGCGGGCCGGACCGTCGCCACCGTGTCGCCGGGCCGGGAGACCCCCGGGTGGCCGGCGCGGGCACCGCGGGTCACCGTCGACGCGGATCATCCGGCGTACGTCATCTACACCTCCGGGTCCACCGGCCGGCCCAAGGGCGTGGTGATCCCGCACCGCGCCATCGTCAACCGGGTCCGCTGGGGGCTGGACGCGCATCCGCTGGGCCCCGACGACCGGGTGCTCCAGAAGACCCCGTACGGCTTCGACGTCTCGGTGCCGGAGATCTTCGGCACCCTGGCCGCCGGCGCGCGGCTGGTGATGGCCCGCCCCGGCGGACACCGCGACCCGGCCCACCTGATCGACACGATCCGCCGGTACGGGATCACCGCGATCCACTTCGTACCGTCGATGCTGCGGGCGTTCCTCGCCGAGGTCCGCGACACCGGCGCCCGCCTGCCCACCCTGCGCCGGATCGTCTGCAGCGGCGAGGAGCTGACCGGCGACCTGGTCACCGAGGCCGACGAGCTGATCGGCTGCGAGCTGCTCAACCTCTACGGCCCGACCGAGGCGGCGGTGGAGGTGACCGGGTCGCGCTGCCGGGCGGGTGAGCCGGTCAGCATCGGCCACGCGGTGGCGAACACCCGCACCCACATCCTGGACGAGCGCGGCGCAGCGGCGGAGGTCGGCGAACTCTGCCTGGCCGGCGTGCAGCTCGCCCGGGGCTACCTGGGCCGGCCCGGGCTGACGGCCGAGAGGTTCGTCCCCGACCCGTTCGGCCCGCCCGGCTCCCGGCTGTACCGCACCGGGGACCTGGCCCGGCGGCGGCCCGACGGGGCCGTGGACTACCTGGGCCGGATCGACCACCAGGTCAAGATCCGGGGCCACCGGGTCGAGCTGGGTGAGATCGACGCGGCGCTGCGTACCGTGCCGGGCGTGCGGGCCGCCGCCACCGCCGTGCACGCCGGGCAGCTCGTCGGGTACGTGGTGGCCGGCACCGTCCCCGGCGTCCGGGTGCTCCGGGCCCACCTCACCGAACGGCTGCCCGGGCACATGGTCCCGTCGGCGTTCGTGGCCGTGCCGGCGTTGCCGGTCGGGCCGAGCGGCAAACTGGACCGGGCGGCCCTGCCCGCGCCCGACGGGCACCGGCTCGCCGACGGGGAGCGGGTCGAGCCGCGTACCGACGACGAGCGCCGGCTCGCCGGCATCTGGGCCGAGGTGCTCGGCGCCGGGCCGGTCGGGGTGCACGACACCTTCGTGGAGCTGGGCGGCGACTCGCTGGCTGCCGCCCGGGTCTGCTCCCGCCTGCGCCACCTGTGGGGCCGCTCGCTCTCCCCCGCCGACGTGCTCACCGCCACCGTGGCCGACCTCGTCGGGGCCGGCCGGGCGGCGGCCGGCCCCGGTGCCGCAGCCGGGGAAAGCCAGCCGCCGGGCGCACCGGACGTCGACACCCACCGGCCGGCCACCGGGGCGCTCAGCGCCGCCCAGCACCGGATCTGGTTCGCCGACCAGCTCGATCCGGGATCGACCACCTACACGATCACGGAGTCCTACCACCTGCGCGGACCGGTCGACGTCGACGCGCTGCGCGCCGCCCTGGCGGACACGGTGCGCCGGCACCCGGCCCTGCGGACCACCTTCCGGTCCCGGCGCGGCGTGCCGTACGCGGAGGTCGGGGCGGACGCCCGGGTGCCGATCGAGGCGCGCACCGTGGCCGACGCCGCCGAGGCGCGGGTGGCCGTCGAGCGGCTCGCCGCCGTGCCGTTCGCGCTCGCCGAGGGGCCGCTGCTCCGGGTCACCCTGCTGCGGCTGGCCCCCGAGGAGCACGTCCTGGCCGCCACCGTCCACCACATCGTCGCCGACGACTGGTCGATGGACGTGCTGTGGCGCGACCTCTGCCAGGCGTACGCGCGGCGCCGCCGGGGCGACACGGCGGCCGTCGACCCGCTGCCGCCGGCCCCGCTGCCCGCGACCGATCCGGCCGACCTCGACTACTGGCGTCGGCACCTCGCCGGCGCGCCGCCCGCCCTGGATCTCCCGACCGACCTGCCCCGACCGGCGCGGCTGCGGCAGAGCGGGGCCAGCGTCCGGTTCGACCTGTCGGCGGAGACCACCGCCGCGGTGCGGACGCTGGCCCGGGCCACCAACTCGACCCCGTTCATGGTGCTGCTCACCGCGTTCACCGCGCTGATCGGGCAGCTCGCCGGCCGCGACGACCTGGTGGTCGGCACGTTCGCCGCGAGCCGCGACACGGAGGCGGCGGAGAACGGGATCGGGATGTTCGCCAACACCCTCGCCCTGCGCGTGCCCTGCCCGCCCGAGGCGGCCTTCACCAACCTGCTGCTGCGGGTACGTGACGTGGCGCTGGCCGGGTACCGGCACCAGGGGTTCCCCTTCGACCGGCTGGTGACGGCGCTGCGTCCGAAGCGCGACCTGGGCCGCAACCCGCTGGTCCAGGTCGCCTTCCAGACTCTCGGTGACCTGACCGGTCGGCTCCGGCTGCCCGGGGTGACCGCCGAGCCGTTCCGGCACGGTCAGGGCGGTTCCCCCTTCGACCTGCTGCTCACCGTGCGGGGGGAAGGAACGCGGCTGACCGGGTGCCTCCAGTACCACGACGACCTGTTCACCGCCGATCGGGCCGCTTCGTTCGCCGCCGGCTTCAGCGGGATCCTCGCCGCGGCGGTCCGTCGTCCCGAGGAGGCGGTCGGGCGGTTGGCCCGGCAGTGGGTCGTGGGCGCTGGTGCGGAAAATGCGGGGGCGGCGGCCGGCAATCTGGGTGCGGCGGCCCGATGAGCGGGCGACGGGCCGTTCCTAGCCTGGGTCGGTAGTCACCACCACACGGCCCAGGAGACGATCATGAGGAACGCGTCGAAGCCCGTACTCACCGCCCAGCAGCTCCGGGTGCTCGAACTCGTCGCCGAGGGGTACGACAACGCGGGGATCGCGCGGGAACTGCGCTGCTCCCCACACAGCGTGAAGAACATGATCTACGACCTCATGGCCCGGTTGCAGGTCTCCAACCGGGTCCACGCGACCGCGTACGCCATCCGGCACGGGCTGATCTGACCCGGCGCGTCCGGCTCAGATGAGCCCCTCGCGCAGGGCGCACGCCACGGCGTGCGCCCTGTTGCGCACCTGCCACCGGTGGGTGATCGCGTGCACGATGCCGGTCACGGTGCGGACCGAGTAGGCCAGCGAGCGGGCGATCTCCTCGGTCTCGTGCCCGTCGGCGAGCATGAGCAGCACCGCCCGCTCCCGCGTGGTGAGCCGCCGGGCCGCCGGCCGTTCCGGCGCCCGCTCGTCGGCCCGGGTCAGCAGGTCCCCCAGCAGGTCCGACGGCACGGTGAAGCTGCCCTCGGCCGTCGCCCGGACCGCCGGGCGCAGCCGGTCCGGGCGGACCTCGCAACGGCGCAGCAGCCCGCCGGCACCCGCCGCCACGGCCTCGGCCACGTCCGACTCCCGCAACGTGTCGGCCACCAGCAGCACCCGCCGACCGGCGCGGGACAGCGAGCGCAACAGGACCAGCACCGCGTCGCCGACCTCGTCGGTCACCACCAGCACCACGTCCGGCCGGTCGACCACCACGGTCAACTCCGGGCACACCCGCACCATCTCGTCGACACCGACCCGTACCGCCGGGTCGGCGGCGATGACCTGCACCCGTACCTGCTCGTCCATGCGCACCACTCCAGGAAACTCGTCGCTGACGGACGGCAACGAGAATGTCACCGCGCCTGCGGCGACCGGTACGGGGAACGGCCCCCATATTCTCGGCATCCCCGGACAGCTTCCGCACCCGGCCGCGCGCTACGCCGCGATCAGGTTCTTTCCCGATGCCTCATGACGAGCAGGGAGAAGGGATCCGTCGTAGGCATCATCGACACTGCCGCGTCACGTGCGCTTGCGGATCTCGTCCGCGGCCTGCGGGACGATCTTGAACAGGTCGCCCACCACACCGAAGTCAGCCAACTCGAAGATCGGCGCCTCGCCGTCCTTGTTGACCGCGACGATCGTCTTCGACGTCTGCATACCCGCCCGGTGCTGGATCGCACCGGAGATACCCAGAGCGACGTAAAGCTGCGGGGAAACCGTCTTACCGGTCTGACCCACCTGGAACTGGTGCGGATAGTAACCGGAGTCCACCGCCGCACGCGACGCCCCGACAGCCCCGCCGAGCAGGTCGGCCAACTCCTCGACCAGCTTGAAGTTGTCGGCGTTACCCACACCACGACCACCGGAGACGACCACGCCGGCCTCGGTGAGCTCCGGACGCGAACCCTTCTGCTCCGCGACCCGCTCCACGACCCTGGCCAGCTTGTCGGTGTCCCCCACCGCCACGGTGAGCTGCTCGACCGCCGGACTCGCCGCCGCCGGGACCGGATTCACCGAGTTCGGCCGGACCGTGACCAACGGCAGACCACGGGTCACCTTCGACTTCACGATCGTGGAACCAGCGAACGCCACCTGCGTGGCCGTGCCGTCAGCGGCCAGGCCGACCACGTCGGTCAGGATGCCGTTGTCCAACTTCACCGCCAGCCGGGCCGCGATCTCCTTACCCTCCTGCGACGACGCCAACAGCACCGCCGCCGGCTGCACCCGCGACACCAACTCCGCCACGACGGTCGCCTTCGGAGCCACCAGGTAGCCGTCGATCTCCTCACTCTCGGCCGCGTAGATCTTCTCCGCCCCGTACTCACCCAGCTTGGCGCTCAACGCCTCAGCCGCACCGGGACCACCGAGCACCACCGCGCTCGCAGAGCCCAACTCGCGGGCGAGGGTGAGCATCTCCAGGGTGACCTTCTTGACGCCGAACTCCCGAGTGGCTTCGACGACGACCAGAACCTCAGACATGACCCCAACCCCTCACACGAACTTCTCGGTGGCGAGGAACTCGACCAGCTTCACGCCGCCGTCGCCCTCGTCGGTGACCTTCGCCCCGCCGGAACGCGGCGGACGCTTCGCATGCTCCAGCACCGCGCTGGTCGCGCCCTCGAAACCCACCTCGCCCGCAGCGACACCCAGGTCACCCAGCGACAGCGTCTGCACCGGCTTCTTCTTCGCCGCCATGATGCCCTTGAACGACGGATACCGCGGCTCGTTGATGGTGTCCCACACCGACACCACCGCGGGCGCGGTGGCCGTGACCACCTCGTAGCCCTCCTCCGTCTGCCGCTCCACGGTCAGGGTCGAGCCGTCCACGGTGAGCTTGCGCGCGCCGGTCAACGCCGCGATGCCCAACCGCTCGGCGAGCATGTGCGGCAACACCTGCACCCGACCGTCGGTCGACTCGCTACCACAGAGCACCAGGTCGGCGTTCAACTGACCGAGCGCGGCAGCGAGCACCTTCGAGGTCGCGACGGCGCAGGACCCGTGCAGGGCGTCGTCCACCACGTGCACCGCCTTGTCCGGACCCATGGACAGCGCCTTACGGATCGACTCGGTCGCCCGGTCCGGACCCATCGTCAGAACCGTCACCTCACCCCCGTGCGCCTCCTTGATCTTCAACGCCTCCTCGATGGCGTACTCGTCCATCTCATTGATGACGTTGTTCGCCGAACCGCGGTCGACGGTGTTGTCGTCAGCACGCAGGCTGCGGTCCGCGCCCGAATCAGGCACCTGCTTGACGAGTACGACGATGTTCATCGCTCACGCTTCCCTTCTCGCGGCGTCACGCATGCTCCGGGCGTCCTGGCCGCCGAGGGAGTCGGTGCCCACCTCGGCGTTGTGCGCGTGGGCCGCGTGGTGCAGCCCGAACACCGCATCCATCCCGTCCCGCAGGCCCATGAGGTCCTCGGCCTGGTTGACCGCCTTCTTGGTCAGCGCGAGACCCAGCCGCGGCATCTGCGCGATCCGCGCGGCGAGCCCCATGACCTCCGCCTCGAGATCGTCCCTGGCGACGACCCGGTTGACCATGCCGAGCTCGGCCGCGCGCGCCGCCGGCATCCGGTCGCCGGTGAAGAGGAACTCCTTGGCGAACCGCGGACCCAGCACCCACGGGTGGGCGAAGTACTCGACCCCGGGGATCCCCATGCGCACGACCGGGTCGGCGAAGAACGCGTCGTCCGACGCGACGATCAGGTCGCACGCCCAGGCGAGCATGAGGCCACCGGCGACGCACGCTCCCTGCACCATGGCGATCGTCGGCTTGGGCAGCTCACGCCAGCGGCGGCACATCCCGAGGTACACCTCGGACTCGCGGGCGTACCGGCTGTCCACCCCGGCCTTTCCGACGTGGTCCCACCACAGGCCGGCGCGCCGGTCGAACGACGAGTCGACGTCCCGACCCGGCGTGCCGATGTCGTGGCCGGCCGAGAAGTGCTTCCCCGCACCCGCCAGAACGATGACCTTCACCTCGTCGTCGGCGGCCGCGCGGTAGAACGCGTCGTCGAGGGCATAGGTCATCGCCGAGTTCTGCGCGTTGCGGTACTCCGGTCGGTTCATCGTCACGACGGCCACCGGCCCCCGCGTCTCGTACCGGACGACCTCCACCGCCGCGCCGCTGGTCTCGCTCATCTGGATCTCCTTCTCGCCCCGGGGTCGGGTGTACGTCGTGCGGGTCGTGGGCCGCCGGCGAGTGCCTACGGGCCAGCGGTCAGGACGCGGGGCGCGCGCCGGTCAGGGCGACACCGAGGTCCGCCAGCAGGGCCGCCCGATGCCAGGCGGCGCTGCCCCACGACGCCTCCAGCGCCCACGAACGCTTGAGGAACAGCTGCAGGTCGTACTCGGTCGTGTAACCGATCGCGCCGTGGCACTGCAGCGCGGCCCGGCCCACGACGTGCGCCGCCTCGGACGCCAACGCCTTGGCCGTCGCCAGTGAGCGCAGCCGGCCCGGGACGCCCGCGGCCAGCTCGAACCCGGCCGTCGCCACCACCGGCGCGGCGAACTCCAGTTGCAGCAGCGCCGTGGCGAGGTGGTGCTTGACCGCTTGGAAGCTGCCGACCGGCACCCCGAACTGCTCCCTGGCGCGCACGTGCTCGACCGTGAGGTCGAGCATCCGTCGGGACAGCCCGACTAGCTCGGACGAGGCCGCCAGCACTCCCCGCTCCCAGGCCAGCCGCACCACCCGCGGGTCGTCCACGGTCGCCACGAGCCGCGCGCCCGCGTACCCGGTCAGGTCCAGCGCGAAGTCCACCGACGGCGACGCCGAGGCCGTCGCCTCGGACACGTCGAGAACCTCGATGCGCCCGGTCCCGCCGAAGCCGCCGCTCAGCACCAGGCCGACGCCGGAACCGAACGCGACCCGCCCGGTCGCCGCAGGGTCGGCACCGACCGTGAGAGCCCCCTCGACGAGGCTCGCCAGCAGGTCCGGGGCGCCCGAGGCGAGCACCGCCGGAGCGACCGCGAGGGTCGCCGTGAGCGGCAGCGGGGCGGCGGCGTACCCGATCTGCGCGAAGACCGACACGAGGTGGTTCTCGTCCAGGCCCAGCCCGCCGTCGTCCTCGGCCACGAGCAGCCCCGCCACGCCGAGGCCGGCCAGGCTCTCGGCCAGGGCGGCCACCTGCGCCGACCCGGCTCCGGCGCGCACCGTCGCCGGCGGGCACCGTTCGGTGAGCACCTGACGGACGACCGCCTCGAGGTCACGCTGCTCGTCACTCGGAGCGAACCGCACGCCCGGTCACCTCCTCGGCAGGCCGAGCAGGCGCTCGGCGATGATGTTGCGCTGGATCTCGTTGGTGCCCGCGTAGATCGGGCCCGACAGCGAGAACTGGTAGCCGCGGGTCCAGGGGCCGTCGACGAGCGCGTCCGGGCCGAGCAGTTCCAGCGCCGTCTCGTGCAACGCGATGTCCAGCTCGGACCAGAAGACCTTGTTGAGGCTCGACCGCGCACCGGCCGGGCGACCCTCGACGATGTCGGTGACCTGCGCGAGCGTGAACTGCTGGTAGGCGTGCGCCTGCATCCACGAGCGCGCCACCCGGTCGCGGAGCAGGTCGGTCGCCGCCTCGGCCCGCTCGCCCGCGAGCGCCACGAGCGCGTCGGCCGCCTTGCGGAAACGTCCCGGTGAGCGCAGCGTCAGGCCCCGCTCCGACCCGGTCGTCGACATCGCGACCGACCAGCCCTGGTCGACGCCGCCGAGAACCGCCGAGTCCGGTACGAACGCGTCCTCGAAGAACACGTCGGCGAAACCCTCGTCGCCGTCGAGCCGGTCGAACCCGCGCACGGTCACGCCCGGGGTGTCGAGCGGCACGAGGAAGTACGTCAGCCCCCGGTGCCGCTGGGCCTGCGGGTCGGTGCGGAACAGCCCGAACAGGTGGGTGCAGAACGCGCCCCGGGTCGACCACGTCTTCTGCCCGCTGAGGCGCCACCCGCCGGCCTGCTCGTCCCGTACCGCCCGGGACCGGATCCCCGCCAGGTCGCTGCCCGCGTTCGGCTCCGACCAGCCCTGGGCCCACAGGTCCCGCGCCGCCGCCATCCGCGGCAGCAGTTCGTCCCGCTGCTCCTTCGTGCCGAACTCGAAGATCGTCGGGGCCAGCAGGAAGATGCCGTTCTGCGTCACCCGCTGCGGCGCACCGGCCCGGTAGTACTCCTCCTCGAAGATGAGCCACTGCCAGATCGAGGCGTCGCGGCCGCCGTACTCCCTGGGCCACGACACGACCGACCACCGGTCGGCGTGCAGCGCCCGCTCCCACTCCAGGTGCGCGGCGAAGCCCGCCGCGGTGTCCCCGGAGGGCAGCGGCTGCCGCGGCACGTTCGCCACGAGCCAGTCGCGGGCCTCCGCCCGGAACTGCTCGTCCTGCGCCGACCAGGTCAGGTCCATCTCAACTCCGTTCCGTCTCGGCGGCGCCCGTCGGCGCCGCGTCCCGGTAGCGGCTTAGTTGCGTGCGCGCCACCGTGCGCAGGTGCACCTCGTCCGGGCCGTCGGCGATGCCGAGGATCCGGGCGCTGGCCCACATCCGGGCGATCGGGAAGTCGTCGGTGACCCCGCCGCCGCCGTGCGCCTGGATCGAGCGGTCCAGCACGTTGCGGGCGACCCGCGGCGCGACGACCTTGATCGCGGCGATCTCGGTCGCCGCGCCCTCGGCCCCGACCCGGTCGATGAGCCAGGCCGTCTTGAGCACGAGCAGGCGGGCCTGCTCGATCTCCAGGCGGGACTCGGCGATCCAGGTGCGCACGACGCCCTGCTCGGAGAGCGGGCCGCCGAACGCCTCGCGGGCCATCGTCCGACGCACCATGAGTTCGAGGCCGCGCTCGGCCATGCCGATGCAGCGCATCGCGTGGTGGATGCGGCCCGGGCCGAGGCGGGCCTGGGCGATCGCGAAACCGTCGCCCTCCGCGCCGAGCAGGTTCGTGACCGGCACGCGAACGTCGTCGAACCGGATCTCGCAGTGGCCGTGCTGGTCGTGGTAGCCGAAGATCGGCAGCGAGCGCACGATCGTCACCCCGGGGGTGTCGACCGGCACGAGGACCATCGACTGCTGCCGGTAGACGGCCGCCTCCGGGTCGGTCTTGCCCATCAGCACGAGGATGTCGCAGCGCGGGTCCGCCGCGCCGGTCGTCCACCACTTGCGGCCGTTGACGACGTACGCGTCGCCGTCGCGCACGATCGAGGTGGCGATGTTGCGCGCGTCGGAGGAGGCCACGTCCGGCTCGGTCATCGCGAAGCCGGAACGCATGGTGCCCTCGAGCAGCGGGGTGAGCCACTGTCGCTTCTGCTCGCGCGTGCCGAACATGTGCAGCAGCTCCATGTTGCCCGTGTCCGGCGCGGCACAGTTGAGCGCCTCGGGGGCGAGGTAGGGCGAGCGTCCGGTCTCCTCGGCCAGGTAGGCGTACTCGAGATTGGTGAGGCCCGACAGGTCAGGCAGGAAGAGGTTCCACAGACCCAGCCTGCGCGCCGTGACCTTCAGCTCTTCGACGACCGGCGGCAGGACGTGGGACACTCCCCCGTTCTCGCGGGCCGCGGCGCCGAGCTCGGCGGCGTACACCTTCTCGGCGGGGTAGACGTGCTCGGCCATGAACGTGCGCAACGTCGCGAGCAGCTCCCGCGAGCGCGGGCCGGGGCCGAGATCCATCTGGGTCAGCTCGGTCGCGTCAGCCACCTTCATTCCCTGCCTGCTTTCATCCGGAGGGCGATCTTGCCGCGGGCGCCACGGTTCAGCACCGTGCCGAGCGCGTGGGCGGCCTCCTCCAGCGGGAAGACCTCGCTGACGTGTGGCCTCAACCGGCCGGCGGCGATCCACCCGAGCAGCGTCGTCATGTTCGCGGCGTTCGCCTCCGGGTCGCGCCTGGCCCAGGCGCCCCAGAGGACCCCCAGCACCGCGCCCTCGGTGAGGAGCAGCCGGTTGAGTTTGACCTGCGGGATCTCGCCCGTCGCGTAGCCGACGGTGAGGAACCGCCCGGCCCACGCGAGCGTACGCAGCGCGGCGGTGGCGGCGTCGCCGCCGACGGGGTCGTAGACGACGTCGGCACCGGCGCCGCCGGTCAGCTCGCGCACGGTCGCCGTCAGGTCGGCGTAGCCGATGGCGTGGTCGGCCCCGTGCGCCAGGCACAGCTCGCGCTTGTCCTCGCTCGAGGCGGCCGCGATCACGGTCGCGCCGAGAGCCCTGCCGATCTGCACGGCGGTGAGGCCGACGCCGCCGGAGGCGCCGAGCACGAGCAGCGTCTCGCCGGCGGCGAGGCCGGCCCGGTCGACGAGCCCGTGGTACGACGTGCCGTAGACGACGGGAATCGTGCCGGCCTCGACGAGGTCGATGCCCGCGGGCAACGGGTGGACCAGGCGGGCGTCGACGAGCACCTGGGTGGCGTAGCCGCCGATGCCGCAGAAGCCGATGACGCGGGCGCCGACGGGCGGGCCGGTCACCCCGTCGCCGTGCGCCGCGACCGTGCCGGCGACCTCGCAGCCGGGCACGAACGGCAGCTCCGGCCTGGTCTGGTAGGTGCCGGCGACGATGAGGCCGTCGGGAAAGTTGACCCCGGCGCCGACGACGTCGACGAGCACCTGCCCGGGGCCGGGCAGCGGCTGCGGCCCGTCCGTGAGCGTGAGCACCTCGGGGCCCCCGAGCTCACGGACCACCATCGCGCGCACGGCTCAGCCCTCGCTGCCCGGGCGCGCCGCCTTGTCGGTGCCGGCGAACTCGTCGCGGATCCGGTCGGCGACCCCGGTGAGGTTGAGCTCGAAGGTGAAGCCCTGCTCGAAGCGGTAGCTGCGGTTGACGTCCCACAGGTCGATGCCGTTGAGGGAGGCCTTCGCGGCCCGGATGACGGTGGGGTCCTTCGCGGCGATCTGGGTGGCGACGGCGAACGCCGCCTCGCGCAGCTGCTCGCGGGGCACGACGCTGTGGACCGAGCCGTACGCGTGCAGCTCCTGGGCGGTGGCCGTGGCCGAGGTGTAGACCATGGCGCGCATCCGGTGCTGGGGCACCATCCGGGACAGGTGGGTCGCGGCACCGAGGGCACCGCGGTCGACCTCGGGCAGGCCGAAGGTGGCGTCGTCGGAGGCGACGATGACGTCGGAGTTGCCGACCAGCCCGATGCCGCCCCCGAGGCAGAAGCCGTTGACGGCGGTGACGACCGGGACGGGGCACTCGTAGACGGCCTTGAACGCGGCGAAGCAGCCGCGGTTGGCGCCGAGCAGCGCGGTGAAGCCGGCGGTGTGCTGCATCTCCTTGATGTCGACGCCGGCGTTGAAGCCGCGGCCCTCGGCGCGCAGCACGACGACCCGCACCGACTCGTCGGCGCCGGCGGCGTCGAGGGCGGAGGCGAGCGCGAACCAGCCGGCCACGGGCAGCGCGTTGACCGGCGGGTTGTCCACGACGACCTCGGCGATCCCGTCGGGGTGCACGGTCGTCGTCACGGACGCGTGGGTCGTGGGGCTCATCCCTGCTCCTCGGTGGTCTCGGGCTGCTCGCCGGTCCCGGGTGTCGCGGCGTCGAGGGCCGCCTCGGGCAGCACGAACGTCGCCCACGCGGTGACGGCCGTGTCGCCGGTCTGCCGCCGGCAGGTCAGCTCGACGTCGACGCGGCCCTCACGTCCGTCCTCGCCCTCGATGACGTAGGTGCGCAGCGGAGCACCGTCGAGCGTGAGGGTGTCGCCCGGCCACACCTGGGCCAGGAACCGGATGCGGAAGTCCCGCACGTTCCGGCCGCCGAGCCAGTCGGTGGCGTACGTGCCGAGCAGGCTGGCCTGCCACATGCCCACGGAGAAGGGGCTCGGGAACCCGGCGGCCCTGGCGAAGACCTCGTCGTGGTGGATCGGGTTCATGTCACCCGAGGCGCCCTGGTAGCGGACGAAGTCGGTGCGGGTCACCGGGCCGTGGGTGCGCGTTGGCGGGGTCGCCGGGACGGGCAGGCCGACCTCGGTCGTGCCGGGCGGGGTGGTGGCGGTCGTGTCGCTCATGCGGAGGCTCCGTCCCGCGTCGCGGCCCCGGTGTCCGGCGGCCGGGCCGTCTCGACTCCGGTGAGCTTGGCCTGGGCGACGAGACGCCCGGTCTCGTCGCGGAAGTCGGTGTACATCACGGCGAAGGTCATCTCGCCGCCGCGGCGCCCCACCTTGGTGTAGATCTCGCCGATGCGCGACTGGCAGGTGAGCCTGGTCCCGGCGCGCGGCGGCTCGCCGAAGAAGGTGTACTGCTGCTCGGCGTGCAGGCCGCGCTGCTGGTCCAGCTCGACCGCGGACCACGGGTTGGCGTCCTCGCCCTGCCAGAAGAAGGTCGTCGTGAGGAACGTCGGCTGCACGACCGGGTCCTCCTCCCGCAGGTAGGCCGCGTCGGCCGCGCCGGTGGCCAGCGCGAACTCGCGGATCTTGCCGCGCTCGACGTCGAGCCGGAAGGGGGCGCCGGTGACGCCCTGCGCGTCGGGGTTGGCCACGACGGGCTCCTTTCGTTCATCGGTACGCGCTGGCGCGGGTCGCCGGCACGCACCGGACGGTCACGGGTGCTGGCTCGAGACGGACACGACCTCGCCGGTCATGTACGACGAGTAGTCGCTGGCGAGGAAGACGATGACGTTGGCGATCTCCCACGGCGTCGCGGCCCGGCCGAAGGCCTCCTGGGCCGAGAGCTGGGCGAGCAGCTCGTCACTTGTCACCTTGGCCAGGTGGGCGTGCACCGCGATGCTCGGGGACACCGCGTTGACCCGGATGCCGTGCTCGGCGACGTCGAGAGCCGCGCACCGGGTCAGCGCCATGACGCCGGCCTTGGCCGCGGCGTAGTGCGCCTGTCCCTTCTGCGCGCGCCAGCCGATGACGGAGGCGTTGTTGACGATGACCCCCCTGCCGGCCGGGATCATGTGCCGCAGCACCGACCGGGTCGCCTTGAACGTCGAGGTCAGGGTCACCGACAGGACGGAGTCCCACTGGTCGTCGGTCATGTCCTGCACGGCCGCGGTGCCGCCGAGGCCGGCGTTGTTGACGAGCACGTCGATGCCGCCGAGGTCGGCGGCGACGGTGTCCATGAGGTGGTCGAGCTGGGCCTGGTCGGTGACGTCGCAGGGCACCCCGAGCGGCCGGGTCCCGGTGAGGCGTTCGAGCTCGTCGACCGACTCGGCGAGGCGGCGCTCGTGCCGGTCGCTGACGGCGACCCGCGCGCCTTCCTCGGCGGCGCGGCGCGCCGTCGCGAAGCCGATGCCGGTGCCGGCCGCGGCGGTGACGAGCACCGAGCGCCCGGAGAGCAGCCCGTGGGCGGGGCCGGCCCAGTCGGCGGCGCTGGTGTGACCGGTGTCAGGCACGGGCGGCCATCTCCTTCGCGATCTCCCCGACGCTCCAGCGGGCGCCCTTGTCGAGGGTCCAGTCGTAGCTCCACGGCGCGAACCGACGGATCTCGCCACCCTTGGCGTAGTACACCTCGCCGGTCACCGGCGCGTCGGCGGTGAGCAGCCAGGCGACGAGCGGGGAGACGTTGCCCGGGTGGTAGACGTCGAACGCGGCGGGGTCGGCCGGGGCGGCGACCAGCTCGCCGATGCCGGGCAGGTCCTGGGTCATCCGGGTACGCGCGACCGGGACGATGGCGTTGACGCGTACGCCGTAGCGGCCGATCTCCTGGGCGAGCATGACGGTGAGGGCGGCGATGGCGGCCTTGCCCGCGCCGTAGTTCGTCTGCCCGACGGCGCCGATGAGGCCCGAGGTGGAGGAGACGTTGACAATCGAGGCGACCGGCTGGTTGCCGGCCTTGGACTCGGTGCGCCAGTGCTCGGCGAACACCCGGCACGGCGCGAACGTCGCGCGCAGCTGGCCACGGATCACCGCGTCCCAGTCGTCCTCGCTCATGTTCACGAACATCCGGTCCCGCAGGATGCCGGCGTTGTTGACGAGGCCGTCGACGCGCCCGTAGGTGTCGCGGGCGAGCGCGAGCAGCTCGCGAGCGCCCTCGGTGGTGGCGACGTCCGCGGTGCTGGCCACGGCCTGCCCGCCGGCGGTCGTGATCTCGGCGGCGACGGCCTCGACGACCGAGGGGTCGCCGCCGGTGCCGTCGGCGGCGGCGCCGGTGTCGGCGACGACGACCGAGGCGCCTTCGGCGGCGGCGAGCAGCGCGTGCTCTCGGCCGAGGCCACGGCCGGCGCCGGTGACGACGACGACCCGTCCCTGCAGTGCTCCCATGACTAATCCTCCTCGGGCACGGCCGGGGCCGACGCGGCCGGCGCGGGCACGCCGAGCCGGTCGAGGGTCCGGGTGGCCTCGTCGATGATGCGGTCGATGAGCTCGGCGACGCTCGGGACGTCGTCGATGAGTCCGACGACCTGGCCGGTGGCCATGACGCCGACGTCGGTCCTGCCCTCGAGCAGGGCCGACCGGTAGAGCATCGGGGCGTTGGCCGCCATGACGACCTGGCTCCACGTCAGGTCGTGTGCCTTGCGCATGGCCAGGCCCTCCCGGACCATGCCGCCCCACGGCGTGCCGGACAGCTTCTGGAAGGCGGCGGCGTTGCGCACGGCCCGCAGCAGCCGGCCGGGGGCGGAGGTGCGCTCCAGCTCCTCGATCGTGCCGGCGCGCAGCACGCGCTGCGGGACGCCGTCGACCTGGAGGGTCAGGACGGTGTCGTTGACCGTCTTGGCCAGGTAGACGTCCTTGACCGACGGCTGGACCGGCGAGTCGCTGGTGAGCAGGAAGCGGGTGCCCATGGCGATGCCCTCGGCACCGTAGGCGAGCGCGGCGACGAGGCCGCGGCCGTCGAAGAAGCCACCGGCGCCGATGACCGGGATGTCGACGGCGTCGACGACCTGGGGCAGCAGCAGGCTGGTGGGCACCCCGCCGGTGTGGCCGCCGCCCTCACCGCCCTGCACGATGACGGCGTCGGCGCCCCACGCGGCGACCTTCTCGGCGTGGCGTCGCGCGCCGATCGACGGGACGACGACGAGGCCGGCGTCCTTGCACCTGGCGATGAGTTCCTGCTTGGGGGCCAGCGCGAAGGAGGCGACCTTGACGCCGGCCGAGATGAGCAGGTCGATGCGCTTGACGACGTCGGGCTGGTCGGCGCGGATGTTCACGCCGAACGGCGCGTCGGTGCCGGCCTGGATCTGCTCGACGGCCACGACGAGCTCGTCGTAGGACAGCAGGCCGGCCGCGAGGATGCCCAGCCCGCCGGCGTTGGCCGTCGCGGTGGTCAGGCGCACGTCGGAGACGTAGCCCATGCCGGTCTGGACGATCGGGTACCGCACCCCGAACAGGTCGGTCGCCCGGGTGCGCAGCGTCGGGTGCGGCTCCTGGGCCCGGCTCATGTGGGGATCTCGCGGTCGCGCAGCGAGCGGGGGTCGATGACCTCGCGGATGAGGCGCAGCTCCTCGGCGGTCGGCTCACGGGTGGCCGGGACCTCGCCTTCGACGTGCAGGTCGCAGCCGGTGGCCGCGCGGACCTCCGCGAGCGTGACGCCGGGGTGCAGGCTGAGCAGGCGCAGCGCGCCGTCGGGGCCGCCGAAGTCGAGGACCGCGAGGTTGGTGACGACCCGGCGCAGATCGTGGTACGCGCTCGCGGCCGGGCCGGCGGCGCGGGCGCTGTCGGTGCCCACGCCGGAGACCATGTCGACGGTACGGACGAAGCTGCGCGTGGAGTGGTGGGGCACCCAGTAGCTGGTCGGGTGGTAGACGCTGTTGCCGGGGGCGCCGCGCACGCCGAGCAGCTGCACCTTCGGCTGGGCGTAGTCGCCGATGGCCGAGATGTTGGTGTTGCCGTGCCCGTCGATCTGGACCGGGATCATCATGACGTGCCGCTTGCCGTGCCAGACGAGGTCGAAGATCGTACGGAACGGGCTCCAGCCCTCGACGACGACGCCCTCGGTGGCGTGCGGGTCCGCGCCGATCGGCCAGGTGCCGGAGACGAAGTGGGCCTCGCCGTCGGTGAGCAGCAGGTCGGGGGCGACGGTGAGCCGCGCGAGGCGGACGCCGACGGCAGGGATCGTGCCGAAGGCGCTGGCGATGGACTCGCCGTCACCGGCGAACGCGTCCGCCACGGCGACCGCGCAGTACTCGGCGCGGGTCACCGGCGCGTCGACAGTGGTGGCGCTGCCCGTGGGCTGGTCCGCGGACTCGGTGGCGGCGCTGCTCATGCGACCTCCTCGGCTCGGGCGGCGACGGCCGCCTGGTAGTCATCTTCCGTACCGGACAGGTACCGCTTCTCGAACTTGGCCCAGGCCTGCGGGTCGCCGGCGGCCTTGACGTACTCGCGCTGGAAGGCCTCGTCGCGCTCGTAGTCCGGTACGCAGGAGGTGAAGTGCGCGCCGTTCGGGGTCTCGACGACGCCGGCGACGAGCTGACGGTTGATCTTGATGGTCGCCGAGTGCCCGGCGGCGCTGAGCTCGGCCGTGGGCACGATCCGCTCGCAGGACATGAAGGCCTGGTCGGCGGCGAGGCAGTAGAGGTCGTCGAAGTACGGGTCGGGCCCGAGGAACTGGCCGTTGCCCTGGGCGTCGGCGCGGTTCATGTGCACGAGGGCCGCGTCGAGGCGCAGCGGCGGCATGGCCACGAGCTGCTCGGTGCCGTACGGGTCCTGGACGAGCCTGAGGTCGGGGTTGTGCTTCAGGACGTCCGACCCGAGCCCGGCGCGGGTCGGCAGGAAGGGCAGGCGGATGCCGGCGGCGTACAGCCCCCACTGGAGCATGCCCTCGTCGTACTCGGCGACCTCGACGGCGCCCTTCTGCCGCGCGGCGCGGAAGTGCGGGTCGAGGGCGATGCTGTCGAGCGAGACGAAACCGAAGACGACCTTCCTGACCTTGCCGGCTGCGCAGAGCAGGCCGACGTCCGGCCCGCCGTAGCTGACGACGGTCAGGTCCCTGAGGTCGGAGCGCAGGATCTCGCGCACGAGGGCCATGGGCTTGCGCCGTGAGCCCCATCCCCCGATGCCGATGGTCATCCCGGATTCGAGCCGCGACACGACGTCGCGGCTTGTCAGAGTCTTGTCGGCCATGTGTCCCTCATCGTTCCGTCTCGGGGCACTGCTCGAGCGCGGCGGCGAGCGGTGCGGAAGGCCAGTGGCGTGCCGGGCACCCGCGGCCGGGCCACCACGTAGCAAGCGCTTGGTTGGTAGACTAACAGCCATCCGGAGAGGGTCAAGACCCTGACGCGAAGGAGGACGGGACGTTGGACGCAGTGGTGTGCGAGCGCGTCGACGCGGCGGGTGTCATCAGGATCAACCGGCCGCAGGTGCGCAACGCCCTCGACCCCGACACCCTCCTGGCGATGACCGACGCCCTGCTCGGGTACGACGCGGACCCGGGCGTGCGCGCGGTCGTGCTGACCGGCACCGGCGAGCTGTCCTTCAGCGCCGGGATGGACCTGCGCGCCGCGGCCGAGGGGCGCCTGGTCGACGTGGCCCGCAGTCCACTCACGCTACTGCGCGGCGGCTACCGAAAGCCGGTCATCGCCGCGGTCAACGGGCCCGCCGTCGGCGGCGGCTTCGAGCTCGCCCTCGCCTGCGACCTCGTCGTCGCGGCCGAGCACGCCTACTTCGCACTGCCCGAGGTGGGGCGCGGCATCGCCGCCTCCGAGGGCGGCACCGACCTGCCCCGTCGCCTGCCGCTCGCCGTCGCCCTCGAACTCGGGCTGACGACCGAGCCACTTCCGGCGGCCCGGGCCCACGAGCTGGGCCTGGTCAACGCCGTGGTCCCCACCGACGAGGTCCTCCCGCGCGCGCTCGCGCTCGCCGCCCGGATCGCGGCCCAGTCTCCGGCGGCGGTGCTGGCGACCAAACGGCTCATGCACCTGAGCCTGGACCCCCGCGAACGCGACCTCGCCGCCGCCAACCGACTCGCGACCCTCGAGCTGCTCGCCGGACCGGATGCCGCCGAGGGCGCGGCCGCGTTCGTCGCCAGGCGCGCGCCACGGTGGGCGGACGCGCCCTGACCGCTCAGGGGCGCGCCGCCGCCGATCCGCTCGCGCCACCGCCGATCCGCTCGCGGCCGACGTGCCCTGACCACTCAGGGGCGCGCCGCCGCGATCTGCTCGCGCAGCCACGCGATCGAGCGGGTCACCGCCGACTCGGCCCCCTCGGCCTCGATGGCCGGGCCGAGCAGCTCGACGTCGACGATGCCGCTGTAGCCGGCCCGCAGCACGCTGCCCAGCAGGCCGGCGATCGGCAGGTCGGCGTCCCCGGGCACCCACCGGTTCGGGAAGGTCGAGGTGCCGACCCGGAAGTCGGACACCTGCACGATCTCGATCCGCGTGACCCGCTCGCGGACCAGGTCGGTCAAGCCCCGCTCCTGCCAGCAGCAGTAGAGGTCGAGGCAGATGCCGATGCCGCAGAGGTCGGCCAGGGCGAGGGCGTCCCGCGCGGTGTGCGTGAAGCTGAGGTCGCACCTGACCGGCAGGGTGTTCTCCACGCCGAGGCGCACCCCGTGCTCGCGGGCGGTGGCCACGACCGGGGCGATCCGCTCGGCGAACCGGTCGGCCGCCTCCTCCCACGTCAGGTGCGCCGAGGGGCCCGACGTGAGATAGACGAGGTCGGCGCCGAGCGTACGGGCGTCGACGACGCCGGCCCGCAGCGCCGCGACCTGCTGCGCCCAGCCCGACTCGTCGTCCGGATGGGCGGTGAAGCCGTGCACGAGGTAGCCGAGCCGCACATCGTGCTCGGCGAGCAGGTCACCGAGGGCCGGCACGCCGAAGGCGGCGACCTTGCCGCACTGCAGGCCGACGAGGTCGGTGCCGGTACGCCGGTACATCGCGATCTCCCCGGGCAGGTCCCAGGACATCGCGGCCATGCCGCTGACGCAGAGCGGGTTGATCGTGGCGGACATCGGGCCCCTGTCGGGTTGGCGGATCGTCCGGGTGTCGGACGTCGGGTCAGTCGAGGTATTCGACGCGCACCCGGCGCACCCCGAGGGGCGCCAGGTGCGGCCGCAGCCGCGCCGTGACGGCCTCGGCGATCCGCTCCGGGGTCCACGCCGCGTGCCGCAGCACGGGGTCGACGAGCGCCGGGTGGGTCGTCAGCATGAGCTCGGGACCGTTGGCGCGCAGCACCTGGCCGGTGAGCTCGGCGCTGAGGTCCGAGAGCAGGTAGATCAGCAGCGGCACGTTGGCCTCGGGGGCGATCCCCGCGTTCTGCCCGCTCGGGGCACCCCGGAACTGCGCGAGCACCTCGGCCATCCGGGTCTGCGCGTTCGGGGAGATGGCGTTGACGCGGATCCCGGCCTCGGCGAGCTCGGCCGCCCACGCGTAGGTGAGCGTGGCGATCGCGGCCTTCGTCGCCCCGTACACGGCCGTCTCGGCGCGGCCCATCTGCTCGCCCGAGGTGACGTTGACCAGGACTCCGTGGCCCTGGGTGCGCATCGCCGCGATCGCGGCGTCACCCCAGGCGATGGTGCCGAGCACGTTGACCTCGAGCAGCCGGCGCACCGTGGCCTCGGACTCCGTGCCGGCGTGCGCCATGGCGAAGACGCCGGCGTTGTTGACGATGCCGTCGAGCTGGCCGTGCTCGGCGAGGCAGTCACGCACGACGTCGTGCGCGGTCGCCCAGTCCGCGACGTCGGCGACCCGAGCCGAGCCACGGCCACCAGCTGCGGCGAGTTGCCCGCCGAGCCGCTCGAGTCCCTGCTCGTCGACGTCGACGGCGACCACGTGGGCCCCGGCCGCGGCGATGCCGCGCGCGTACGCCGCCCCCAGCCCGTTGGCGGCGCCGGTGACGATGACGACGCGGCCGGCGAGCAGGCCGGCCCCCTCGTCCGGGCTGGCGGCGGGTGAACGACCGGGCCCGCTGCCGGGCGGGACGGTCGGGGTCGGACCGGTCCTCGGATCGGGCATGCGGGCAGCCCCTTTTCGGCGATCGGGGTCCGGAGCGCCACACCCTCGCGCGACCGAACGAGCGCTTGATTGGCCGAACCGTAGGTGGCGGCGGCGCCCAAGTCAAGGAAGGTCCTCACCTGCACCGGCGCAGGCGGTGCCGAGTGGTATAAACAAGCGCTTGACCAACTACGTTCGAGGAACCGGGAGCATCCCAGATGTCGACGACCCAGGACCGCCGCTCGGTCATCCTCGACAACGCTGCGCACCTGTTCGCCGCCAAGGGAATCGGCGCCACGACCGTCCGCGAGATCGCCGACTCGGTCGGCATCCTCTCGGGCAGCCTCTACCACCACTTCAAGTCGAAGGACGAGATGGTCGACGCGATCATCTCGGACTACCTCACCGACCTGACCGACCGCTACGCCAAGGTGCTGGCGTCCGGGGAGGGCCCGGCGACCCAGCTACGCGAGCTGGTGACGAGCTCGCTGGCCAACATCGAGGCACACCCGCACGCGACCGAGATCTACCAGAACTCGAGCAACTACCTGCCCACGATCGAGGGCTACGAGCACATCCGCGAGTCGGCCACGTCGATCCAGCGGGCCTGGATCGAGGTGCTCGAGGCCGGCATCGCCACGGGCGACTTCCGCAACGACATCCCGGTACGCGTGCTGCACCGCATGCTGCGTGACTCGCTGTGGCTTTCGGTCCGCTGGTTCAAGCCGACCCCGTCGTACACCAGGGCGACCTTCGCCGACGACCTCGTCTCGGTGTACCTCGACGGGATCCTCGCCCGCGACTGAGGAGGCGCCCCCATGACGGCAGCAGGTCATGCCCGGACCGGTCCGGCCCCGAGCGGCACCACCCGACACGCCGGGCTCCCGGCGGGGGTCGACGCCTGGCTCGGCCGCGCCGTGCCCGAGCTGCGGGGGAACCTGCGACACGAACTCATCGCCGGGGGACGCTCCAACCTCACCTACCGGACCACCGACGCGGCCGACCACGTCGTCGTGCTGCGACGTCCACCGCTCGGGGACCACCCGGCCACCGCGCACGACGTGCTGCGCGAGGCGCGGATCCTGCGCGGGCTGCACGGCCACCTCCCGGCGCCGCGAGTGCTCGCCGTCGAGGAGACGGGCGAGGTGGCGGGCGCCCCGCTCGTCGTGCTCGAGCACCTCGACGGCACGATCCTGCGCAGCCCCGCCGACGTCGAGCGGCTCACCACCGAGGCCGACCGCGCGCTCATCGGCCCCACGCTCGTCGACGCCCTCGTGGCCCTGCACGGGCTCGGGCCGGAGCTCATCGGGCTCGGGGGTCTGGCCCGTCGCCGTGACTACATCACCCGCCAACTCGGGCGCTGGCACGACAACTGGCACCGGACCAGGATCCGCGACCTGCCCGATCTGCAGACCGCGCACGAGCATCTCGTGGCCGCGGCTCCCGAGCAGTCCCGCTCGGGGATCGTGCACGGGGACTTCCGCCTCGACAACTGCATGCTCGACTCCCGGTGGCGGGTGCAGGGCGTGCTCGACTGGGAGCTGACCACGGTCGGAGACCCCTTGGCCGACGTCGGCCAGCTGCTCGTCTACTGGGCGCAGGCCGACGACGCGGCCCGTGCGCTGCACGATCCGGCCACGGTCCTGCCCGGCTTCTCGACCCGGAACGAGCTGCTCGCCCGGTACTGCCTCGCCACCGGCACCGACCCGGCCCGGATCGACTACTTCGTCGCCTACAACTGGTGGAAGACCGCGTGCATCGTCGAGGGCGTGCACACCAGGGTCGTGCAGGGCGCGATGAGCGGTGGCGACCGCACCGCGGCCTCGTTCGCCGCGCAGTCGGCCGCCGTCGCCGGCCGGGCCGCGACCCTCGCGGCAGCGCTGCGCCGGCACTGATCCTGGCCCGGCCGTGGACCCACGCACCCCGACACCCTCCGACCCGGCACAGGAACCCGGTCGTGTCCGCACCGGGGCCCCTGCCGAGGGTCGACGACCGCGCACCTGCCGGCCGCCAGCGAGAGTCGACGAGGATGCGGGTCGTTGCCCGTGCCGAGGTTGTGCGGTGCCGGGTGTCGGCGTACGGGCTGCAGCGCCGAGCCGCGTACGCCCACCGAGTACCAACGGCCATCGACATCCGCAAGTCACGCAGCAGGCTGACCGCCGAGTCGCCGCCAGCACACAAAGATCATCGACTACCCACAGTGACATTTGCCAAGCCCCGGTGGTGTCCGGAACCGCCGATGTGCGTGCGAAGGGCTTGAGGGGTCGCAACGGCGATGAGTTTCGTTATGGTGTCCAGTCTGCACTCCCATGCACCCGATCTCCGACTCTCGGGGAGAGCGTCATGACCGCTACGCACAGGAGGCAAGCGTGAAGCTTCTTCTCACGTCCGCGGGCGTCACGAACCCGAGCATCCGCGACGCGCTGGTCGACCTGCTGGGCAAGCCGATCGCCGACTCCAGTGCCCTCTGCATCCCTACGGCGGTGTACGGCAACCCCATGGGCGGGCCAGCCTCGGCCTGGCGCTTCATCACCGGGCAGACGCCGTTACCCATGTGCGACCTGGGCTGGAAGTCACTGGGCGTCCTCGAGCTGACAGCGCTGCCCAGCATCGGCGAGGAGCGGTGGGTCCCCTGGGTCCGGGCGGCTGACGTCATGCTCGTGGCCGGCGGCGATGCGACGTACCTGTGCCACTGGATGCGGCAGTCCGGGCTGGCGGATCTCCTGCCGTCGCTGCGGGACACCGTCTGGGTGGGGTTGAGTGCGGGGAGCATGGTGCTGACCCCCCGGATCGGTGCGGACTTCGTCGAGTGGCAGTCAGCGCCCGACGACCGCACACTGGGGGTCGTCGACTTCTCGATCTTCCCGCACCTGGGTCTCGAGCCGGACAACACCATGGCTGGTGCCGAGAGATGGGCGGCCGAGATCGGCGGTCCGGCGTACGCAATCGACGACCAGACGGCCATCAGAGTGACCGGCGGCACCGTCGAGGTCGTTTCCGAGGGGCACTGGAGGCTGTTCCCCTCGTAGCCGCGAACGGCGCTGGGCTCGCCGAGGCGCGAAGGCCGCATGACCACCGTCCCGGGGTGAACTGCACCTGCCCGCTCTCTCGCAGCTTGTCGCCGTAAGTTCCGAAGTGTGGCCGGACACTACGTGGTGTGAGAGAAGAGCACGCAGCCGAGCGGCATGAACAACGGTTCGTGGAGCTGTGGACTGAACACGGACCTCGGGTGATGGCGTACGCGTTGCGACACCTTGACTCCGATTCCGCACAGGATGTGGTGTCGGAGACGTTCCTGGTGGCCTGGCGGAAGCTCGCCAGCGTTCCGGACGACCCCTTGCCCTGGCTGCTCGTGGTCGCCCGCAACACCATCTCCAACCTGCGCCGATCGGGACATCGGCAGGCACGAGTGGCCGTCGAGTTGGAACGGTTCCGGCAGGTCGCGGAACCGGCGGCTGCCGCCGATGTTCTCGCCACGGAGCGCGCTACCGTGCTGACCCAACTGGCGACGCTGACCCCGAAGGAGCGGGAGGCGCTGCTGCTGATCGCTTGGGACGGCTTGACCCCGGAGCAGGCGGCGCGGGTGGCGGGCTGCTCACTACCGGCCTTCCATGTACGTGTGTTCAGGGCGCGGCGGCGACTACGCGCCAGCGGCGAGCCGGACGCACCGCCTCACGTCGACGCTGCCCAACGTCCACTGCCATCTGCAGGAGGCACCGCATGACCAAGGATCGCGACATGATGATCAGTGTCGAGAAGCTCAGGCCGGTTACCGCAGTCGATGACCGCTGGCCTGCCTCGACTCGGGAAGCAGCGCTCGCACACCTGTTGGTCAACATCGCCGGCGACCTCCCGGAGGCCCCTCCACGGTCGCACAGACGGCGGGTCGTGTTTACCGCCCTGTTGACTGCCGGCCTTGTCGCTTCGGGTGCGGGCATCGCCGTCGCCGGAGGACTGCTGCCCGAGTCATTCACTAAGCCGTTGTCGTTCTGGGCGACCGAAACCGGGGGCGCGGTGGACGTCCAGACAGCACGACGAGTGGCCCAGGCACCGGGCCCGGACGGCACCGTACTGTCCGTCTGGTCCGCCAAGGGCCAGGACGGCACCACCTGCATAGCCCCCCTGTTCGAGCCGCCCGGTGACCTCGACCGGCCGGCCCCGACAAGCTTCAAACTTGCCGGGGGACAGTGCACGGGCGCGACGGACCGGGGCACGGAGCCGCTCAGCACCATGGGCGGATCCGAGGACGGCGGGGGAATACACACGATGTGGGCTGCCGCCGGGGATGCGGTACGGGCGGAACTGCGACTGCCCGACGGGTCCGTGCGGTCAGCCGTACGCGCGGAAGACGTGTTCTTCTTCTGGTACCTCGCCAACGAGAGCGTCGACCCGCCGGTCTTGGTCGGGTACGACGCCGCCGGAAAGGTGGTGGCGGAACGGTCGCCACCCAACCTGAGAAAGCGGGTGCACCCCGGGACCGGCGGTTGATCTTCAACGGCGTACACCGACCCCGACTTCCCGGTAACGCCATCGCGTCCGGATCGGTCCCGCAGTATTCATGGCCGTCGCGGCAATGAACGTGTGCCGCCAGCGCGTCACCCAACAGCGGGTGCCAGCTCACGTCCACCGATCTACTCATCGTGAGTAGCGGACGTGGGTCGTCGGGTCGGCCGCCCTCGTAGCGTCCCGAGTGCTTCGCGCCCCACCTCTGCACTTCTGGTACCCGACCTGCACCGGAACCCGTACGCCGGCACCGGGTCAGGCGCGCTGTCGAGCTGCCCCCACGGACGGGGCAGGGGTTTGGCGCCGGTTGATCGCATGCGTGGGGCAGCTCGACACCGTCGTTCCGGCCCCACGGACGCTGGTCCCGTCACCCGCAGCGGACCGACGACCTGGGCATCCTGCCGCCTGAACCGGCAGCCGGATTCTGCTCGGCGGGCAACTGCCGGCGAGGCGGTCCTCCCCGAATCTGGGGCAAGGCCGGCAGCAGGCGGTCAGAGAGTGGGCTCGCGCCGGTCCGGGTTGACATCGACCGGACCGGGAATGGCCTGCCGGTCAAACGACTGACCGGGCGCTGGTCAGGGCCCCTGTGCCCGGTGGGCGCGGGGCCCTAGGAGAGCCGTTCTACGACCATCGCCATGCCCTGGCCGCCGGCCGTGCACATCGTCTCGAGACCGAGCTGGCCGTCGCGGGCCCGCAGCCCGTTGATGAGCGTCGTCGCCATCCGGGCTCCGGTCTGGCCGAACGGGTGGCCCAGGGCGATCGCGCCGCCGTGGACGTTGACCCGCTCGGGAGCGGCCTTGAGGTCCCAGATCGAGGGGACGACCTGCGCGGCGAACGCCTCGTTGAGTTCGACGAGGTCGATGTCGGCCATCGAGAGCCCGGCCAGCGCGAGGGCCCGCTTCGAGGCCTCGACCGGGCCGAGACCCATGATCTCCGGCGAGATCGCCGAGACGCCCGTGGACAGGATCCGGGCCAACGGCGTGATGCCGAGTTCGGCGGCCCTGCGGCCGGACATGACGACGAGGGCGGCCGCCCCGTCGTTGAGCGGGCAGCAGTTGCCCGCGGTCACCGTACCGTCGGGCCGGAAGACCGGCTTGAGGCCGGAGAGCGACTCGACGGTCACCCCGGCGCGGGGGCCGTCGTCGGTGGCCACGACGGTGCCGTCGGCGAGGGTCACGGGCGTGATGTCGGTGGCGAAGAAGCCCGACTCGATCGCGGCCTGGGCCCGCTGCTGGCTCGTGGCGGCCCACTCGTCCTGCTCGGCGCGGCTCACCCCGCGGTGGCTCGCGACGTTCTCGGCGGTCTCGCCCATCGCGACGTAGACGTCGGGCAGCTCACCCGCGGCGCGCGGGTCGGTCCACGGGCCGGCGCCACCCTGGGCGCGGGCGGCGGTGCGCTCCCCCGCCGCGGCGAAGATCGGGTTCTTCGTGTCCGGCATGCCGTCGGACTTACCGGCGGCGAAGTGCGAGACGACCTCGACCCCGGCGGAGACGAGCACGTCCGCCTCACCGGCGCGGATGGCGTGCAGCGCCATCCGGGTCGTCTGCAGGCTGGAGGCGCAGTAGCGCTGCACCGTCGTCCCGGGGACCCGGTCGAGCCCGAGCTCGACGGCGACGACGCGCCCGAGGCCCCAGCCCTGTTCGCCGGCCGGCTGCGCGCAGCCGAGCATGAGGTCGTCGATCCGGGTCGGGTCGAGCGACGGCACCTGGGCCAGGGCCGCCCGGACCATCTGGGTGGCCAGGTCGTCGGCCCGCATCGAGGCCAACGACCCCTTGAAGGCCCGACCGATCGGCGAGCGCGCCGCGGCGACGATGACTACGTCCTGCATGGTGTCCTCCGATTTTCGGCCCGGTGTGCCCGTGACGGCGGTGCCGTCGGTGTCAGGTCTGGTCGGGGGTGTCGGGCCCGCGAGCCGCGGTGAGCTTGAACTTCTGGATCTTTCCGCTGGGGGTTCGTGGCAGGGCCGGAACGACGCTGAAGCTGCGGGGGCGCTTGAAGTTCGCCAGCCGCTCCCGGCACCACGCCTCGAGTTCGTCGACGAGCACCGATTCGTCCCCACTCCAGTCGGGAACGGTCTGCACGAAGGCGCGGCCGACCTCGCCCATCCGCGCGTCGGGGACCCCGACGACGGCGACGTCGGAGACCACGGGGTGCTCGCCCAGCACGCGCTCGACCTCGGCGGGGTAGACGTTGAAGCCCCCGACCACGTAGACGTCCTTGATCCGGTCGGTGATGCGCAGGTAGCCGTCCTCGTCGACCCAGCCGACGTCACCGGTGTGCAGCCAGCCGTCCTCGTCGATGGCCTGCGCGGTGGCGACCGGGTCCTCGAAGTAGCCCAGCATCACGTTGTAGCCACGCACGAGGACCTCGCCGGACTCACCGGCCGGCAGCGCCTGCCCGTCGAGACCGGCGATCCGCAGCTCGGTGCCCGGGATCGCCCGTCCGCAACTGGTCGAGATCCGCTCGATGTCGGCGTCGGGCGGACACACGGTCGCGGTGCCGCACGTCTCGGTCAGGCCGTAGGCGGTGATGACGTCGCGGAAGCCGAGTTCCTCGCGCATCCGGCGCAGCAGCGGCACCGGGACGATCGTGGCGCCGGTGACGGCCAGGCGTACCGAGCTGACGTCGTAGGCGCCGAAGTCGGGGTGCTCGAGCAGGGAGGTGTAGACGGTGGGCGCGCCGGGGAAGACGGTGACGCGTTCCCGCTCGACGAGGCGCAGCACGGTCCCGACGTCGAACACGGCGACCGGGATGATCGTGGCGCGCATGATCAGGCAGGCCAGGATGCCGGCCCGGTAGCCGAAGCTGTGGAAGAACGGGTTGACCATGAGGTAGCGGTCGCCGCGCCGCAGCCCGACGAGCCGGGCCCACTGCAGGTCGACGCGCAGGTTCGAGGCGTGCGAGACCATCGCGCCCTTGGGGTAGCCGGTGGTCCCCGAGGTGAACAGGATGTCGGCCAGGCCCTCGGGGTCGAGGGCGGCGATCCGTCCGTCGACGACGGCGGGGTCGACCTGGTCGGCCAGCGCGGTGAAGCCGGCCAGGGACCACACGCCGGCACCGGCCTGCTCGCGGTCGGCGGCGGCGGACAGGTCGACGACGGTACGCACCGAGGGCAGCAGCGGCACGGGCCGCCCGACGGCCGGTGGCGGCCCGTCGCCGCGCAGCGCGGCCAGGTAGTTGGCGCGCAGGAAGGTGTCGTCGAGGATGACCATCGTGGCCCGGACCTTGGCGATGGCGTACCGCGCCTCCTCCCCCCGGAAGCGGGTGTTGACGGGGCAGAGCACGCCCCCGGCGGCCAGCACGCCGAGGGCGCTGACGACCCAGTCGGCGCTGTTCGGGGCCCAGACGACGACGCGGTCCCCCGGTTCGAGACCGTGCGCGACCGCGGCCCGGGCGAACCGGGTGACGGCCGCGTCGAGCTCGGCGAAGGTCATCCGTACGTCACCGTCGACCAGGGCCTCGATCTCGGCGGCGTCCTGCGCGGCCTGCCGCAGCAGGGCGGGGATCGTGGTCAACACGTCACTCACGCACATCTCCTCACGCGGAGCCGGTCACTTGTCTGGCGCGGAGCACAGACTACCAACCAAGCGCTTGCTAGACTAGCTGCGGCGACGCCGGCCACCCCGTCAGCGAGCCACGCAGACTCAACCGATCCGACGTCCGGCACCGACCGGCGAGGCATCCGCAGGAAGGGAACCCGGTGGCAGAGGCATACATCGTGGACGCCGTCCGCACCCCCGTCACGCGACGCGGCGGCGCGCTCGCGGGCATCCACTCCGCTGACCTGGGCGCCGCCGCGCTCACCAGCCTCATGAGTTCCTCGGGGATCGACCCCGACGCCGTCGAGGACGTCGTGTTCGGCTGCGTCGACACCATCGGCTCGCAGGCCGGCGACATCGCCCGCACGGCCTGGCTCGCCGGCGGCCTCCCGCAGCACGTGCCCGGGGTCACCGTGGACCGGCAGTGCGGCTCGAGCCAGCAGGCGGTGCACTTCGCGGCCCAGGCCGTCATGGCCGGGGTCAACGACGTCGTCGTCGCCGGGGGCGTGCAGAACATGAGCGCCATCCCCATCTCGGCCGCGATGCTCACCGGCCAGCAGTACGGCTTCGCCGACCCCTTCTCCGGCTCCACCGGCTGGCGCGAGCGCTACGGCGACGAGGAGATCTCGCAGTTCCGCTCCGCCGAGATGATCGCCGAGAAGTGGGACATCAGCCGGGAGGACATGGAGCGCTTCGCCCTGCGCAGCCACGAGCGGGCCCTGCGGGCCATCGCCGAGGGCCGCTTCACCCGCGAGATCCGCGCCGTCGGCGACGTCGGCACCGACACCTGCCCGCGCGCCGACACGAGCCTGGAGAAGATGGCCGGCCTCAATCCGCTCACCCCGGGCGGCCGGGTCACCGCCGCCGCGGCGAGCCAGATCTGCGACGGCGCCGCCGCCCTGCTTGTGATGAGCGAGCGGGCCGTGGCCGCGCACGGGGTCACCCCGCGCGCCCGGATCCACCACCTGTCGGTACGCGCCGACGACCCGGTGTGGATGCTCACCGCCCCGATCCCGGCCACCGCCCACGCGCTCGGGCGTACCGGGCTGTCGATCCAGGACATCGACCTGTTCGAGGTCAACGAGGCGTTCGCCTCGGTCGTGCTCGCCTGGATCAGGGAGACGGGGGCCGACCCGGAGCGGGTCAACGTCAACGGCGGCGCGATCGCCCTGGGCCACCCCCTCGGCGCCACCGGCGCCCGGCTCATGACCACCCTCCTGCACGAGCTCGAGCGCACCGGCGGACGCTACGGCCTGCAGACGATGTGTGAGGGCGGCGGCCAGGCCAACGTGACGATCATCGAGAGGCTCTGATGGCCCACTCCCCCACGACGCCCGAGGGCGTCGACCTGACCGGCCAGGTCGCCATCGTCACCGGCGGCACCCGGGGCATCGGCGCCGAGATCACCCGCACCTTCCTCAGGGCCGGGGCGCGGGTGCTCGTGTGCGGCCGCAGCGAGCCCGAGCAACTGCCCGAGGTCGACGGACACACGCCCGTCTTCGTCCAGGCGGACGTGCGCGACCCGGAGCAGGCCAGGGCCCTCGTCGGCGCGGCGGTGGACCGGTTCGGCCGGCTCGACATCCTGGTCAACAACGCCGGCGGCGCGCCGAACGCCGACACCGCGACGGTCTCCCCCCGCTTCGTCTCGGCGATCGTCACGCTCAACCTGCTCGCGCCGTTCTACGTCGCCCAGCAGGCCAACGAGGTCATGCAGCGGCAGGGCAGCGGGACGATCATCAACATCGGCTCGGTCGCCGGGGCCAACCCGGCCCCGGACACGGCCGCGTACGCCGCTGCCAAGGCGGGCCTGACGATGCTGACCCGGTGCCTCGGAATCGACTTCGCGCCAGCCGTACGGGTCAACCAGGTGACGGTGGGTCTCGTGCGGACCGAGCTGTCGCACCTCTACTACGGCGACGAGGCGGGACAGGACCGCGTGGCCCGGACGATCCCCATGCGGCGGATGGCCACCCCGTCCGACGTCGCCGCGGCCTGCCTGCTGCTCGCCTCGCCGCTGGCCGGCTACGTCACCGGCACCGAGATCGTCGTCGCCGGTGGCGGTGAGATCCCGTCGCGCCATCTGGCCGCCCAGCCGCCCGGCACCGGTCCGCTCGGCTGAGCCCAGCGGCGCACGTACGACAGCGGGGTCCGCATCGACCGGCGCGGACCCCGCTGTCATGTGCTGTCGGCGGCCGGCTCAGAGACCGGCGAGCGCCGCCACCTCGGCGCGGACCGTCGCCGGGGAACCGGCCAGCAGCTGGGCCGACTTGCCGCGCTTGAAGAACAGGTGCGCGTCGTGCTCGAAGGTGAACCCGATGCCGCCGTGCAGCTGGATCGCCTCGGCCGCGACGGTCATCAGCGTGTCGGTGCACACGAGCTTGGCCAGTGCCGCGTCGTGCGAGCGGGTGGCGGCCCCGGTACGCAGCGTCGTGACGAGGTGGTCGGCCGTGGCCCGCGCCCCGGCGACCGCGACGGCGAGGTCGGCGCAGCGGTGCTTGAGGGCCTGGAACGACCCGATCGGGCGGCCGAACTGCTTGCGGACCTTGAGGTACTCGACGGTGCGGTCGAGGCAGGCGCGGGCGGCGGCGGCCGACTCCAGCGCGAGCATGGCGCGCACGTGGTCGAGCAGCACCCGGGCCCCCTCGCCGCCGGGGGCGTCGACCCGGCTGGCGGCGGCCTCGCGGAGGCGCACCGTGCTCAGCCGCCGGGTCTGGTCGAGGGTCATGCGCGTATGCACGTCCACCCCGGCGCCGGTCGGGTCCACGGCGTAGACGCCGAGGTCACCGCCGGCGTTCCGGGCGGTGACGAGGACGACCCGGGCGGCCTCGACTCCGGCGACGAGGGTCTTGGTCCCGGTCAGCGCCCACTCGTCCCCGGTGCCGGTGGCCCGGGTGGCGGTCCGTTCGACATCCCAGCCCGCGCCGTCCTCGGCGAGGGCACTGGCGAGGGTCAGCTGCTCGGCCACGACGCGCGCCAGCAGGGGCTCGGCGCTCGGGCCGAGGGCGCGGGCGGCGAGGACAGCGGTGAGGCTCGTCGCGAGCGCGCCGGGCACGAGCCGGGCCCCGAGCTCCTCGATGACGGCGGTCGCGGCGGACACGTCGAGGCCGAGCCCGCCGAGATGCTCCGGCACGACGAGGCCGAGCAGGCCCAGCTCGGCCGTGAGCAGCTCGTGCAGTCGCGGGTCGTGGCCCGGCGCCTCGACCATGAGCTCGTGGGTACGGCGCAGGCCGGCCCGCTCGTCGAGCACCTCGACGACGGAGGCGCGGACCTGGGCCACCTCCTCGGCCGCCTCGGGCGACAACGCCTCGGCCACACGCTGGGGACCGGCGCTCGCTTCGGTCATCGTCCTCACCTCACCGGGGCAGACCGAGCAGGCGCTCGGCGATGATGTTGCGCTGGATCTCGTTGGAGCCGCCGTAGATCGTGTTGGCGCGGCTGAAGAGGAAGTGGGTCTGGGCGTCGTCCAGCTCGTACCCGGGCCCGGTGAGCAGCGCCCCGGCCCCCTCGACGTCGACCGCCAACTCGCCGAGCGAGCGGTTCCACGTGGCCCACTGCAGCTTGGAGATCGACGCCTCCAGGCCGGACAGCCCCGCACCGGCGGACGCGAGCAGCCGCACCGCCGTGTGCCGCATCACCTCCAGCCCGATGTAGGCATCGACGAGGCGGTCACGCAGCGCCGGCTCCTGCCAGGCGCCGTTCTCGTGGGCCCGGGCGATGACGGCGTCGAGGCGCCGACGGAAGCCGATCTGCTGGCCGAGGGTGGACACGCCGCGCTCGAAGCCCAGGGTGCCCATGGCGACCTTCCAGCCCTCGCCCTCGGCGCCGACGCGGTGCTCGACGGCGGCGACGGCCCCGTCGAAGAAGACCTCGTTGAACTCGCTCGTGCCGGTCAGCTGGGTGATCGGGCGCACCGTGACGCCGGGCTGGTGCATCGGCACGAGCAGGTAGGACAGGCCCTTGTGACGGGTCGAGCCGGGGTCGGTGCGGCACAGCACGAAGCACCAGTCGGCCAGGTGCGCGAGGGAGGTCCACACCTTCTGCCCGGTGATGACGTAGCTGTCGCCCCGGCGCTCGGCGCGGGTACGCACCCCGGCGAGGTCCGAGCCGGCGTCGGGCTCGGAGTAGCCCTGGCACCAGATGTCCTCGCCGCTGGTGATGCCGGGCAGGAACCGCGCCTTCTGCTCCGGCGTGCCGAATGCGAGCAGCGTCGGGCCGAGCAGTTGCTCGGACATGTGCCCGAGCCGGCCGGGGGCGGCCGCGCGGGCGTACTCCTCGTGGTAGATGACCTGCTGGGCGAGGGTCGCGGGGCGACCGCCGTACTCGCTGGGCCAGCCGAGGCCGATCCAGCCGGCCCGGCCCAGGTGGCGCTCCCACTCGCGGCGCAGCTCGTGCGCCTCGTGCTCGCGTCCCTCGCCGCCGGTGCCGACGGCCCCGGCGAACGGCCCGGTGAGGGCCTCGTGGAGCCAGCCGCGGATCTCGGCCCGGAACTGCTCGTCGCTCACCGGCGCACCGGTGGCCTGCGCCGCGTCCGTACCCATGTCAGGCGCCGTAGACGGGGGTCGGCGGCGCGGAGCGGGCGACGAGGTCGGCGATCGCGTCGGTGAGTTCCTCCGGCTTCCACCGCTCGCCCCTGGTGGCGGTCGGCCCGTGGCGCCAGCCGTCGGCGAGCGAGACCTCGCCGCCGGCGACCTCGAAGACGGCTCCGGTGACGGCCTGCGCGGCGTCGGACCCGAGCCAGACCACCAGTGGGGAGACGTTGGCCGGGTCCATCGCGTCGAAGCCCGTCTCGGGGGCCGCCATCGCCTCGGCGAAGACGGCCTCGGTCATCGGGGTACGGGCCGAGGGGGCGATCGCGTTGACGACGATGCCGTAGCGGGCCCACTCGACGGCCGCGATCCGGGTCAGGGCGGCGATCCCGGCCTTGGCGGCGCCGTAGTTGCCCTGCCCGACGCTGCCCATGAGTCCCGCGCCGGAGGACGTGTTGACGACGCGCGCGGCGACCTGTCGGCCGGCCTTGGCCTCGTCCCGCCAGTACGCGGCGGCGTGGCGCATCGGGACGAAGTGGCCCTTGAGGTCGACCCGAAGGACGACGTCCCACTCCTGCTCGCTCATGTTGACCAGCATCCGGTCGCGGTTGATGCCGGCGTTGTTGACGAGGGTGTGCAGCCCGCCGAAGGTCTCGACGGTCTCGCGCACGAGGCGCTCGCCGTAGGCCCAGTCGCTGACGTCGCCGGTGCTGACGACCGCGCGACCGCCCGCTGCGCGGATCTCGTCGACGACGGCCTGGGCCGCCTCCCGGCTGCTCCCGACGTCGTTGACGACCACGTCGGCGCCCTGCCGGGCGTACTCGAGGGCGTGCGCCCGGCCCAGCCCCTGTCCCGCACCGGTCACGATCACCGTTCGTCCTACGCAGAAGCCGCTCACGACACGCCCCTTCACTCGTGGTGCGGCCAGAAAACCACATCCGACACTAGCTATGCAAGCAAGCGCTTGGTAGGGTCCGCGAAACGACAGAAGGACGGCGGACCACGTGACGATGTTCTCGGCCCTGCGATTCCGAGACTTCCGCTTCGTACTCCTGACCCTGGTGCTGTCCCAGGCCGGCTACTGGGGCTGCAACATCGCCTTCCAGTCGGTGCTCACCGAGGTCGACGGCACCCCCGCGACGATGGGCGCGCTCTTCTTCTGCCTGCTCGTGCCGTTCACGCTCTTCTCCATCCCCGCCGGGGTGCTGGCCGACGCCTTCGACCGGCGGCGGCTGCAGATCGGCGTGCTCCTGGCAACCAGCGCCCTGGCCGGGGTCTGCGCGGCGACGGTCGCGGCCAGGGTCGTCGACCTGCCCGTGCTGCTCGTGCTCGCCTTCCTCGCCGGCACCGGGATCAGCTTCCTGTCCCCGGTGACCCAGGCGCTCGTGGCCAACACCGTCCCGGCCGAGGCGCTCGGCAACGCCGTCCCGATCCAGGCCGCCGGGCTCAACCTCGCCCGCTCGATCGGCCCCGCGGTCGCCGGGCTGATCCTCGTGGCCTGGGGACCACTGGGCACGTTCGTGATGTACGCGACGCTCAGCCTCGCCGCGGTCGCCGCCGCAGTCGCGGTGCGCACCCGTCGCGTCCCGCCGGTCACCCCCGTCGTCCGCGAGAGCCTGGCGGTGCAGGTCCGCGCCGGCATCCGGCACGCCCGGGAGCGGCCCCCGGCCGCGCTCTGCCTGGTCATCGTGGGGGTCAACGCCTTCTTCGGGTGCACCTTCACGACCCAGCTCGCCATCCGGGCGACCTCGACCTCGGACCATCCGGACACGGTCTTCCCCATTCTCGTGGCCCTGACCGGGCTGGGCTCGTTCCTCGGGGTCCTCGTCGTGGCCCGGCTCTCCGGGCGCGTCGCCACCGTGTGGCACGCCGCGGCCACCCTCGGCCTGCTCGCCATGAGCACCGCGCTGCTCGGGGCGGCGACGACAGTCCCCGTGCTCGCGGGGGCCGCGCTGCTGTGCGGCTCGTTCAGCATCGGCGCCATGGTGATCCTGCAGACCGTCGTCCAGCGGGTCGTCGACGACGCGCAGCGCGGCCGGGCGATGAGCCTCTACTTCCTCGGCTGGGGCGGCATGCCGTTCGGTGCCCTCCTGCTCGGCGGGCTGAGCACGTGGTTCGGTTCCGCGACCGCCTTCCTGCTGTACGCCGCCGCGTGCCTCGCGACGGCGATCACGGTGATCGTGCGGTTGCGGCGCGGGGGCACCGCCCCCCTGCCCGCGACGTGACCACCCCGGCCCCTCCTGCTCCCTGCCGACCCACCGCCCCTCGAAGGAGTTCGCCGTGACCGACCAGTCCTCTCCGACCACACCCGCGGCGGCGCTGCCCGTGCCCGCCGACTTCGCCCACCGCACCGGGTTCGCGCTCGTCACCGGCGGCAGCGGCGGGATCGGCCGGGTCGTCGCCCTCGAGCTGGCCCGCCGGGGGTCGGCGGTGGCGATCACCTACCGCGGCAACGCCGAGGCGGCCCGGCAGGTGCGCGACGCGCTGCCGCCCGTCACGTCCGGCACGCACTCGGCGCACCACCTCGACCTCACCGACGCCGAGGCCACCGCCGCGCTCGTGACCGAACTCATCGGAAGCCACGGTCCGCTGCACACGGTCGTGCACGCGGCCGGGCCGCACGTGCCCATGCGCCACCTGTCGACGGTGCGCCCCGGGCAGTTCGCCGCGCAGGTGGCCAACGACACGACCGCCTTCTTCACGCTGGTCTCGGCCTGCCTGCCGGCCCTGCGGGAGAGCCGCGGCAACGTCGTGGCGATCACGACCGCGGCGACGGCGCGCTACCCCACCCGCGACGGCCTCTCCGCCGCACCGAAGGCGGCTGTCGAGGCGCTCGTGCGGGCCTTCGCCAACGAGGAGGGCCGCTTCGGCATCCGGTTCAACTGCGTCGGGCCGGGCATGCTCACCGACGGTATGGCCGAGCGGCTCATCGCCTCGGGGGACCTCGACGAACGCGCCCTGGCCGTCGCCCGGTCCTCGACCCCGCTGCGGCGGTTCGGTGACGCCCTCGACGTCGCCGAGGCTGCCTGCTTCCTGGCCAGCGACCGGGCCGACTTCGTCACCGGGCAGAAGCTCGACGTCGACGGGGGCTTCGGTGTCTGAGCAGCCCCGGTCCATCCCGTCCGGCTCGGTCGGGCTGGACGCGCTGCTCGCCGAGCGGGCCATCGAGCGGGCCCTGCTGCGCTACGCGCGCGGGGTCGACCGGATGGACCGGGACCTCGCCGCGAGCGCCTTCCACCCGGACGCCCGGATCACCCTCGGCGGAACCGTGGCCGACCGGGACACGACGCTGGACGTGGTCTTCGCGCTCGTGGCGCGGCGCACCATGACGATGCACTACCTGACGAACGTCCTGGTCGAGCTCGACCCGGCCGACCCGGACCGGGCCCGGGCCGAGACGTACGGCATCGCGTTCCAGCGCAGCCCGTCGGAGCCGCCGCACGGCAACATCGTCAGCGGGTTCCGCTATATCGACCTCGTCACCCGGCGGGCGGGTGAGTGGCGGGTGCGGGAACGTCTCACCGTCTCGGAGTGGCAGCGGGTCGACGACCTCGCCGGGCAGTGGCCGATCCCCGAGGCCTCGCTGCGGGGAGCCCGCGACGGGTCCGACCCGGTCAGCCGCCCGTGGCCGCCCGACTGCCGGGGTGCCTGATGCCGTGACCACGAATGTTCACGGTGTTGGATGACGACGCCGTCTGGCCTGCCGGCCGGGCGGCGTCGCTGCGGATCAGAGCAGCCTGGCCCCAACACCTCACACGTTCGTTATCGGGGCACTAGTCGGGGCCGACCAGGAGGACGAAGGTGCGGGCCAGGCCGAAATTGTCGGTGCGTGGCCAGTCCAGGGCGGCGAGCGCCGCAGCGGACGGTTCGTGCCGCCGGCCGTTGATCCGGACCTCACAGTCGGTGAAGTCACCACCCTGGCCGACCAGCATACGAACACCGTTGAGATACGGGCGGTCGAGCCCGGCCGCGATCACCGGCGCCAGGGTCGACCACGGCATCGCCTCGGCGAACCACTCCTGCTTGCCCTGTGTTCCGTCGGTGGACCATCCGGTCGCACTGCCAACGATCGCATGCCAGCCGGCGAACCCGCCTTGGTCGCCGGACCTGAAGTGGTTCGCCAGTCGCCCTCGCTGCTCGATCATCTCCAGGACCGTCACCAGGCAGGTCTCGATCCACGCCTGGATCGCCTGACGGGCCGCCTCGACCGGATCGGCCGCGAGGCCAAGCGTGCAGTCGACGACCGTTGGCACATCAGGCCGGTCCGCATTCAGCAGGATCTCCAGGTCCAGGTGACGGTAATCGTCGCTGTCCGCCGGAAGAACCCGAACGCCCAACGATCCCGACCGCAGCATGGGCCCATCGGTCAGCCGCCACTCGCCACCCACCTCGGCAAGCATCGGCGCGGCGAGCTCCAGCACACGCTCGGCAGGAAGGGGCTGTGGAGTCGGCCGATATTCGATCATGATGGTTCAGCGTACCGGTAGTGCTCGGTGCCGTGGGCCGAGCAAGACCGTGAACGAGCGGTCAAGGCACCAGCCGCCGGACCGGGCCGTCAGCTCGGGTCGGGGCGCGACCCGCCGAGCATCGCGCGCATCCCGCCGTGGTTGCCGGCGACGAGGGCGGCCCGGTCCGGGCCGGAGCGCCGCGCGGCGACCTCGGCCTGCTGGCGCACGACGTGTACCGGGCCGGCGCCCAGGGCTGCCAGCCCTTGCGCGGCCACGTCGGCCGGGTGGGCCGCTCCGGTGAGGTCGAGGCCGGCCCGCTGCATGGCGGGGGTGGCCGTGAGCCCGAGCACGAGGTGCAGCACGTCGACGCCGACCTGCCCGAGTTCGAGCCACAGGCCCTCGGTGAAGATCCGGGCGAACGCCTTGGCCGCGGCGTAGACGCCGATGTCGGCGTGGCCGAGGTAGCCGGCCGAGGAGCCGACGACGAGGATGCCGCCGCGGCCGCGTGCGGCGAGCCGGGCACCGAGCTCCCGGCAGAGTTCGAGCGGGCGGGTGACGTTGAGATCGATGACGGCCTGGACCCGGGCGAGGTCCGCGTCGACGAAGCGGCTGCGGTAGGTGTTCGCGCCGGCGTTGAGGACGAGCAGGCCGAGGTCGAGGTCGGCGACGGCCTCGGCGATCCGGGCGGTCGCGTCCGCGTCGAGCAGGTCCAGTGCGAGCACGCGGCACGGGGCCCCGTGGGCCAGGACCCGGTCGGCGACCTCCTCGAGGGCCTCGGGCTTGCGGGCGACGAGCACGATGCCGAGGCCGGCCCGGGCCAGCTGCTCGGCGAAGGCGGCGCCGACCCCCTCGGAACCGCCGACGACCAGGGCCCAGGGCCCGTAGCGCTCGCGCAGCCCGGTCACGCCGGCGGCCCCGCTCATGCCCCCGCCCCGTTTTCCGTCGCGGCGGGCTCGTCGAACCAGTTCCACTCCCAGGGGGTGATGGTGGCCAGGGGCCCGGTGAGCAGCGGGGTGGCCGTGCTGGCGAGCGCCGCGGGCGGGGCCGGCAGCGGGTCGGCGGCCAGGGCCCGCGCGAACCCCACCGGGTCGGCCTCGAGGTAGGTGAGACGGATCCGCGTGACCGGTCCGTCGGGGTTGCCGCGGCTCGGGGCGCTGCGGAAGGTCCACACGCCCGCGACGCCGTCGCGCGCGAGCAGGTCGGGCACCTGGGTCTCGTGCTCGAACCGGGACAGGTCGGCCACGTCGGGGTGCGGGGACGTCTCGACCCGGCTCACCTCGACGTACACCCCGCGGTGGGGCCGGAACGGCAGCGCGGCGAGGGTGACGAGGGCCCGGGGCGCCACGTAGCCCCGGACGGGGCGGAACATCCGGGTCATCGGCCGTTCGGTCCAGGCCAGCTCCGGACGCCGGCCCTGGTGGATCGTCCGGTCGCCGAGGTCCTTCCACTCGGCGATCGAGTCCGCGGCCGGCTCGGCGAACCAGTACATCGCCAGGTACTGGCTGCCGGCGAGGGCGGGGTCGGGATAGCTGCCGAGCCGCTCGCACGCGGGGGTACGCACCCAGCGGTCGCCGTGGACGACGCCGGGCAGGGCGAGGTTCTCGGGGCGGTGGTCGAGCTGGTGCCACGCGTTGTAGTCGCGATGGCGGGCGGGGTCGGTCACCTTCGGGAACGAGAAGAAGGCGCGGGTGGCGGTCTCCGGGGTGCTCGGGATCATCTCGGCCCTCTCCACGGTGGGGGCGCTGGTGGAGCGCGATCGGACCGGTGTAGCCGCCGCGCTCGGCCGCTGACGCTTGACCCTAGGGCCGCGCCGGCACTACGGTCAAGCAAGCGCTTGGTTGACCTTGTGTCCGCGAAGGAGTCCCATGACCGCCAGCGACGCGGACTTCCGCGCCCGGCTCGACGCCCTGATCGGCCTCACCGACCCGCCGCGCCGGGCCAAGGACGCGGTCACCGAGGCGGCCATCCGCATCTGGTGCGACGCCGTCGGCGACGAGAACCCCGCCTACCAGGACCCGCAGTGGGCCGCCCGCTCCGCCTGGGGCGGAATCGTGGCCCCGGCGACCTCGCTGAACATGTGGACCCTGCCGGGCAACCGGCGCAGCCACCGCCACGCCGAGAGCCTCGACCGGGTCAACGAGGTCCTCGCCGAGCGCGGCTTCACCTCGGTGGCCGCCGTGCAGACGGAGCACACCTACGTACGCCCGCTGCGCCCCGGCGACCACCTCGAGCAGTTCCCCTCCATCGGCGCGGTCTCCCCGGAGAAGTCCACCCGCCTCGGCCGGGGACACTTCGTCGACCTCGTCAGCGACTACCGCACCCTCGACGGCGAGCCGGTCGGACGCGTCGTCCTGCGGATGCTCCGCTGGAACCCGGCGACCCGGGCCGAGGTCCCGGCGACGCCCGGGGACCGCCTCGCCCGGCCGGTACGCCCGGTCGGTACCGCCCCGACCGACCTGCCGCCCGCCGGCACCACCGGCACCCTGACCGCGCACCTGCAACCCGGCTATGCCGCCGCCCCCCTCGACGAGCGCCCCTACCTCGTCGGCACCGCCGAGCTCGCCGACGGGACCCGCCTCAGCGCAGACGTCGTGGACCTGCGCCCCGACCTCGTGCACGACGGCATGCCGATCGTCGTGGCCCACCGGCGCACCCGCGACGGCCAGCTCCTGCCGGTGCTCACCGCCCCGCGGCCCGAACGCCGCACGAGCACCCGCACCGGGGCCGAGGTGAGCCCCGGGCAACGCCTCGCCCCCTGGCCGGTCCCCGTCACCCAGTTGTCCATCGCGGCGCTGGCGACCGCGACCTTCGACTTCAACGACGTGCACCTCGACCGCGACGCGGCCCTCGAGCGGGGCGCCCGCGACGTCTACATGAACATCCTCGGCTCGAGCGCGCTGGTCAACTGCTACCTCACCGACTGGGCCGGACCGGAGGCCCGCGTCGTCGACTTCCGCACCCGCCTCGCCGCGCAGAACCACCCCGGCGACACCTGCACCCTCGACGGTGTCGTCAAGGGCCTGGAGCCGGCGCCCGGGGCCACCGGGGGAACGCACGTCACCGTCGACGTACGCGGCACCAACAGCCTCGGCGACCACGTCATCGCCTCCGCCACCCTCGCCCTGCCCTGAGAGGAACCCCGTGCTCGCCAGCTACGTCGTCGACTCCGGCTCCCCCGACAGCCTGCGGCTCGGCCAGCTCGACGCCCCGGCGCCCGGCCCCGGTCAGGTGCTCGTGCGGGTCCAGGCGGCGAGCCTGGACCGGGTCGACACGTACATCCGGCGCGGCACCCACGGGATGGCGGTCACCGGGCCGGCGATCCTCGGCCGGGACGTCGCCGGCACCGTCGTGCGGACCGGCCCCGGCGTCACCGGCTTCGCTCCCGGCGGCGCGGTCGTCGGGCTGACCACCGGCACCCACGCCGAGTTCGTCGTCGTCCCGGCCACGCACTGCCTCCCGCGGCCGGCCGCGCTCGACGCCGTCCACGCCGCGGCGGTGCCCACCGCCGGACGCACCGCCTACGACGCGGTCGTCAACCTCGCCGGGGTGCGCCCCGGCGACCGGGTCCTCGTCGTCGCCGCCGCGGGCGCCGTCGGCTCCTTCGCCGTCCAGTACGCCCACCACCTCGGCGCGCGCGTCGTCGGCACCAGCGCCCCGGCGAAGGCCGACGCTGTACGCGCTCTCGGCGCCCTCGACGTCGTGGACCACTACCGCCCCGACGTCGTCGAGTCCCTGCGTGCCGCCCTGCCCGGCGGCGAGGCCGACGTCGTCGTCGAGTCGGTCGGCGGCACCCTGTGGTCCAATGCGCTCAAGATTCTCGCCCCCGGCGGGCGGCTGGTCACCTGCGGCGTGACCGCCGACAGCCACGCCCACCTGCACCTGGGTCGACTCATGGTCAAGGGCTGGACGCTGCGCGGCATCGGCCGGCCCGGGCCCGAGGCGGTGGCCCGCCAACTGCGCGAGGCCCTCACCCTCTCGGCCGTCGCCGCCGCCCCCGCGGTCGCCGCCACGTATCCGCTCGAACAGGCCGCGGCCGCGCACGACCGGCTGGAGGCCTCCGACTTCGTCGGGCGGATCGTCCTCACGACCGGCTGAGCGGGGCCGCGGCGACAGGACTTCCTAGGTGAGCGGCTCCCCCGACACGGCGGACAGGACGACGAGCGGGATCTGCCGCCCGAAGCCCGCGGCCCGTTCGGCGTAGCGCCCCACGTTCGGCTTCTGCGCCACGACGTGCGCGAACAGCTCCGGGTCGCGCTCCCCGTCGGTCACCCGCGCCCGCACCGCGATCGTCTGGCGCCGCAGGACGATCCAGCAGAGGTCGTGATGACGCGCGTTCACCACCCAGGCCGGGTCCTTGGGACCGCCGCCCTTGGAGCCGACGACCACCAGGTCCGGCCCGTGCGGCACGTACGGCAACGCCGCGTCGCGCAGCTGCCCGGACCGGCGGCCCACCGTCGTCAGCAGCAGCGTCGGGTTGTAGGGAAACCTGCCCGCCAGCGCGTACTGCAACGACACGAGCGAGAACCCGGTCCGTCGCACCAGGAACCGGTCGAACGCCATCCCGCGCGGCCCACGGATGACGATCAGCCACGACCGGCCGTACGAGGCGAACGACCTCGTCTCCGCGCCGATCCGCTTCCCCCTGCTCATCGCGCCCGGGCCAGCAACGGTGACAGCGTCCCGGCGACGTCGGCGACGTCCTCGATGCCCCGGACCACCTCGACGAGCTGCTCCTGCGTACCCGCGTCGAGGATCCCGTCGCAGAACGTGGCCAGCTTGCCGACCACGAAGTCCCAGTCCGCCCGGGTCGCCTCGCTCCACGGGTCGCCCTGGGCGAAGTCCGACTCGACGACGTACTCCCGGCCGCCGGCCCGGATCGTCAGCGCTCCCCGCGTCCGGCGGATCTGACCACCCGGGTGCTCCCTGAGGTCGGCCTCCCACTCGGCGTCGAGCACCGGGTCGGGCGCGGTCGTGATCCGGCGCGCCAGGTCCCACACCTCGGGGTCCGTCAGCCGCTGCGGGTCGTACCACTGCGGACCCGGGGCGTGCCCGAGCAACGCCAGCGCCGCGGCGTACGGCATGTTGAAGGCACCGTCCAGCGGCGCGACGAGCGTGTCCGGGATCTGCGGGGCCGGCTCCCGGAACTGCAACGTCCGGTAGGCCGCCGGGCTCAGCCGGATCTCCATGGACTCGATCTGCGACACCGGCACCCCGTGGGTGCTCGGGAACGCGCGGATCGCGTCGAGCGCCGCGTGGGTGAAGCGGCACGTCGGGTACGGCTTGAGCGACGTCTCGCTGATCCACCACGTCGACCCCAGGCCGGCGACCATCTCGTGCCGATCACCGCCGAGGAAGCCCATCGCCTCGATGAAGCCCGGGGTGCGGTCCAGCACGTCCAGGTCGCCGGTGTAGCCCTCCTCGGCGAGTGCCGCGCCGAGCATCCCGGCGTGCGCGATCGCCCCGTACGGGCCGTACTTGAACGCGTTGAACGAGCGTCGCTCGGCCATGTAGGAGTTCTTCGCCGGCGGGGCCAGCCAGGCGACCAGGCCGAGCGCGTGGGTCAGGCGCTCCGGTTCCCAGCCGCCGACGACGGCGCACGCGGCGGCCGTGCCCATCGAGGCGTACCCGTGCGACGACAGCGGCGACCAGCGGAACTGACCGTCGGAGAAGGCCATGAGCGAGGTCGACAGGTTCAGCCGCGCGTTGATCTCGAAGGCGATGATGCTCGCGCGCAACAGGCTCGCCCCGTCGGCGTGCAGCCGCTCGGCCTCGGCCAGTCCGGCCGCGACCCCGAACACCGCGAAGTGCGCCGAGTTGAAGAAGGTGTCGTCCGCGTCCAACGCGTTCATCATGTCCGCGTTGGCGTGCGCGGCGTTGATCGCCGCGACGCGCTGGCCCAGCCCGAACACCGTCGCCTCGGCCGGGCCGCCGAACCGGGCGGCGACCCGCTGGACCATGCGGCTGCGCCGCAACCGCACCGCCGCCAGCCCGCAGACGAGGGAGTCGAGCAGGACGAGCTTGCCGTAGTCGCGTACCGGCTCGGGGATGTCCTCGTGGCGCGTGGTCGCGAACCGCGCGAGCAGCTGCGTCCGGGTCGGTTCCGTCGCGTCGGTCACCGCTCAGCCCACCTTTCCCGGCGCGACGAGCCGGTTGCCCTGCCTGTCGCGCGGCAGCGGCACGGGGATCGCCGCGAGCAGCTTCTTCGTGTACTCCTGCCGCGGGTCGGCGAAGATCTGCTCCGTCGTGTCCGTCTCCACGACCTCACCGGAGGCCATCACCATGACCCGGTCGGCGATGACCTCGACGAGCGCCAGGTCGTGGCAGACGAACAGGTACGCCAGGCCCAGCTCCTCTTGCAGGTCCCGGAGCAGGTTGAGCACCTGCGCCCGCACCGACACGTCCAGCGCCGCGACCGGCTCGTCGCACACGATGAGGCTCGGCTTCATCGTCAACGCCCGGGCGATCGCGACCCGCTGCAGCTGCCCGCCGGACAGCTCCGCCGGGTAGCGGCCCAGGTAACGCGAGCCGATGCCAACCTTGTCGAGCAGCTCGACGGCCTCCCGCTCACGCGTGCCGCGGTCCTTGTCCGTGTGCACGAGGAACGGCTCGGCGACCGCGTCCTTGATCGTCATTCGCGGGTCGAGCGAGCTGTACGGGTCCTGGAAGATCATCTGCATCCGCTGGCGCAGCTCGCGCAGTTGCTTCGGCTTCGTGGCCAGCACGTTCATCCCGTCGAAGGTCACCGACCCGGAGTCCGGCTCGATGAGGCGCAGCACCATGCGCCCGACCGTCGACTTGCCCGCGCCGGACTCGCCGACCACCGCGAGACACTCGCCGCGCTCCAGGGTGAAGCTCACCCCCTTGACCGCGTGCGACCACTTCGTACGCCGGCCGAGCCAGTCCCGACCGGAGCTGAACGACTTCGTGAGGCCCTCGACCTCGAGCAGGCTCATCCGACCGTCACTCCGTCCAGAGAGAGTTCCGCGACGCGCACGCACCGCGCGTGGTGCCCGGCGGCGCCGTCGACACGGACCAGGCCCGGGTGGGCCACGTCGCACCGGCCCGGCTGGGTGTACTCGCACCGGCTGCTGAACCGGCACCCGTGCGGCCAGGCGCCCGGGGAGGGGATGCCGCCGGGGATCGCGCGCAACCGTCGGTCGGTGCTGAGACCAGGCTTCGGGATCGACCCGAGCAGGCCCGAGGTGTAGGGGTGCCGTGGGTGGAAGAAGAGTTGCTCCGAGGGCGCGTTCTCGGCCACCTCGCCGGCGTACATGACCACGACCTCCCGGCACAGCTCGGCCACCACCGCGAGGTCGTGGCTGACGAACAGCAGCGCCACACCGGTCTGCTCCTGCAGGTCCCGCAGCAGTTCGAGGATCCGCTCCTGCACCGTCACGTCGAGCGCCGTCGTCGGCTCGTCGGCGATGAGCAGGCGCGGGTTGCACGCCATGACCATCGCGATCATGACGCGCTGGCACATGCCGCCGGAGAACGCGTGCGGGTACTCGTCGACCCGCTGCGCCGCCCGTGGGATCTGCACCATGTCGAGCATCTCGACGGCCCGGGCCCGGGCCTGTCTGCGGTTCATGCCCAGGTGCTTGCGCACCGACTCCGCGATCTGGTCCCCGACGGTGTAGGCCGGGTTCAGGCTGCGGATCGGCTGTTGGAAGATCATGCCCATGCCCGGGCCGCGCAGGTCCCGCCACTGCTTCGGGGTGCCCGCGGTGAGGTCCACGCCGTCGAAGACGACCCGGCCCGAGGCGATCCGCCCGCCGGTCGCCGCGGTCAGGCCCATCACCGCGATCGAGGTCACCGTCTTGCCCGACCCGGACTCGCCGACGAGAGCCATCGACTCCCCCGGCTTGAGCGAGAACGAGACGTCCTGAACGGTCGTCTGCCACCCACCCGAGGGCGCGGGGAACTCGACGCTCAGGTTCTCCACGCGCAGCAGGTCCGCCGCCGGATCGGTGGCGCCGGTCCTGGTGCCGGCGGTCCCGCCGGATGCCGTGTCACGTGCCATGTCAGCTCCTGGTGGTTGCCGGGCCGGTCAATTGCCCGACCGGGTGCGCACGAGGGCGCGACGGACGCCGTCACCGACGTAGGTGAAGGCGAGGACGGCGAGGAAGATCATCACGCCGGGCGGCCACACGAGGTACGGCGCGAGGCGCATGTTCGAGGAGGCCGTCGAGAGCATCGAGCCCCAGCTGGCCGCGGGGGCCTGCACGCCCAGCCCGAGGAAGCTCAGGCTCGCCTCGGCCGCGACGGCGGTGCCCAGCGACACCGAGATGACGAGGATGATCGGCGGCAGCACGTTGGGCAGCACGTGCCGCACCGTGGTGCGCAGGGTGCTGCAACCCAGGGCGATCGACGCCTCGATGTAGGTCTCGTGCCGCACGTCCATCGTGCCGGCGCGGGCCACCCGGAAGAAGCGCGGGGCCATGACCAGGCCGATGGCGAGCATCGCGTTGGTGATGCCGGCGCCGAGGACCGCGACGATGGTGATGGCCAGCACGAGCGACGGGGCGCTCATGAGCGCGTCCATGAGGCGGGTGAGGATCGCGTCGACCCAGCCCCCGCGGTAGCCCGCGATCATGCCGAGGGGCAGGCCGAGCACGAGCGCGACGGCCGCGGCCTGCAGCGCCGCCCACAGCGAGACCCGCGCCCCGAAGATGAGCCGGCTCAGCACGTCCCGGCCGTAGTCGTCGGTCCCCAGCCAGTGCTCGGCGCTCGGCGGCTTGAGCCGCTGGAGCAGGTTCTGCACGTCGGGGTCGTACGGTGCCAGGGCCGGGGCGAGGATCGCGATGAGGGTCAGCACGAGCAGGAAGACGCCGGCCACGATCGTCGCGGGGCGACGCACGATGCTCCTGAGGATGCCGGGGGCGGCGACCGGCTCCGGGTCACCCGTGCCGACGGCCGCCGCGGGCACCTCGGCGAGGACGGTGTCGGCGAGGACGCCCGGCGCGTTGGCGTCGGGCGGGTCGTTCCCCGGCACCGGAGACGTGGGGGTCTGGTTCGCGCTCATCGAATGTCTTCCGTGGAAACCCCCGGCTTTAGCCGTGGGGAGGAAGCGGAACCCCTGCGGAGCAGGTCAGGGATAGCCCATCCGCCGCTAGGGCGGTTGGGGGGCTGGTCACACGTTGCGCTGGTTCTCGACATACCTCTTGACCACCTCCAAAGTGGCGCCGCCGGTCGTGGCGACGAAGTACGAGTTGGTCCACAGGGTCGGCATCCGGGACTTGAGGTGCGGGAACTCCTGGCGCAGCAGGCGGGAGGATCGACCTTTGATCTGCTTGACCAGGCGGTGGATGCCGTACTGGGGGTCCACGACCACGAGCAGGTGCACCTGGTCGGGCATCGTCTCGATCGTCTCGATCGGTGCGTTCCGTTCGGCGCAAACCTCGCGGATGATCTCTTTGAGCCGCTCGTCGACCTTGCCGTCGATGACCTTGCGCCGGTACTTCGGGCACCAGACGACGTGGTAGTGGCAGCGGTAAACGACGGTGTTGTTCGACCTGACCTCGTCCACGCCGAGACCAGACCGCGAAGCGCCAGGCCGCCCGGGTCGCGAAGAAGGCCGCCCGACAGAACACCCACGACGCCCGCGTCTGGGCCAAGATCGTCACTGACCACCACGCGCTGATCGCGGTTGAGGACTTCAAACCGAAATTCCTCGCCCGCACCACGATGGCCCGCAAAGCGGCCGACGCGGCAATCGGCGCGTGTAAGAAGGAACTGATCGAGCGTGGTACGCGGGCGGGCCGCAAGGTGGTGCTGGTACCGCCCGCCTACACCACGATGACCTGCTCCGCGTGCGGCGAGAGAGCCAATCTTCGCCTCGGACTGGGTATCCGTACCTTCGAGTGCGCGGCATGCGGCTATACCGCATGCCGCGACCGAAACGCCGCGAGGACGATCCTCGCCACGGCCGAACGCGACCGTGCCAGTGCCGACGACGTAAGACATCTGATCGCCTCCTTCCGCGACGGTGGATCAGGTGCGGTCCGAGCTGGGAATCCAGGGCCTGGCCCCGGAGGAAACCCCCCGGACCCATCCGTGGGGATCGTTAAGACCGCACCTTCGGGTTGAAGTAGCCGTAGGAGATGTCGACGATGAGGTTGACGAGCACGACGATCGTCGTGCTGAACAGCACGAAGCCGAGCAGCACCGGGACGTCGCGCCCCTGCACGGCCTCGACGGCGGTACGCCCGAGGCCCGGCATGTTGTAGATCATCTCGATGGTCACCGACCCGGCGAGGACCTCCGCGACGCGGAAGCCGAGGACGGTGATGACGGGGATGCACGCGTTCTTCAGGGAGTGCTTGAACACGACGCTGGCGCGCGACAGCCCTCTGGCCTCGGCGTTGAGGACGTAGTCGGTCTTCATGACCTGCCCGAGCGCCGAGCGCAGCTGCAGGGTCACCTCGGCGGCGGGGAGCAGACCGAGGGCGATGCCCGGCAGGATGAGGTGGGAGAGCCACGGCCAGAAACCGTCGGAGAGCGGTTGGTAGCCGAACGCCGGGAACATCTGCAGCCCCACCGCGAAGACCGAGGCGAGCACGAGGCCGAACCAGAAGCCCGGGATGGCGATCGAGATCGAGGCGAACCCGTTGACGATCCGGTCGACGATGCCGCCGGAGCGCAGCGTGGCCACGAGCGCCAGGGTGGCCCCGAGCACGATGGCGAAGATCATCGCGACGAGCACCAGCGACAACGTCGTGGCCATCCGCCGCGTCAGCAGCTCGGTCACGGTCTGGTCCGACAGGAAGGACGTGCCGAGGTCGCCGCGGACGACGTCGCCGATCCACATCAGGTAGCGCAGGAGGACCGGATCGTTGAGGTTGAGTTCCTCGCGGATCGCCTCGACGCGCTCCGGGGTCGGCTCGTCGCCGGCGAGGATGACGGCCGGGTCCCCCGGGGCGAGCTCGATCAGGGCGAAGACGAGCAGCGGGACGACGAACAGCAGGGGTATTGCCGCGAGTAGTCGCCTGCCGGCGTAGCGGAGCATGTCCTACCTCGACTCTGAGCGTGGTGCCTGGGACGGAGCCTCGCCCGGCTTGGTGGCGGCGCGGGCGGTGTCGTGTCGCCGCCGGCCCGCCCGCAGCGGGTGGTCCGGCGGCGGCACCACCGGGTGGTCAGGAGCGACCGGTCACTTCGTGACGGCGATGTTGCGCAGGTCCCAGATACCGATGTTCGACATCGGGATGTTGTCGCCGCCGACGACGTTCGCCTTCGACACGTTCGCGTTGGTCTGGTTGCACAGCGGCAGGAACCAGGCCTGCTCGAGCGTCGTCTTCCAGATGTCGTGGTACAGCGGGGCGCGCTCGTCCATCGACAGCGCGGGGTTGGCGGCCTCGGCCGCCTTGGCCGCGACGAGCGAGGGGTCCGCGGCGAGCTTGTAGGTGTTCAGCAGGTAGGTGTTCACCGTCGCCGCCGGGTCGGCCTTCGGGCTCCACGACGTGGCGACCATCAGCTCGAAGTCACCGGCGATGAAGCGCGGCTCGTTCTCGGTGTTGGGCACGGGGTTGAGCGACGCGTCGATGCCGACGGCCCGCAGCGACGCCTGCACGACGTTGGCCGGCTGCTCGGCGTTCGTGCCCGCGGCGAAGGTGACGGAGACCTTGGCGCCGCCGGCCTGCTGCACCAGGGCCTTGGCCTTGTCGACGCTGAACTCGTACGGGTAGGTGTAGTTCGGGATGCGGCTCGGGTCCGTCTCGGGCACGAGCTGGCGCGTCGGCGTGCAGTAGCCGCTGAACAGCGCGCTGATCGCCGCCGGGTCGACCGCGTGGGCGATCGCCTGGCGGACCTCGGGCTTGGCGACGGCGCCCTTGTTGGCGCGCATGTAGACCCCGACGAGGTTCTTGAACTTCACCTGGTGCTGCTGCAGGCCGCTGCCCGGGGTGACGATCTTCTCGACCGTGGCGATCTCACCGGCCGAGCTGAGCGGGGCCAGGTCGACCTGGCCGCTCTGCAGGCCGTTGAGGCGGGCCGCGGCGTCGGGCACGCGCTGCAGCTCGATGCCGCCGAGACGGCCGACGTTCGGGTCCCAGTAGCTGTCGGCCCGCTTGAGGACGAGCTTCTCCTGGGGTACAAGCTGGGTGGCGACGTACGGGCCGGAACCGGCGGTGCCGGGGTTGGTCTTGATGTCGACGCCGTCCTTGATGGCCTTCGGGCTGACCATCATGCCGGCCGTGCCGGTGAAGGACGCGGGCAGCTGGACGCCCTTGCCCTTGACCAACTTGAGGCGCGCGGTCGTCGCGTCGACGACCTCGACCGACTCGATGTCGGCGAGCTCGCTCTTGAGGGTCGAGCCCGCGAGGGTCTTGCCGCGCTCGATGTTGACCTTGACGGCCTCGGCGTCGAACGGCGTGCCGTCGTGGAACTTCACGTCGTCACGCAGCTTGAGCTCGAGGACGCTGCCGCCATCGACGAACTTCCACTCCTTGGCCAGGCCAGGAACGATCTTGTCGTCCTTGTCGAGCATGGTCAGCCGGTCCCACACGAGGAACAGGTAGCCCCAGGCGCCGTAGCTCGTCTGGACGGCGGGGTCGAGGTCGCGCAGCGGACCCGCCGACGCGAACTTGAGCACGGCCGAGGTGTCGATCTCGCCCCCGGAAGCGCTGGTGGTGCCGGAGCTGTCCGGTGAGCTGCAGCCGGCCACGGCGAGGGCCCCGATGGCGATCAGCGCGAACACACGTTTCTTGGTCTTGTTCCTGACGCCCATTCTCATCCTTCCAAAAAACGAGCCGAGTCGTTCCGGCTGATCGGTGGTGGTGCTGCCCCGTCCGGCGGCTGCCCGGCGGGATCGGTGGGATCGGTGGGTCGATGCGATGGTCTTCAGGGTGTGCGGGTGCCGGCCGCCCGGCGGCTCAGGCTTCCGCGGAGAGGATCAGTGCGCTGGTCGGGACCCCGACGCCCGCCGTCACCAGGACGGTGCGTACGCCGTCGGGCTGGTTGGTCGAGGTCCCCCGGACGAGGCGGACGCCCTCCGCGACGCCGTTCGTGCCGTGCAGGTAGGCCTCACCGATCTGGCCACCGTGGGTGTTGGTCGGCAGCGACCCGGTGACCTCGAGGTTGCCGTCGGCGATGAAGTGCCTGGCCTCGCCACGACCGCAGAAGCCGTACTCCTCGAGCTGGTGGAGCACGTACGGGGTGAAGTGGTCGTAGAGGATCGCCGCGTCCATGTCGGCGGGTCCGAGGCCCGACTGGGCCCACAGCTGCCGGGCGCAGAGCTCGACCTCGGGGATCCGGGTCAGGTCCTCGCGGTAGTAGCTGACCATCTGGTACTGGTCCGGTCCCAGACCCTGGGCCGCCCCGACGATGTAGGCCGGCGTGGCGGGCAGGTCCCTGGCGCGCTCGGCGCTGACGACGACCATCGCCTGGCCGCCGTCGGTCTCCTGGCAGCAGTCGAACAGGTGCAGCGGCTCGGCGATCCAGCGGGAGGCCTGGTGCTCCTCGAGGGTGAGCGGCTTGCCGTGGAACCACGCCCTGGGGTTGTTCGCGGCGTGCTTGCGGGCGAGCACGGCGACCCGGCCGTAGTCCTCGCTCGTCGCGCCGTACGCGTGCATGTAGCGGCGGGCGAACATCGCGGTGTGCTGGGCCGGGGTGAGCAGGCCGTACGGGTTGACCCAGGAGCGGTACTCGTTGTCCGAGGTGGCCTGGGTCTTGGCCGGCGGCGGCCCCTGCCCGAAGCGGACGCCGGAGCGCTCGTTGAAGGCGCGGTAGGCCACGACGACGTCGGCGACGCCGCTCGCGACGGCCATGGCGGCCTGCTGGACGGGGGCACAGGCGCCGCCGCCGCCGTAGGGGATCCGGGAGAAGAACTTCAGCTCGGGGATGCCCAGGCTGCGGGCGACCATGTTCTCCGGGTTGGTCTCCATGGTGAAGGTCGTCATGCCGTCGACGTCGGCGGGGCTCAGGCCCGCGTCGGCCAGGGCGGCCGAGACCGCCTCGACGGCCAGTTGCAGCTCGCTGCGGCCGGAGTCCTTGGAGAACTCCGTCGCGCCGATGCCGACGATCGCGGTACGCCCCGACAGGAAGTTGGACGTCACGTCACTGCTCCGTTCCGCGGGGCAGGCGCACGGTCACCTCGGAGACGGCGTGCGCGCCCTTGCTGTTCGTGCCACGCACCGCGACGCGCACGGTGTCCTCCTCGACGCCGACGACCTCTCCGGTCAGCCGCATGACGTCGCCCGGGAAGTTCGGCACCCCGAGGCGGGTGCTCAGGCGCACCATGCGCGCGGCGGGGCCGGCCCAGTCGGTGACGTAGCGGCCGACGAGCCCGTTGGTGTTGTTGATGCTCATGTAGGTGTCGGGGGTGCCGCGCCGCTCGGCCTGGGCCGGGTCGTGGTGCACGTCCTCGTAGTCGCGGGTCGCGAGGGCGCCGGCGACGATGAGGGTCCGGGTCAGCGGGATCTCGAGCTCCGGCAGCGTGTCGCCGACGCTCACCTGCGCGATGGTGATCTGCGTGCCGCTCACAGCTGCTCCCCCGCGTCGACGAGGTCCGCGACCTGCTGCAGGTGCCAGGCCCCCGAGCCGGCGGTGTTGGCCAGCTGGGTGGTCCAGAGCATGTAGCGGTGGATCGGGTAGGTGACGTCGGCGCCGATGCCGCCGTGCACGTGCTGCACGGTGCGCGCGACGCGGTCGCCCGCCTCGGCGGCCCAGTACTTCGCGACGTGTACGGCCGCGCGGGACGGCCGGTCGGTCGTCTCGCGCCAGAGCGCGTTGAGGTAGGTGACCTCCATCGCCTCGGTGTCGATGTGGCAGTCGGCGATCTGGTGGGCGACGGCCTGGAAGGTCGCGATCGGCACACCGAACTGCTCGCGCCCGGAGGTGTAGTCGGCGGCCTGGCGCACGGCGGCCTGGCTGACGCCGCTCTGCAGGGCGGCCACGGCGATCCAGACCTGGCGCAGCAGCCAGTCGAGCCGGTCCTCCCCCGGGCCCTCGGCGAGCAGCTCCGCGGCGGCGCCGTCGAGGCGCACGTCGGAGGCGAGCCCCCGGTCGGTGCGCTCGAAGGTGTCGCGGCGCACCCCCGCGCCGGCGGTCGGCACGAGGTAGAGCCCGACCGTGCCCTCCTCGTCGGTGGCCGGGACGACGATCGCGTCGGCGAGGTGCGCCGAGCGGACGCCGACGGCGGTGCCGCTCAGCTTGGCCCCCTGCCCGCCGGGCCCGGACCGGGCGCGGACGCGGGCGTCGTACGGCCGGGCGTCGGCCAGGTCGTCGACGGCCACGGTCAGGACCGCGTCCCCGGCGGCGACGCGGGGCAGCCACTCGGCCTGCTGCTTGGCGTCGCCGTAGCGCACCAGCGGCAGGACGCCGCCGACGAGGGTCTCCCACAGCGGGACGGTGCCCAGCGTGCGGCCCTGCTCGACGAAGACCCCGGCGACCTCCCACAGGCCCAGCCCGGCGCCGCCGTGCTCCTCGGGCACGAGCAGCCCGAGGACGCCGGACCCGGCCAGGTCGCGGTGCAGGACGCGGTCGAAGCGGTCCGGCCCGGCCTCGACGTCGGAGAGGCGCTGCGGGTCGCCGTTGCGCGAGAAGACGTCGCGCGCCAGGTCGTTGACCGTGACCTGGTCCTCGGCGAGCTGGAAGTCCATCAGTTCTCCTCTCCGGCGGGCTCCGATGCGGAGGTCGCGGCCCGGAAACGCGGCAGGGTGAGGTTCTCGTCGTAGTCGAGCCAGTCGACCTGCACGGGCATGCCGATCTCGACCTCGTCGGCCGCTCCGACGAAGTCGGCGACGAGGCGCGTGCCCTCCGCCAGGTCGACGAGCACGACGGTGAGCGGGTAGTCGTACCCGGGCGCCTTCGGGTGGTGGCTGACGACGTAGCTGTGCACCGTGCCCCGTCCGCTCGCCTCTACCTCGTGCCACGCGTACGAGTGGCAGGAGGGGCAGATCGGGCCGGGCGGGTGGCGCAGCGTGCCGCAGTCGGTGCAGGCCTGGATGACGAGGCGACGCTGTGCGGCGGCCTCGAACCAGAAGGCGTTGTCGCGCAGGACGAACGGCTTGTGCCGCAGCGCCGGGTCGGCGGCGGCCGGTGCCGGGGGCCTGGCGCGGGACGGGTCGAAGCGCAGGATGCGGAAGCGCTGGCGGGCCACGACCTCGTCGTCCTGGTCGGTGTAGGTGCGCAGCGTCGTGATGAAGTGGCCGGTACCCAGGCCCGTGGTCTTGCGCGGGGAGACGTCCTCGATGACCGTCGTCATCTTGATCTCGTCGCCCAGGCGCAGCTCGCGCACGTACTCGTGCTCGTCGTTGGTCGCGACGACCCCGACGAAGCCGGCCTCGGCGAGGATCGCGAGCAGCCGGGCCATGGGGGTGTCCGACGCGGCGCCGGCCGTGTGGGCCCGGTAGCCGACCATGAGCCAGGTGGACAGCATCGGCGGCGGCGCGACGACACCCTCGCGGCCGGTGGCCCGGGCGGCCCGCTCGTCGACGTAGACGGGGTTCTCGTCACCCATCGCCTCGACGAAGTGGCGGATCATCGCCTGGTTGACGGCGTCCTGGGCGTGGCGGGTGGGCGTGGCCTCGAGGCCGACGAACTCGCGCAGGCGGGCGAGGAAGGCGTCCTCGTCGGTGGCGTCGAGGGCCGGGGTCCGCGTCGTGGTGCTCATGCGGACCGTCCCTTCCTCGGCATGCCGAGGCCGGCGACCGCGATCATGTCGCGCAGCACCTCGTTGGTGCCGCCGCCGAAGGTGTTGATGTAGGAGCCGCGGGTGTAGGCCTCAAGCTGTCCACCGAGGACGGCGTCCGGGGCGCCGGGGCGCCGGGTCGCGCGCGGCCCGACGACGGAGACGAGGTTGCGGCAGACCCGGTCGTGGGTCTCCGTGCCGTACACCTTGGCGACGGACGCGGCGGCGGGGGCCGGGTTCTGGCCCTCCGCGACGACGGCGATCTTCCAGTTCAGCAGGCGCATCGCGGTCAGCTCGGCGTAGTCGCGGGCCAGCTCCGTGCGCACCCACGGCTTGTCGAGTACGCGGACGCCGTCGGCGTCGGGCTCGGCGGCCCACGCGGCGACGTCGGTCCACAACTGCTCGGTACGCCCGCCCATGGCGGCCAGCCCCACCCGCTCGTGACCGAGCTGGCCGGTGATGAGGCGCCAGCCGCCGTTGACCTCGCCGACGAGGGCCTCGGGGCCGACGCGTACGTCCTCGTAGTAGGAGGCGTTGGTGTGAGTGATGCCGCTGGTGGCGATCGGCGTGCAGCTGAAGCCGGGGTCCGAGGTCGGCACGATGAGGATGGTGATGCCCTTGTGCTTCGGGGCGGCGGGGTCGGTGCGCACGGCCATCCAGACGAAGTCGGCCTGGCTGACGCCGCTGGTGAAGACCTTCTGGCCGTTGACGACCCAGCCCCCCTCGGGCGTGGCCTCGGCCCTGGCCTTCAGCGAGGCGAGGTCGGTGCCGGAGCCCGGCTCGCTGTAGCCGATGGCGAAGATGACGTCGCCGGTGAGCATGCCCGGCAGGTAGGTGCGCTTCTGCTCCTCGGTGCCGTAGCGCATGAGCATCGGGCCGATGTTGTTGATGGTGACGAAGGGGAACGGCGCCTGCGCGCGGTTGATCTCGTCGAAGAGGATGTACTGGTCGAGCGCCGGGCGGCCCTGGCCGCCGTACTCCTTGGGCCACCCGAGCCCGAGCAGGCCGTCCCTGCCGATCTGACGGATGATCTCGCGGTAGGCCGGACGGTCCTCGTTGGTGCCGCCCAGCGCCTCGCGGACCTCGGGCGTGAGCAGGCGCGCGAAGTAGGCGCGCAGCTCCCGGCTCAGCTCTCGATGCTCCGGGGTGTACTCCAGGTACATGGCTGTCCTCTTCTCGGGGCGTGGGCCGCCCGTCGGCGGGCCGGGCGAGCCGGCGGGTCAGGTGGCCGGCAGGAGCGCGGTGCGTCCGTTGTCGGCGAACTGTTTCTCGAGGTCCTGGACGTCCGCCGCCGTGAGCGGGCGGTACGCGGTGGACGCGCCGTCGCGGACGTAGACGGGGTCGGTCGTGACCCAGGCGGCGCGGCGCAGGACCTGCTTGGCGACCTTGCTGTTGCCCGTGGTGGGGATCTCGGTGACGATCCGCACGAAGCGGGGCCGCCACTTGGTGCCGAGGTCGGCCTGCTCGTCGAGGAAGGCGGTGAACGCCTCGGGGTCGAAGCTGGCGCCGCCGCGCAGTTGGAGCGCGCACATCACCTGGTCGCCGGTGCGCGGGTCGGGCACGGCGAAGACGGGGGCGACCGCCACCCGGTCCCAGCGCTCGATGATCCGCTCGGCCGGTCCGGCGGCGAAGTTCTCGCTGTCGACGCGGATCCAGTCCGAGGAGCGGCCGGCGAAGTAGAAGTAGCCGTCGGCGTCGCGGTAGGCCAGGTCCCCGGACCAGAAGTCCTCGCCGCGGATGCGCTCGGCGGCGGCCTCGGGGTTCTTGTAGTAGCCCTCGAACCGGGCAGCCATGCCGACTCCGACGAGCTGGCCGATGGCCTCCTCGGCGTTGACGAGCCGCCCGGTCCCGTCGAGCCTGGCCGGCGGGCACTCCAGCCCGGTGGCCTCGTTCATGACCTTGATCTCGGCGCCGGCGACGGCCACGCCGAGCGCCTCGTCGGGCGTCCCGGGGGTGCGGTTGATCCGCATGACGCCCTCGCTGGAGCCGTAGCCCTCGGAGATGACGGCGCCGAAGCGCCGGGTGAAGCGCGCGATGTCAGTGGCCGAGGCCTCGGTGCCGACGGCGCGCCGCAGCGTGCTCGTCGCGTCGCGCGGGTCGACCGGCTGGGCCAGGACGTAGGCGAGGGCCCGGCCGACGTAGTTGAAGTAGGTGACGCCGTGCTCGTGCACGTCGCGTACGAAGCCGGACGCGGAGAACTTGCGGACCATGCAGATCGTCGCGCCGCAGACCATGGCGGGCCCGAGGTTGAGCATGACGGCGTTGCCGTGGAACAGCGGCATCGACAGGTAGCTGACCGAGTCGCGGGTCAGCTCGGTGCGGGCCAGCAGCGCCTCGGAGACCGCGGCGAGGCGCCCGTGCGAGCAGATGACCGCCTTCGGGGCCCCGGTCGAGCCCGAGGAGAACATGAGCAGCAGGTTGGCGCCGGGGTCGACCGCGTCGGTGGGCACCGGCGCGCCGGCGTGCCGGGCCAGCCAGGCGGCGTACTCCGGGGAGTCGGTGTTGCGCACCTGCTCGGCGGGGATGCCCAGGTCGAGCCCGTCGACGAGGCCGGCGAGGCGGTCCTCGGTGATGAGCAGGTCGCAGTCGGTGTGCCGCACGTCGTGGGCCAGCTCGGCGCCGCGTCGGGTCGGGTTGATCCCGACGACGGTGGCGCCGGACAGCGCCGCCGCGCAGATCCAGTACACGTGGTCGGGGGTGTTCTCCAGGAGCACCCCCAGGTGCAGCGGCCTGCCCTCGGGCCGGGGCACCTCGGCCAGGGCGGCGGCCCGGTCGGCGGCCTCCTGCACGACCTGGCCCCACGTGATGGTGCGGCCCTCGAAGAGGAGGCCCGGTTGGTCGTCACCCGTACGCCCGCGCACGATGTCGCCGAAGACGGCGGGCCCCGAGGTCCGGGCCACCGAAGTCTGAGTCGTCATTGACGTCGCTCCGTCTCGTTCGTCGTCGAATGCGGACCAGCGGCAACAAGCAAGCGCTTGGTCGAGATCGTAGGGTGGGGTGTGACGCAGGTCAAGGCCTGGACAGGGCTTCCCACGGGCTGGCCTCGGCGAGCGCCGAGCGCACCCGGTCGGTGTCCTCACCCCGGCGCCGGGGGGCCCGCGGGATCCCGGCGGGCGTCCGCGAGAAGCGGGGCACCGGGGCCGGCTGGGCGACCCCCTCGACCTCGACGACGGCGCGCCGGGCCCGCACCTGCGGGTGCCCGGCCGACTCGGCGACGTCCAGCACCGGGTGTACGCACGCGTCGACGCCCTCGAAGAGGCCGGTCCACTCCTGCCGGGTGCGTCCGGCGAAGACCGGCCCGATCCGCTCGGCCCAGCCGGCCCACCCCGACTCGTCGAACTGCCCCGGCCCGTCCTCCGGATCGAGGCCGAGCGTGAGCAGGAACGCGCGGTAGAACTTCGCCTCGATGGCCGCGACGGACATGAACCTGTCGTCGGCGGTGCGGTACACCCGGTAGAAGTGCGCCCCGCCGTCGAGGTAGTTCGTCCCACGGGTGAGGTTCCAGGCGCCCCGCCCGAGCATCGAGCGGATGACGACGGTGAGCAGCCCGCTGCCCTCGAGCATCGAGGAGTCCACGACCTGCCCGCGCCCGGAGGTGACGCGCTCGTGCAGGGCGGCCAGGACGCCGAAGGCCAGCACCATGCCGCCGCCGGCGAAGTCGGCCAGGTACATCGGCGGCACGACGGGGCCGTGCCCGGGCAGGCCGATCGTGTCGAGCACCCCGGAGACGGCGATGTAGTTGAGGTCGTGCCCGGCGGCCGAGGCGAGGGGACCGTCCTGGCCCCAGCCGGTCATCCGCGCCACGACGAGGCGCGGGTACCGCCCGGTGAGCTCGGCCGGGTCCAGGCCGAGACGTTCCAGCACCCCGGGACGGAACGGGTCGAGCAGCACGTCCGCGTCGGCGAGCAGCCGGTGCACGAGCAGCCGGTCGGCCTCCGACTTCAGGTCGAGCGTGACAGTCGTACGGCCGCGGTCGATCGCGTTGACCCGCGCGCGCTCCCGCCGGTCGGGCTCGCCGGGCGGGTCCACCCGCACGACCTGCGCACCGAGGTCGGCGAGCATCATCGTCGCGAACGGCACCGGCCCCTGCCCGCCGAGCTCGACCAGGCGCAGCCCGGCCAGCGGCCCCGCGGACCGCGGGCCGGTGACCGGGCCGGGGTCGACACTCACGCCTGCTCCCCGGCGCTCGCCGGGACCGGGGTGCGGGTCACGGCGCGGGGGTCCGTGCTCCAGGTCCGCGGGGTCACGCCCTCCTCGCGCAGGACCCGCTTGAGGACCCGGCCGACGGCGTTCTTGGGCAGCTCGGCGCGGACCTCGATGTGGGAGGGGACGGCATACCGCGGAAGCCGTGGGTGCAGCCACTCGAAGAGCTCCGCGGGGTCGATCCGCGCGCCGGGCGCCGGCACGACCGTCACCTTGAGGTCGTCCTCGGCCAGCGGGGAGGGGACCGCGTGGACGGCGACCTCGCCGACGGCCGGGTGGGCGGCGACGATGCCCTCGATCTCGAAGCTGGAGATGTTCTCGCCGCCGCGGCGCAGGTAGTCCTTGCCGCGGTCGACGAAGTAGAGGTAGCCGTCCTCGTCGAGACGGCCGTAGTCGCCGCAGTGGAACCACAGGCCCCGGAAGACCTCCAGGGTCTTCTCCGGCTGCCGCCAGTAGCCGTTGAACATGATCGCCGGGCGGGTGGGGCGGGCGACGATCTCGCCGACCGCGCCGACGGGCAGCGGGTTGTCGTGCTCGTCGACGATGCGTACCTCGAAGGAGTCGTTGACCTTGCCGGCGGCCCCGGCGCGGTAGCCTCCCGGCGGGGTGAGCGTGATCAGGCTGGCCTCGGTCAGGCCGTAAGCGCCCGAGCCGACCCGCTCGACGCCGAACCGCTCGGTCCAGCGGGCGGCGAGGTCGGCGGTGACCGGCGAGCCGGACACCACGCGCAGCTGGCCGAAGGCCCTGCGGGCGGCCTCGGACTCGGGGGCGCCGCCGATCATCGGCAGCATCGAGCCCATGAGCGCGGCCATCGTCGCGCGGGAGCGCAGGATCTCGTCCCAGAAGCCACTGACCGAGAAGCGCCGCGCGACGTCCATGGCCGAACCGAGCTGGAGCGAGCCCATGACGTGCCCGACGGCGGCCATGTGGAACAGCGGCATCGCCGACCAGAGGACGTCACCGGGGTGGCGCTCGAGGTTCTCGCGCATCTGGCGGGCCATGTTCGCCACGTAGCCGTGGCTGACCAGGCACGCCTTGGACGGTCCGGTCGTGCCGGCCGTGTAGATGAGGTGGCTGGTGGCGTACGCGTCGAGGTCCGGGGTGGTCGGCACCGCCGCGCCCTCGGCGACGGCGGCGTCGAAGTCGACGACCTCGGTGGCCCAGGCGGGCACCGGGCCCGAGGAGGGCCGGCCGCCCGCGGGGGCGCCGACGAGGACCGGCGCCCGTAGCCCCGTGCCGGCGAGGGCGTCGTCGAGGACGGGCACGAACTCGTCCTCGATGATCATCGCGACCGGGTCGGCGTCGCGCACCTGGTGGGCCAGTACGGGGCCGCGGTTGCTCGTGTTGAGCGGGACGACGAAACCGCCGCGGAGCGTCGTCGCCCACCAGGCGAGCAGGGCCAGGCGGCCGTTGCGGGCGAGGACGACGACCCGGTCGCCGGGAGCGACGCGGTCGGCGAGGAACCCGGCGAGGCGACGCGACGCGGCATCGAGCTCAGCCACGGTGAACGGGGTGCCGGCGAGGGTGAGGGCGAGGTCCGGCTGTTCGTCGAGCAGGCGGGACAGGGCGGGCAGGAGGGGGGTGGCGGCGG